>JAHDEE010000041.1 GCA_020629005.1 Chitinophagales bacterium
AAAACAGCTGATCCGGCATCGCTATGATCGCTTCCAGCATATCATTTTCGATGATCCAGCGTCGCACCTCACTTTCCCCACTTCCAGCTGATCCGTTAAAGACCGGAGAGCCATTAAAGACAATGGCCAGTCGGGTACCCTGCTCAACCTGCTTCATTTTGGACATCATATGCTGCAAAAAGAGCAATGATCCATCACTCACACGAGGCAACCCCGCACCAAAGCGACCACCGAATCCTGAATCCGTGTGCTCTGATTTGATCTCTTTTTCCACCTTCTTCCAGGACACCCCAAAAGGAGGATTCGAAAGCATGTAATCAAACTGATGGTTGTCCAGTCCATCCTTCGTGAAGCTATTTCCAAACTTCACGTTGTCTGCGTACTGTCCTTTGATCTGCATATCCGCCCTGAAGATGGCATAGGACTCAGGGTTGATCTCCTGTCCAAACAATTGAAAGCTCGCTTCTGGATTCAGCTCCCGTACATATTCATCCTCCACCGTCAGCATTCCACCTGTACCACCTGCCGGATCGTTGAGCGTTTTCACAATCCCTGCTTTGGTCAGCACATCTTTATCTCTGAAAAGCTTCTGTTGAACCCAGAAGCTTTTTCTTTTCCACCTCACCCCACAATCAAAGCATTCACAACCCGCACCACCTGCCCATACAACTCATTATCCCCCAAAGTCGTAATCTTACGAGCATTCCTAGCACGATAATCCAGCGATTTCAACTGCTCTACCAAAAGCCTCCCCTCTACCCTAGGGGCGAAACTTGAACCCCCCATTGTTTATAAGAAGGAGAACACCAACGCCTGCAACAGGTACATTTGCCAGCTTGAAAGTTCCGTTTATTAGTTAGTTTCATACCTTATTGTGCTCTGAAAAAAACGTAGACGTTTTATGTCCATCTTTTTCATTTTTCCTCAATAACTGCAATATAAGTTTCGTATATTACACAAAATCGCATGGCGTCAGTCAATGTTTAGTGAGCAATAATGATAAATAAACTCGCTAAAGACGAGACCAAAATTAACTTTATGTAGTGATTGAAAAAATTTTACAAGCACTGAACGGGAGGCTCAAGATCAGCTTCTTAGGTGTATCAATGGAAGGAGAAGGAATTATAGCTATTGTGTGTATCATAATCCTTCTCTTCAAGCGAAAAAGCCCTATAGATCATCTCTATAGGGCTTCTCTATTCCGATAGTATTGTCAATATTTACCTAATCAATGATTTTCCCCAGACTCTGCAAAAGCTGTGGCAGTCTCGCTTGTCTGTCCCTTTAGCATGGAATCTAGTCCGCCGATCCAAACATGATTCAAGTTTCCTAGTTGTGCCTTTTGGTAGTTCAAAAGAGAGACTCAATCGTTATTGGTTGAGTCTCTTCCCATGCTACCACATCAATTGCAAGTCTTGTTCTTAGCGTTTCTCTCTGGGTTATAAACCCTATTCCATTCGCACTCTGCCAGGGATAGTTCCTCGCTCAAAAGGATTTTCCTCTGCGAATTCCTCCTTTCCGCACTCCCCTCCCCTGTAGGCACATTCCCTGTGGCTCGCTGTCGACTTGTTGTCCGAGAATGATACTATCGTTTGACTGTAGCCTCTCTCGCGTAGTGTCACCGCTTACTCTAACTCGGTAATTCCAGTACTCAGTAGGTAATCATATGTGTTGTCGTAATGTTTGGGGTTTCTTGTGCCATCTGATTCTGATCCTATTGGTACGAAAATGACAAACCCTTCTCTTGCTCTCGTAAGTAGGACTCTATACTTGTTCTTGATGAATTGCTTTTTATCTTCCTTGCCAGTATTAGTCCACTTTGTACCTACAAATCCGTGATATGACCAACCATCAGCAGTCATTCTAAAGTCATTACCCCAACATAAACCTACCCAATCAAGTTCAAGGCCCTGAACTGCGAATTCAGTTGCGGGCAACTCTAGGAACGAAGATGACCTTATGTCGGTCTTGTCTTTTAAGAACCAATGAACAACATCTAATTCCAGAGTGACATCAAGGCCAAGTGGTCGCAATCTTCTTGCACCAGAGCTTGCAACTAAGCCAGATCTTCTGCTTCCTCTTGTTTTAGATTGCAAAAACTTCTTGACTTTCTCCAGGTCTCTAGTAATATAAATGGGAAACTCTTTTAAGTCTTTTTCTAATATTTGCTTTGCTTCCTCGTTTCGTAACTCCAGAATTGACTCAACCCAGTCTGATACTCTTTTAGCTTTGTAGGATCTTATGGAGACCTTGAGGTGTAAGGATTGGATTTCAGTTATGGACAAATTTACTGGCGCCTCTTCAAATAGCTTGTAATTGGCAATTGTTGACACGCCTTCTTTCAGTTCTGGGGAAACATAAATTTTCCAATCTTGGTACTTAGTTCGAATCGTTTTGCCCCATTCTGCTAATCCTGCTTCTCCAGTGTTGATCTCTTGTCCACTTCCAATCAGAGCAACTATAGCTGCCCAGTGGTCACTTCTGTTTAGAATATCAAATAGCATTTCGGCTTCGGAAAAGTCTCTTTTGAATTTTCTTTTGGAATGTTCTGCACTCCATGCTCTTTGCGCTTCGTCAAACAAAACTATCTTATCGGGAGGGATTTGATCGTTGTTGTGATAGAAGTCTAAAAAATGATGTACATTCTTCACAAAGGCGACCTCTCTTCTTGATTCTCCTATTGGGGTTCCAGTTCTTTCTGTATAGTCTTGAGCTAATGCTTCAGATAGAACTTTAATCAAAGGGCCGTTTCCTGAGAGAAAAATTCCTTTGCCTGAATTTTCATCAATGGAGTGAACTATTTTTAATCCGGCTAATGTTTTTCCTGATCCCGGCACACCTGTTATAAAGCAGATTATTTTTTGATTGTGCTCCCTTGCTTCATTTATGGCCTTTATAACTGAGTTAGTCGTCTCGGTAAGATTTTCTGACCCCGCATGTGACCTTGAGATTTCAGCTACATCTTGACCGGCAAACATATGTTGTGCCGCTTCAATGATGGTCGGTGTAGGTAGGTATTCGCTATTGTTCCAAATGGAGTAGTTTATGGGGGCCTTGGTCTCAGAATAAAATTCTACTGATTCCTTGATCACAGTTGAGAGGGTGTTATTATTCGCGAATATTGTTTGCTTTACATAGTCTTCGCTTTCGGACAAAAGGTTTTGAACTGAATCTGCATGTGAAGACCATACAATCGGAATTATTTTCTTTTGAAAGGATTCTTTATGAAAATCCCTGAGGTCTAATGAATAATCTTCTACTTGGCGTATCGCTTCACTGTAGTATTTGCTTGCTTTGTCCTTAAACTCAATGACAATGATCAAATCTTGAGCAAGTAGAACTAAGTCAATTCTCTTAGCTCTTCTTGGAATTGGATACTCAAATATGAGCGTCCATTCTTCCGGCAGATGATGAAGATGCCTTTGCAAGTAGTCAAATTGATTCGCCCAAGAAACTCTTTGTTGTGAAAGTAGTTGGTGATTTGTTACCCCAAGAGATAAGTGCCCTACAACCGTTTCCTTCTTTATAGATCTCAATTCTCTAACGCTATTTGTATATTTTCCTGGCAAGTTCTATGTTTGGTTTGGCTGCAATTTGGGATCGATCAAATAAGGTACAGCGTGTGCTTGTGTTAAGCCTATTGTAAGGTCTGATACTCAATTGACATCCCCAATATACTAATATTCTATAGTACAACTCGTCGTGGTCCGTGTAGATATTATCCCGGCCACTTTAGAGAAACTCATTTCTTGCTCGGGGTTTACAGCTTCGCTGACATTGTGTGGAAAGCTAGAAAGAGGTTTACTTGATTTAGCTTGTTCTCCAAAGGATTTGAAGAACAGTTCTGCAAGGATGAAAACCTCGCAGATCTCGGCATTTGTTGCTGGGATTGTGGCAATTCCATTTCGATTTCAATTGGTTACTTTCATTCCACTTTTGAAGAGCTTCCTATGCTCCTGGCTCCCTAAATCCATTTCGAAAGATTCCCATTCGTTTCTATCATTTAGGATCGCCATCCCATACATTCCTTCAACCTCATTGTCGAATTGCCATAGTATGTGATAACCTGCCTCATTAGTAAATCCTTCACCGTCTGATTGTAAGATTCCTCCTACCTCTTTCCACACTGCTTCCTGCACAGAACCAACGATTCCCCAATTGTCATTTTTGTATGCTGCACTGAGAATTCTTATAGCATAGATTACCTTGACCTGATCGAAGTAATTGTCTAACCAAACTGCCGCAGATTTAGGTAGGCAATCTTCAATAGCTTGCGAAAATTCTTCTAATTCCTCCTCTCCAAGGGAATTAGTTTCGATCACATTTTTTTCCACTGTGAGGATCAAGTCATCTGCATTCTTTACTGCGATCTGTGTCCAGGCTTCAGCAGTTCCACCTTCGATTTCGACATCTTCAATTCCTTCATGGGAAGTTAAAATGGCTTCGCAGTTGATCAATCTATTTCGTATTCCCAGTACTCTGATGTAGTAACCCATGTTTCTCTTTGTGCGTGCTGCTGACAGCTAATATACTAAACGCTTTGGTTTTGCCTCCCGTCTACGCGCTGGACATGCGTCTCAAAATAGCCGCGGGCGAAACGGAACGAACTGCCCAGCCAGCTTAGTGACTGCCAGCCAATGCTGGCTCTGAGTATGCGAAGAGACGGCAGTGGCTGCGCAGGAACAAGCTGGATGGGTAGTGAGTATTAGTGGAGCACGGGTCTGCTGCCTCCGCGTGCCTACAGCGCTTCGCTCCAAATTTTAGAACATTGACTAATTGCAGATGTGCGGCTTATTTTTTTAGTTTGGCAACAAGGCTACTTAGTACTGCATTGGCATCGGGTACCAGTTTGAGGCTGAGCATGGGAAGCACGAACAGTATAGCGCAAAGCATAGACTGCAAGATGATATTGGGTATGGGCTGGGAGAGGTCGGGTACGAGTTGGAGAGTGAAGTAGACGGCGATGGCCAATAGAATGAGCAGCGGGGTGCGGGCCTGGAAGGGTTGGAAACGAAACTTCCAGAAGATGAAAAGAAAGCGGATGGCATTGAACAGGAATACGCTGATGGCTGTGGCGATGGCGGCACCGGTCAATCCGTAGATTGGGATGAGGATCCAGTTGCTGGTGAAGGTGAGCAGGATGAGTAATAGTATGAGCGGAAGATTCCATTTGTAATAGGGTGATGTGACAATGATCTCGGTGTTGATACCCATCATCATGTCGAATACTTTGGCGAGGCCGATGAAAAGGATGACGTACTTGCCGGGTCGGTATTTATCGCCATTTGGCATGAGGTCGAACAGGCTATCGGTGTTGATCCAGATGAGCAGGAAGATGAGGCAGCCTGCGGCTAATTGTACCAATGCCGTGCGGGTGTAGAGTTCGTCTATCTTTTGGTAATTTTCGTCTTTCCAGGCATCGGCAATTACAGGGATGGTGATTTGGCCCAATGCTCTGCGCGGCATTTCGATGACCGCGCAGATGTAGAAGGCTACGCTGTAAATTCCACTGGCGGCCAGACTCTCCCAGGAAGCCAGCATGATCATATCGATTTGGTTTTGCAAGATGGCCGCGCCGCTTATCAGTGCTGTGAAGAGCGAGAATTTCATCATTTCCGGAAACAAGTCGCTTTTGAAAACGGTGCTTCGGGGTTTGATATAGAGCTGGCCCATGCTGGCCAGGTAGAGGAGCATGAGCAGGGCGATCAGACCAAAGTTGATCACATAACTGAGCACCATTCCATCTAAGGAAATGAAGTGCAGCCCATAGAGAAGGGCTGCGATTCCGAAACCGATACGTAATACGAGATCGCGAAATAGATTGGGAATTACGATGCGCTTAAGGGAGCGGGTGAAGGACTCCAGAACATTGAAGAGCAGGAAGCAAGCCGCTATTGGTATTGCATAATAGATATAGTCGACAAGCAAGGGTGATTTGTCGATGAACCAGTTGACGATTTTTTGATTGAAGAGGAGGAAGAAGGCTGTACAGATTGCGAAACCAACCGCCGCGATGCTTAGCCCTGTGAAAAGTATGCCGCCGTATCCTTCTTCTTTCTTGTTGAAGTATGGGAAGTATTTGACGACTGTGGTGATGGCGCCCATTTGGGCTATGGCTGCGAAGATGGATACCAGTGCACCTTTGAGTACATTGACCAGGCCGATCTCCTCTGGCGAAAGGAAGAGCGGGAAAATGAATAGCATATTGACAAAGGCGATGGCAATTCCCAGATAGGAAATGATGACGCTCTTGATGCTTTGTCTGATGATGACACCCAAGTTGGATCAGGGTTTGATGAAAAAGCTGGTGTCTGTGAGTCCCGAGGTGGTGTGCGCATGAGGCCATTTGCTGAGGATTTCTACCAGCGGGGCATAACGTTCACGCTCTGAATTATCCAGAACCAGGAGACCGGAAGACTTTAATTT
This sequence comes from Chitinophagales bacterium, assembly GCA_020629005.1. Lineage (GTDB taxonomy): Bacteria > Bacteroidota > Bacteroidia > Chitinophagales > UBA2359 > JAHDDV01. The sequence goes on from JAHDEE010000041.1 coordinate 6,427, forward strand.
GGGCATCGCGTTTAGTCCGCTTTCAACCCTGGCTCTTCCATCGATGATGATGAAATCGAAGTAATTGTTTGGATACTGCTTGATGTATTCGAAATACTTGAGGTAGTGACTGCTAAGTTCAAAACTGGCCGGAAGTTGTGGGAACAGTTCTGAGGTCTTGAGCTTTCTTTTTTGGCCTTTAGGAATGTGTCTGTATTCGACATTTTTTAGACCGATTTCGGATAGTTGGCTTTTGATCTTTTGGTACCACTCTTTGTGATGCTCTACTGCTACAATCTTGTTGACTCTTTCGGCATAAAATTGTGTGCTGTAACCGCTGCCATATTCGAGGCCAATCATATCGGAATCGAGAAACTTGTCGAAGAAGTCGATGGCCACAGGACTAAGCCAGGGGCTGTTGGGAATCTTGTCTCGAAAACGATTGTAGTTGAGCTTGAGCAGTGGACGCATGACCCTGTATTTCAGGTAGTCAAAGCTCAGAGATTTTTCCTTGACAATATTCTCCTCCATATGGATGCCTAATCCTTCTGGTTTATGTGTTTCAAGAAATTCGAGCCTTGGGTCCATGATGATGATCTAGCAACTATTAACAATGTGGATAAGTAATGTGGAAAACTTTGTTATAATGATTCTTGAGATTTCTTGCCGAGTAATTTACCTAATATCCTCTGTTTCCGGTACTTGCGTATGAATTTAGCTTCTTCAGGGCTAACTACGATGCTTTCGGAGGACATTAGCGCCTTCAGGTATCCTCTAAACGCCGCCCAGCCTGATTTAATTTTAGGTGATCTTGCAAAGCCGATTTTGAGGGCGGCAATGCTCGAAATCATCGGTCCGTAACCGAGCTTATGGAAAGATCTGCCCATCTTTTCGCAGGCTTTCAGTTGCCCGGTTTCCTGATTGGTGACCCGGTGATGCTTTACAACCAGCTCTGGCAAAACCACTACTTGCCAACCATGATAAGCCGCTAAAAGTTCGTCTACCGTATCCCATCCCATACTTCTTCGTATGCCGCCCATTTGGGCGAACAATTCCTTGCGATAGGCCTTAAGCGCACCCCGGATATGATCCTTATCCGCTACCGTTTCAATCTGCCATTTTCCTTCTTTCAGAATGCTACAGACTCCACCGACCATTCCTGCTTTTTTGTTGTCCTCGAATTCGCTCGCAATCCGCTCCAGATAGTTATCAGGAAAGGTCAAATCCGAATCAAATTTTGCAATGATATCGTATTCGTTCCAGTCTACCGTATCCAAACCAAAATAGAAAGTTTCTACCACCTTGCTGCCGATCGATCTTGCCTGCTTCTCGGTCTTTCTTACCAGTGTGATCCAATCATATCGCTGAGCATAGTCCGCTATTATATCTGCTGTGCGATCACTCGAACCATCGTCTACCACTATCCAGCGTTTGGGTAAGTAGTTTTGGGCCGCCATTGATCGAAGGGTGCATTCTATGTACTCTTCCTCATTGTAGGCCGGGGTCACCAGGAGCATCTTCAGCATTAGGCTGACACTTCTTTTTCTTTTCTAAACACTGTCAGCAAGCTGCCTGCGGCAAGCAGCAGCAATAAGAGCCCGGAAACCAGCGAAATGTTTGCGCCCATATAATAGGACTGTGGCTCGAATCGGAATTCTACTTTGTGCTTCCCTGCTGGTACAAACATTCCCCTTAGCACATAATTGGTCCTAAAGTGATCGACTGGCTGATCGTCAATATAGGCATTCCAGCCTTTGCCACTGTTGTAGTAGATCTCTGAAAATACTGCCAGCTGTTCAGAGGCGGCCGACGATTCGTAGGTCATCACATTTGGCGAGTAGTTAACGAGTTTTATGCTTCCACTGTTGTCTTTGTTGATCTGCTTTCCGGATAACATCGCCTGGTATCGCTGATCGACGATGGCTTGGGTTGCTGGGTTCCATTCATCATTAATGGCGGCCAGTTCTTCATCAGCATTTTGGACCACATCAAAATCATCTACAAACCAGGCATTGCCAAGGGCAGCTTCGTTAGGAAACGGAGGCGCATCCGGACTATAAATGATGTATTTAGTATTGAGCATTTTCAGCACATTCTGCTGGGCGATGGTCATGGCGATATCGCTCGGATTGGGATTGCTTTTGAAGGAGTTGCCGATCTCGGCGATGCTCTTAGCAATGTGGTTATCGATCAGCTCATTATACCTTCGCAACTTAGCTCCGTGGTAGCCGCCGATGGAAGGATGCTTGTAAGAGGTTACCGCATCATTGAAGGTATTGGCTGCCATGTTGAGTACCCGGGCATGCTCCGGATCTTGTTCGATCGCCTTATCAGCAGCCGTATATTTGAACACGCTTTGGTTAGCTTTTTTCGAGGTGAAATCACTGGCTTGCAAGTACCTGCGGTTGACCGTCCATAGATCGCCTATGCAAAGTACGGCGATCACTGCTGTGACAATTAGTGCGGTAACTTTCTCCTTGAGGAAGAGATAAAGCAATACGGCACTGACAGCAATCAAGGCAAAAGATCGAAGACTGTCACTACTCAACAATCCTGCTCGCATCTCTTCGAGCATGATGGTGATTTCTCTCGGATAGTTAGCATCTGCCACGCCCTTAAAGTCGAAGAAGGAGCCACCCAGAATACCAAACAGCAGACAGATTCCCGCTGTGATTCCCGCGCTGATATAGAGACCGCGCAGCGCTTTTTCTCTGGACACCTCTCCGCTCAGGATTTTATGCAATGCCAAAAAGCCCAGCGTCGGCATGGTGAATTGGGCTATGACCAGTGTTGTCATCACCGCCCTGAATTTGTTGTACAGTGGGAAATAGAAGAAGAACAGGTCTGTAAACCACTCAAGATTTCTACCCCAGGCCAATAAGATAGACAAGACCGTAGCAGCTAGCAGCCACCATTTTATATTGTCCTCAACGACAATCAGGCCAAGCAGGAACAAAAAGCAAATGATGGCCCCGACATAAACCGGACCGCCGGTCATGGGCATGCTTCCCCAGTAGGCTGGCGCCACTTTGCTTCTCGTCTTTTTGTAGAACTCTGAACTTTTGCTGATTTCTTCACCAGAGGCTCCTCCCATGAATCGAGGAATCATCAAAGTGAAGGTTTCCATTTTGCCATAACTCCACCTCAGTGCGTAGTCTTTATCCAATCCGCCGGTAGATTCTTTATTGCTGGAGAGTTCGGATTTTCCGCGAATCGTCTCCTTGCTGTACTCGTAGGTGGTCCATAGTTTGGAGGCATTTGCGCCCACAGCTAGTAGGGTTGCCAGACCCATAGCCACAGTGGCTTTGCCAAAGTTGCCCGTATTATTTTCCTTCACAGCTCTGTACAGCTCGAAGAGGAAGAGCATGCCAATAGCAATTCCCAAATAGTAGGTAATCTGTACGTGGTTGGCTTGTATATTCATAGCCAGCGCCAGTCCAAACAGCGGTGCGCCGATCATCCAGTTTTTCCGCCACGCATAAAGTACCGCAGCACCTACCAAGGGCATATAGTTTATGGCCACAAATTTGGTATTATGCCCCGCCTCAAGTATCAGGAAATTGTAGGTGGCAAAGGAATAAGCAAATGCGCCAATAGCTGCCACCCAGGGCCGTACTCCCAATACCAGCATCAGCAAATAGAAGCTCAACATGCCGATAAACAAGTGACTGGCGGGAAAGGGCAATACGCTTCTCAGGCCTTTTTCGAACCACTTGGTTACATTTTTTGGGTTTCTAGCCGAAATTTGATAGGTCGGCATACCTCCAAACATGGAATTCGTCCACAGTGCTTCCTCACCTGTGTTATCCCGATAGTCATTTGCCTCTTTGGCCATCCCTTTGTACTGCGTGGTGTCGCTTTGCTTTAGCTCCTTACCGCTCATCAAAGGGCTTAGGTAGGCCAATGTGCACACAAGGAAAAACAGAATGACAAGTCCATGAGGGAGAAGGTCTTCTTTCCAATTTACCATCAGGAAGCGTATTTGATTAATTTCACAAAGAAACGAATTATCGACTGATAATTCCAGCGTCAAAATTAGCCTAAAATCCTACTAAACACTTAATTGCAGCCATAAGATGGCCGTTTCCAGGAGCGCTTTAGTCAACTTGGCACTCTTTTGGTCGTTTATCTTAATGCATAGCGAGCAATCCGTTGATTTATTGGTAGTGCCTTGGGACATAATTAATGGATAGGTTAGGTGAGCTTATCTTTTTGCCAATCGAGACGCGAGGATGGAGTATAGCCTTAGCTACATGACAGACGAGCAACGAAGAGTGGCAGAAATAGAAGCCATCTAAACTGTCCATTAATTAGGTCCCAAGGCAGTAGGTATATGTGGAAGGCTATGCGATTGCCTATTGGATTAAAGGGCTCAGGATATATATGGAGAATGTGAAAATTGCAAAGCAATCCGCTTCAAAGGCGCTTGGCTTCTTGCCATTGATTTTTTTACTGATGTTTTCGTCCCAGCTTTACGGGCAAAAGATCAAAAACATCCCAGCGCCTAGTATGTCCGTCGAAGATATGCAGGCGATTTTTCCGGAACAGGATTTTACGATCTTGCTTTCCAAACATCACTTCACCTTTGAAAGGCAGGAGGAGGGCACTCCACAGGTAAGGGAGCAGGTTATGGACTTGTATTGGTCACTGAAAAATGATCAGACCCTTGCAGATGTGATCTTCTTCGATAATGAGACCCAGATCGACTATGTAAGAGGAATCGATCAAAAAGGCAAGAAGCGAAAGGTGCTGACTGCTGAGAGCGCTTATCAAAGCGATGGCGTCTTTCATTCTGACTCCAAGATATGCGAGGTATTTTATGAAGGCATGCAGAAAGGCGAACGAATGGGTTTGCTGCACCAAAAGACGATCAAGGATGTTAAGTACCTCACTTCGGTATACTTTCAGAGTTCACTGCCCATTTTTGAACGCATCATCAGTTTCGAAATTCCGGATTGGATGGATGTGGAACTGGTGGAGCGAAACTTTGAAGGCTATGACGTGAAAAAGACCGTAGACCGTAGTAAAGATGCAAGTATCCATACTTTTAGCTTTCAGGATGTGCCCCCACGAAAAGAAGACATCTACCTTCCGGGACCGACGCACAGCTTGCCACATATTCTGGTATTATCAAAGGGTTATGCAAACGCAGATGGACAAAGACTCAATCTATTGAGCAGTACCGCTGATCTCTACAATTGGTATCGAACGCTGGTCAGCTCTGTCGATAATGATTTGGAAACGGTCCGTCCATTGGTGGCGCAGATCAAAGCAGATAGTTTGACCAAGCGCGAATTGGCCGAAACAATGTTCTACTGGGTCCAGGAAAATATTCGATACATCGCATTCCACGAAGGCATAGCCGGCTTCAAACCGGCGGCAGCCCAGGACGTTTGCAAAGATCGTTTTGGAGACTGTAAAGGAATGGCCAACTTGCTCAAGCAAATGTTGATGCTTGAAGGCATGGATGCGCGATTGAGCTGGTTAGGTACCAGGCATATTGCCTATGATTATTCACTGCCCTCTTTGGCTGTTGATAATCACATGATTTGCACCTTGTTTTTAGACGGAGATACCATCTTTTTGGATCCAACCGAAAAAGCAGTGGCCTTTGGCAACTGCGCACATCGAATTCAGGGCAGGCCGGTACTAATCGAAGATGGGGAAGACTATTTATTGAGTAGAATCCCGGAGGTCGATGCGGAAAGCAATGCCTCGAAATACAAGATATCCCTGTCTTTAGACGGTAAGCAGATCGACGGCAAAGCCGACTTCGCTTATAATGGAGAAGCAAGGTTGTGGATTGATGAAGCTTACAGCTACATTCAGCAAAACCACAAGGAAGATGCCTTAAAGGCATATGTAACGACCGATGAGAAAAACATGATCGTAAAAGAGATTTCAACCAGCGATCTGCAAGATCGATCCGCAGCTTTTGAAATTGATTTTGACTTTCAATTGCACAATCAAGTGATTGAGGTTGGAGATGAGCTGTATGTTGGTATGGATTTGTATCAGGATTTTGCCGCTTTGCAAATCGACAGCAGCAGACAGGAAGATGTCATTTTGCCCTATAAGATGTCAGAGGTTTATGACGTAGAGTTGCAAATTCCCAATGGATATGATATCAGCTATTTGCCAAAAGACTATCGGATTGAGCATGAGGATTTTGAGATTGAATTGGGATTTGAGCAGAAGGAAGGTAGGGTGCGCTACACCAAGAAGATCTCTTTAAAAGAGGGAAAAATCAGAACCCGCAACTTTGACGACTGGAACGAAAGCCTGCGGGAACTGAGGCAACGATACGAAGATAAGGTAATACTAAAACGGCAATGATGGTCAGCAATAAGCCGGGCCACTCCTCAGTTTAGGGAGTGGGAATCAATATCTGTCGGATTTCTAGCAAGTCAAAATGGACAGTTATTGATTCTCAATCCCTTAGAAGCAAAGATGAAACGAAATTAGAATCACGCCATGATTAAGCTCAGTCGACTCCTTTTGTTTTGTTCCTGTCTGCTTTTGGCTTTGCAGCTTCAGGCACAAGAAACCGCTGCGGACCCCAATGCTGAAGAGCGCCAGAAGATCTGGGATGCCGGTGGAGCCGATTTCGAACTTTCCCAGGTTCCGGAGCAGTGGCTGGAAGAGTCCAAAGTGGTGCTCTCCGATCTGTATCTCTACAATTTTATTGTTCCCGAAGCCGAGCCGGTTTACTCCTACGAAATGGTACGCCGAAGAGTTAAATTACTCGACAAAGCAGCAGTGGAGGAGTATTCAGAACTGCATTTTCCGCAAGATGCCTTAGTGGGGATCAGGGTGGAAAAGCAAGACGGAGAAGTAACTTATGTAGAAGCTGATTCCGCAATACCCTATGCCGAGGAGGTCGTCACCTCTGCGGATGAACGTCTGGAACTGGGTTACTTTAAGTACGCAATTGCAAATCTGGCCGAAGGCGATGTCTTGGACTTTTTTTACCGAAACAAGCTAACTTACAACAACGAGTACTTCCAGATTTCCGAACCAGTTACTCAGCTCATGGCCTGTGATCTGCCGGTGGTAAAACAGAAAATCAGATTCGAATTGCCGGAGCAGGCCTGTCTCAATTTTGGTAGCTACAACGGTGCAGCAGAAATCCAGGAGGTGGAAGATTGCCCAAATAAGCGATGTTTTGAACAGGTAGATACCATGCGGGCGGTTTATGAGGAAGACCTCTGGGACTATCCTTACCGCTCGGAGCCGCTGGTCAAGTTTCAGGCATTTCGATATGCCAGCGACTTCGCGCTTGACCTTTCTTTCTTGTTCCTCGATGCCAAACAAATTCCCAAATCTTCCATCAGCAAGAAGGAGATTTCGACTTACTTCGATGAATTGGTGGAACCCGACTACTCGATGCGACAGGTGGTTAAAGACATCGTAGATTATGTGGAGCGACAGCATACCGAGGTCAAAAGTCCCGGCCAAAAAGCTTCCCTGGCCTACTACTATTTCCGGCACAAGTTCCTCTTTGATGAAGCCGCTTTTGGAGAGGAGCTCACGGATGAAGGCATCTCCGACGCCACTTTTGTGAGCATCATGAAGCTGGCTCTACAGCGCCTTAACGTGCCGCACGAATGCATCATTGCGATGCCTGTTTCCAGTGGTGTGCTGGAAGAATTATTGCTGCATCAGGAGCTGGTTTACCTGATCGAAGTCCCGGATTCCGACTTCAAATATTTGTTCAACTTTGATGCCTACACCAATGCCGGTGATCTCTATTATACTATGGAAGGAGCCGATGCTTATCGCGTCTTTGGCGAAGGCCTTCACGATCTCGAACTGCCCATCAGCGAGGCAGAAGACAATGTAACGGAAGAGTTCAAGATGCTCACGTTGGATGAAGACCTGAAAACGGTACACATGATTCGAAGAATCGAACACAAAGGCCACAACCGACAAAACGATTGGCCGGTGGTGCTCTATGCGGAGGACTACCATAGAGAGTATACAAAGCAGCCAAAAAAGAAACGCAAGAGCCGCAAGAAACGTAAGCGGGAGCAGGCCTATCAGGCCATGTTAGACCAACAGGCAGAGGAAATGTCCAGGGAGCGAGACCTCTACATGAAGGACGAAACCATGGCCGAAATGCAGGGGACAGTGGAGAACTACAAGCCCATAAAGATTCTCTCCCATGGTCGCTCACACCAGTCTCCCGTGCTCGCATACGTGCAGGAATTTGACATCGTCGACTACATTCAAAAAGCGGGCAACAACTATCTGATAGACATCGGAAAAACGATCGGCAGTCAGGTGGAAATACTCGAGGAAGGCAAGACCCGCAGCAAGGACATTCGTATGCCCTATGCCCGAACTTTCCGCAGTGAGGTGAAGCTCAAGATCCCTGAAGGTTACTCTGTGGAAGGCCTGGAATCACTCAATACCTCCGTCGCAAATTCAGCTGGACTGTTTACCGGCACAGCGGTACTGGAAAAGGGCTACCTCAAGATAAACACGGAAAAGAAATACCTCAAAGCCTTCCTGCCTAAGGAGGACTGGCCATTGATTTTGGATTTCCTGGAGGCTGCGTACAATTTTACGCAGCAGAAGGTGGTTCTAAAACCCAATTAGTACAAGCCGTCTCATTTGTCCGCAAATCCAATGATTCGACAGCGGCTAATTCCATGTTTCGGCACAAAGGCTATAATGACGTTTCCTATTTGGAGCGAAGCAAATTCATTCGCGTTGTCGGTGTACCCGTGTTCCGTTATTATTCGGCAGCCACCAGCTTGTTCCGCCACACTGCCTGTCGTCTCGCCTCAGGGCGAGCCACCATGCAGCGGGCTCCACTGGCGCTGGATGTCTACCTCATACCACTTCACCCGGGGCTATTTTGCACTTTCTGTCCACCGCGCCAAATGGGGAAGGTTACGTGCTTCCTAATCTTCCAGACTTAAGACCCAGGCGCTGCCTCTCTCAATACCCTATTCTCCTTGAGTTAAGACTTGGGCAAGAGATCTGTGCAATAAAAAGACTCTATTTTTTGCACCAGCAACCCAAAACCCAAAACTACTCCCCAGTCGTCACCTTGTCAACCTCCTCCTCCGCATCCCGAAGCTTCTTTTGGCAGAAGTCAAGAATCTCAGAAGCACGTCGGACCTTTTCGGCCAACTGATCCACCTGAATCTCATCACGCTCGATGGCGGCCACTATTTCCTGCAATTCTTTTAGCAGTTCTCCGTATGCTTCTTTTTTCTTTTCCTTAGCCATTGCCAATGCTTTTTATCGTGCTGTGAAGAGTGCCCTTGTGCACTTCGGTTTCGATCACATCGCCCTTTTTCAAACTCGCTGCATCAGTGATGAGTTCACCCTTATGACGGCTAATGCTAAAGCCACGTCGTTTTGTGCTTTCAATGTCCAACAAGCCGACAATTTTTGACAGATATCCCAGCTTCTGACGCTCAGTATTTAAGGTCGTTTTACTGGCTATCATGAGACGGTCTTTCAAGGTAGTTAACTGCTGCGACTTACGCTCCAACAGGTTGGAGGCCCCCAGCTCATAGCGACTGGCCAGCTGCAGAAGCTGCTGCTGATGTCGATGCAGTAGCGTTCTGGTGCTCTCAATCACGCGTTGGTGTGCATGCACCAGATGCTGCTCAAAATGCAACAGTGAATCAATCACCAGATCTGCCAGTGCAGTGGGCGTTTTCACGGCGGTATGCGAAACCAGATCTGCAATGGTATCGTCACGCTCATGACCGATACCCGTGATCACCGGCAGCGGCATTTCCGCAATATCAACGGCGAGCTGGAAATCGTTAAAGCAGTCGAGATCGAATTTGCTACCGCCGCCACGAATGATGGCAAGCGCATCAAACTGATCGGCATGACTGGCGATTTGTGCTAAGCTCTTTCTAATGGATTCTGGAGCGGATTCCCCTTGCATAGAAGCAGCAAACAACTTTGACTTAATGTCATAGCCATATTTGTTGGTCTGCAAATGACGTATGAAATCGGTATAACCGGCAGCCTGTGCAGAGCTAACGACAGCAATGCGCTGAATAACATCAGGCAAGGGAATTTGATTATTGCGATCAAAGTATTTCCCCTTTTCCAGCTTAGCCAGTGTCTCCTGTCTGCGCAATTCCATTTCGCCTACGGTAGCACTCGGATCGATATCGTTGATGGTCATTTTGAGACCATACACGTTATGGAAATCGATCTTCACTTCGAGCAGCACCTTACTACCTACCTTAAGGAAGTGCGGTAGCTTGTCTCTGAATTTTGTGCGTAGAAAGGCATATCGACCTGACCACAGCACAGCTTGCATTTTGGCCAGAGTCTTAGATCCTTCTTTTTCAACCAGGTCCATGTATACGTGTCCACTGGCCGCCTGATTGACCTGTAGGATTTCTGCCAGTACCCAGCAGTTGCTAAAAGGCAGTCGGGTAATGGCCGCTGCAAGGAGGCCATTTACCTGACTGAGGGTGAAATGTTCACGCAAGGCCTCTGTTTTTCATTTCCGTTTTAAGCAATTTGAATTCCCTGCTCATGCTTCCGCTGGCAGAGGTGTTTTCCTGTGCACGTCTAGACAGATAAGGAATGACCTCTTTGATGGGGCCATAGGGAATGTACTTGGCTACATTGTACCGGGCATCTGCCAGGTTGAACGAGAGGTGATCTCCCATGCCATACAATTGCGAAAAGTAGATGTGCGGGTGATCTCTTTCGATCCCAAGCTTGTCGATCAATTCGCAGAGGTAGGCATTGCTGGCTTCATTGTGTGACGCACAGCAGAACGCAATGCTTTGAATATTCTTGGCGCAGTAAGCCAGTGCCAGGTCAAAGTCTCTGTCGGTTTCATCTTTCGAGGCTTGTATGGGTGTCGGTACACCTCTTTTCTCAGCACGCTCATTTTCCTTTTCCATGTACGCACCACGCACCAGTTTTACGCCAAGTATAAAGCCTTTGGCCTTAGCGTATTCATGGCTTTGCTTGAGGTAGTCAAGTCGGTCATGCCGATACATCTGAAAGGTGTTGAAGATCACTGGATAGTCGCGATTGTACTGCTCCATCAGCTCTTCGACCAAAAGGTCGATGCCTCCCTGTAGCCAGCTTTCTTCGGCATCGAAGTAGATGGCCACCTTGGTGGTTGCCTGGGTGGCCGCAGCTGCATCAGCCAGTAGCTTCAATCTTTTTCTTGCTCGGTCCAGGTGTTCCGATTCCTCCTTGCTGAGCGCAATACGGGAGGTCATTTTTTCCAGTATATCCAGATCAATTAGACCTGTTACTTTGCTGGTTACGACAGGAACAGCATCTTCCTTTTCAGCATACTTGATTGCCGCTATCAGGTGTTTTACCGTGTTGTCATATTCTTCCTCTGTTGATTTGGCTTCTACGCCATAGTCCATGAAAGAATCAACTCCATATTGCTTCAAGTTCTCCACAACTTTCATAGACTCTTGCATACTTTCTCCCCCACAGAATTGGTGAAATACCGTGGACTTGATAATGCGCTGCGTAATGGGTAAGTCAAGGGTAAATTTGAGGGAGGCAAGCCAGTTGGCAAAATCCACTACGGATCTCCTGTTAAGCCAGGAGAACAGCCGATAGCTAGCCTTCAGCTCCTCATCGCTTTTGTGCTTGAAGGCCTTAGCAGTATCCTCAAAGGATACACTCTTTAGTTTTGGTTTCATTGTCGTGTAATTGTTCTTTGTGTAGTGTTGTTTTGGGTAGTTCTCAATTAGATGAATTTAGGGTACCGCCTGAAAAATTATTCCATTCGTGGTTTTTCCAATGGTATGGGGACAAATTGTCCTCCTGATTCGTTTTCAGTTATTTTCATAATGTCTTTATCGATCATCTTATAGGCATGGCTGGCTTTGTTGTAGGTGTTCACCAACGTTCCCATTTGTGCACCCAGTTTATTGAAGTTTTCTTCATAACTGGCAAGATGTCTGCTCAATAATTCCACTTTCTTAATGACTTCTTTGACTGATTCTTCAATCTGCAGGGCCTTTAGTCCCTGTAAAACGGTTTCCAAATATGCGTAGAACGAAGTAGGGCTAACTATAATTACCCGCTTTTTAAAAGCATATTCGATCATATTGACTGCATCTGCTGTACCGGAGCGGACATTATAGACGAGCAGATCGTAATAGATGCCCTCTGCTGGTACAAACATAAAAGCGAAGTCAGTCGTTCCCTCATAAGGTCTTACATATTTAGAAGTCTCGTCTATTCGCTTTTTTACATCGGCACGGAAGCCTTTACTAAGCTGTTGCTGCTTCTCAGGATCTTCTGCCGAAACCATCTGATTATATTTTTCCAGACTGAATTTTGAATCGACGGGAATCAACCTTTCTCGAAAGAAAATGGCAGCATCGACTGTCTGACCATCGGAGAATTGGTGCTGCATTTTGTACTGTGCTGGCGCAAGTACATTTGCGAGCAGAGTCTCCAGGAAATATTCACCGAGAATTCCTCTTTGCTTGGGATTTTTCAATATGTTTTCCAGACTGCTCATGCCTTCCGTGAAGGATAATACTTGTCTATTGGTACCTTCGATGGTAACCAGCTTATCCGTGATATCACGGATGATGTCGGAATTCTGTTGATACTGTTCGAAGATTTGTTGGGTGGTAACCTGCTGTTGTCGGCCTATTTGGTCGCTTAGCTGGTTAATATTTTGATGCAGCTCAGACATCACTGCTGCATTGTTGCTTTGTACGTCTCGGCGTAGTTCATTGACCATGTTTAGCATCAGCGTCTGATCCTGTTGTGGAGCTCTTTTGCTCATGACCATGTAGTTGACCCACAACAGGACAACGATGATCGATATACCGAGCATGATCAATCCTATTTCCACCTTGAAACTTGTGTTAATCCGACAGCTAACAATCGTTAATCTTTTAACGCCAGACTTAATGGTACAAATATCAGTATATCAAGGCTTATTAATGCCCTTTCGTTCAAAAAAATCTCAAGAATTCCAGATATGCCAGCTTTTTTCAGCTTGTAGATACAGCATTTCCAACCCGTTCTTATACCAGGAGCCGCATTTTCGCCCCAGTTCGAGAAATTTGGTCTCCCCAGGATTGTAAATTAAGTCAAATAGATAGTGACGCTTGGTGACAGCGTTTGCGGGTACGGGTAGGCAATCTTCCACCTTCGGATGCATGCCGACAGGCGTGGTATTGACCAGTATTGTGTAGTCCTGAAGCAGCTTCACACTCAGTTGATGATAACTGAGTTGGTTTGTACTTGGATTGCGGGAAACCTGTTTGAAGGGAATTTGATGTTTGTCAAAAACGTATTGCACTGCTTTTGAGGAGCCGCCCGTCCCGAATATCAGGGCTCGCTGCTGTTGCCCTTCTGGCAAATAGGGTAGCAGACTGTATTCAAAGCCCCAGGCATCGGTATTGTAACCAATTAGTTTACTTTTTCTGATCGCAATGCAGTTGACAGCCCCTATACTCGCTGCAGCGGGATCTACTTCATCCAAATAAGTTACGACAGCTTGTTTGTAGGGGATGGTGACATTGAGTCCCTGGAGCGTGGTATTAGTTGACAGCAGTTTGGGAAAATCTTTGATCTGCTTGAGGGGAAACAAGCGATATTCCCGTTCCAGTCCCAGCCTTGCAAATTTCTTCTCGAAAAAGCCAGGAGAGAAGCTGTGTGATAATGGATAGCCGATTAAGCCGTACATACGCTAATGTTTGCCAAGTCGCTCCAATACAAAAACGGAAGCAAATCCAAGCAGCATGCAGGCTAGGCCAGCCAGCAACATCGGATCGGTTCCGTAAAAGAAGTTGGAAGGCAAGTCTGCAAATGTACCGGGTAGTACACTCTGCGAGAAAGAGACTACTTCTTCTCCTTTACTGTTGAATTTGGTTTTAAGTACTTGCTGCCAGGGCCAGACCTTATTGAGTGATCCAAGCATGAAGCCAGTCAGTAAGGCCAGGGTGCTGTTTCGGTAATGCTCGAAAGTCCAGGAAAGCAGATGGGAGAAAGTCAGCATGCCCACCACACAACCAGAAGCGAACACCATCAGTATGAGTAGGCTATCTGGATTCATGGTGGTAAGCGCATTCTTGGCAGTAGGAACGATAAAGGTATACATGCCAAGAAGCAGTAGAATAAAGCTTCCGGATAATCCGGGCAACATCAACGCGGAGATGGCCAGCATTCCAGAAAAGAAAACATAGAGCAGAGACTCCGAACCCTGCGCAGGAGTGGCGATCGTTATGTAGTAGGCAAGCGCGGTGCCGAAGAGCAGCAGCAGAATCTGGGCAACCCTCCAGGGACCTACCTGTTTGCCGATGTAAAAGCAAGAAGCCAATATCAAACCAAAGAAAAATGACCAAAGCAGGATTGGAAAAGTCTCCAGCAGATAGGTAATTGCAAATATACCCGTTACAAGTCCCGCCACCATTCCAATGGCCAGCATAAACAGGAAACTCATATCGGTCTTCTTCCACACTGCTGCAAGTCCGCCATTCTTCAGCTCGCCCAATAGAGAAGGGCTGAATGCTTTGATACAGTTGAGCAGACGTTCGTAGATACCGGTAATAAAGGCAATGGTACCTCCGGAAACTCCAGGTATGGCTTCAGCTATACCCATAGCAGCTCCTTTCAAAATGATACTGAAGTCCATAAATTATGCTTGGTCAAAATGAATGGGATATGTGATTAGGCTTTTCCCTGGCAAACGTAGACTACTGCCGGCGGTAGATTGGCCGGAATAAATCTGGTGTCAAGTTCCTTAAATCGCTTCTTGAGCTCTTTTCTGGTGGTCAGACTGTATTGGATCTGAGTGAAATAGCCATTAGGATCCAAATGATCATTGACCTGATCCAGCACTGTCTGATAAAGTTCGTATGGCAACACAACCAAGGGAAGCGCAGACACAATATGATCTGCCTTCTCTCTGCCAAACTTTTCAAGGTACTTGCCGATCTGGCAAGCCGAGTCTTCAATTACTTCTAGTCGAGGATCATCAATCTTGCGCAATTGCTTGCAGAACTTGCTGTTTATCTCAAAGGAAAGCAAGGTGCTCTCCGCTTTCATTCTACCTAACAAAGTTCGGGTCACAATTCCATCTCCCGCACCTAGCTCAACTATAAAGTCAGCCTCCGAGAAGTCAATCGGTTCGATCATCTTATTGGCGGCAGCTTTCGAACTTGGTGTAAGGGTGCCAACCGTCTTGATATTCTGTAAGGCTTCCTTTAAAAAAGCTATCTTCTTACTCATACAAAAATCGTTTCTATAGCCCTATCTCCTGTACCCTTGTAAACGGGTTCAGGCTCTTGATGTTTAGCATAAAGCTAATGCGATCTTTGAACTTTTTATTCTGTACATCCAAATTATCCTGAAAGTCCTGTGCAATAAGCAAAGGGAAGTAGATTTCGAAAATCTCAGGGATGATGACCAAAGCCAGTCCGGCATCGTACAACAGAGTCTGATTCCCAGGAAAGTCGAAATCATAGTCGGACGAAACATAACCCACATCAGCAAACACCTTCAAAGGTAGTCTAATTCTTGGTATGCTACTTTCGAAGTTCAAGCTAAGCATATACTCATTAGCTCGGCCCAATATAGTCGGCAATCTAAAGCCGCCAAATTGTGGGTAGATCTGTTGCTGATAAACATAGGGGACAGAGAGGTTGCGGTTTCGACCGAGATACAAATGTTCAAAATAAGGATCATCTGCCGCTGTAGAAGTTCCTGCCAAACTCATGATCCGGGAGTTATTTTCGTTCTGCAGAAAGTAGCCTGCAAAAATCCGGAAACGGCTTCCCGCATTTTTTCGATCGAATGTAATTTTGTAATCCGCAGAAAGACTGGCCAGGATGAAGCCATCCCTGGCATTGCTACCACTATTTTGTTGTCGCTCATAGCTGCCCTGTCGCAAAGCAATACGCAAACCAAGCGGATTGATCGCTCGATCATTCCTTAGTTCATAAGCGAGTTCATTAAAGTAGGCAGTCATATCCCGAACGGCAAAACGGGAGTCCAGGCTATCCTGGTTACTGTCCTCAAACATAAGATTGTGATGCAGCAAAGTCAAACTGCTGCTTCTGCTGGATCTCGGGCTGGGCTTTTGGAAATGCAAAGTAAGGGAAGGGCGGATCGTTGTATAAGTGTAGGCCTCTCTTGGCACATCCAGACTATCGATACGCGTCCTAAGGTTCCAGCTAAATCGGTTCAACCCCAAACCCAGCTCTATATTGTGCAGCCAGTTGTTGCCGGGGCTGATGGTGTATGTCGCTGCTCCGGTACCTACGAGTTCCCTTGTGCTCAAGCCATACATTGGTGCTACACGCCATTGAAACTTTCGGGCCGGCACAAAGCTGTTGTACAAAGCTAGTCCGAGCATGGCCTTATCGTGGTAGTTATAACCCAGGGCCGGGGCCACCATCAATTGTGTTCGCTCAGGGTTCTCAATAGAAAACATTGGCTGTATACGCAGCTTCTCGACCCGCGGTAAAAGACCCTTGTAGCGCAGATTGTTGTTGCGTCGATTATGCTCCGGCATTGCCCGGATCGCATCTACTCTTAACTCGTCATAATCACCAACCGGGAACAATACCTGATCCTTATCCGCAAAAGCATCATACCAGGCAGTATGAACGATTTCTCCATCTTTTAGAGCAGAAATAGAGTAGGGGCCTTTTACATTGTTGAGTTTGTTGAAAACCGTTATCTCGTCAAACCGGTCCTCGCCGATTTGCTCTTTGTCTTTGGCGACCTTGAGGATTTTGATGTCGACTTTACTTTTGGTTGGAAGTAGTTCATCGAAAAACCAGATCAAATATTTACCCGTTTCGTCTTCGATCACTTTGCGAAAATCAGCCGGACTGGGATGTTTGTATTTCCACGTTTCGTAGTATACCTGCATAACCCGATCAAATTCAGCCCGGCCAAGGTATTGTTCCAAATAGCGGAATGCAGCTGCAGCCTTGGAATATACTATAGCCGCATAGTTGAGTTCTGTAAATGCTGTAGCATGAGCGCAAATGGGCTGATGGGTGTTATTACGCTCAGTTAACTGCGCAGTCAATTCGTTCACTCTATGGCGATCCATGTCTTCCAGGTCAAAAAACTTCGCTGCTTTTTCATTTCCCAGCATAGGACGCTTATCAGCCGGATATTTGGCAGCCATATATCGACTTTCATAGTAGGAGTTCATTCCTTCGTCCATCCATGGGTCGGTTCGCTCATTAGTGCCCAATAGCCCATAGAACCAATTATGTCCAACTTCATGACATATCACATTGTCAAGCAGGCGTGCTGATGAGGACTTGCCAATAACAGTGATCATCGGATACTCCATTCCTGCACCCGCACTTAAAGTGCTTTGCACTGCTGTCATATGCTCAAATGGATAATCCCCCACCCAAAGCGAGTAAGCGTATATCGCATCATGCAGATATTCAAGACTTTCTACCCAGAGGCTGGCCTCAGCATTTGTATACATAGACCAGGTGTCCACACTTTTGCCGGAATTTGGTAATATAACATTGCCCTTCAACACATGAAAACGCTTGTCTGCAAACCAGGCAAAATCGTGAATGCCCTCTTGCACATAGCGAAGCGTTTTCATCTTGGAGGAAGATTCAGGGAAAGCTTCATCATCACCATAGGATTCAATCTTGGCTGTTTCCGCAGCTTTTTGATCCAGCCAGGCTCTTTCCTCCTCATTTTGAAGCACTCCAGTCGCTCCGACCACATAATTTTGTGGTAGCGTAACACTGACGTCAAATGATCCATACTCCGCGTAAAACTCTCCAATTGTGAGATTTGGTAGCACATTCCAACCATTCTTATCGTACACAGCTGGCTTTGGATACCACTGCGTAATCTGGTAGGCTTGACCCGTATGCCCTAACCTGGATACACTTTTTGGAATCTTTACAAAAAATGGTGTGCTAATAGTTACGGTTTCTCCGGTCTTTAAGGGCTTGTCTAACAGCACTTTACAAGCATCAATATAATCAGGGTGCTGTTCCATAATCAAATCCGTATTGCCCGACTTAAAAGACAGATTTTCGATGTAACCTCGTTCAGATTTCTTTGCGAAATAGAACTCAGTATGCCCATTTTCCAGCTGTTGCTTTGCAAAGGAGGTATTTAGGTCCTTAAAAGCATTTGGCCAGAGATGGATGTAGAGGAATTCCAGCTCGTCTGGAGAATTGTTTGTGTAGTCAAACTCGATGAAACCATCAAGCGTATGAGCATTGTCATCAAGAGTGACATCTATTCTGTAATCGACCGACTGTTGCCAGTATCGGTCGATCTTCTCGGATTGGCCACAAAGCGGCAGATATAGCAAGGTTGCGAGCAATAAACACGCATGATAATATTGTCTCATAATGTGGAATTTTTCTGCTTCGCAGCACATTCTCAAGCATTTGCTGAGTTTTTTTTTCAACAGGAATGACGATTCTGCGAACTCCAGTTCTCAAAGGTCAAAAATTAATCGGAAATCATTGGAAATTCAGGGCAGAATGAACTACTTTGGAGTAGGATTTACCCCATTTTCATTGATCCTTTCAGATGTTCCCGCCGTCTGTATAACTAAAACTTATTGTATGTTTATTATCTACCCCGCGGAAGTTTGTGCCACTCTCAGACCACATCCACTACTACTTTGCACATAAGCAATCTTAATCCCCATTCTCAAATAAGGATTAACGTATTGTTGAATAGATTCATGTCGGATTACCCCCACGACACGGATGTAAAGTGTAAAGCTATATGGCTAGGAGAAATTTTGGCGAAGAACTCAGTCAAGAAGATCTACAGGAGCTGATCAACTGCTACATTGCAATGGTTGAAAACGAAGAAAACCATTTCTTTGAAGTTGGAAGTTTCTATCAAATCATAGAATACTACGAAGAGTCGTTCGAATATAAGAAAGCATTGGATGTTACCGATTGGGCTTTGGCCCAATACCCCTTTTCAGCGGTCTTCCATCTAAAGAAAGCACAATTCCTTTACGAAGCGCGTGATTGTATCACGGCGCTGGAAGTGCTCGAAAAAGCAGAAATACTCGATCCCTCAGACTTAGAGATACTATACCTCAAATCTGAAATCCATGTCTACATGGAAAAACATGAGGATGCCCTGGATATCCTTCAATCGGCTTTTGATAAAGCCGAACCCGAAGAATACCCGGAAATCTTCCTACTTATCGCAGATGTGTTTGAGGACCTCGATGAATGGAGTACTGTGTTCGATTATCTGGAACAGGCACTCAAACTACAAAACGATCATGCAGAAGCGCTGAACAGATTGCTATACTGTGTGGAGGTAGGACAGATGTACGAACGTAGTATCCATTTCCATAAGGCACTGCTAGATGAATCTCCATTCTCATTCCGGGCATGGTACAATTTGGCCAATTCTTATTATAGTCTCAAGATGTACACCAAGTCCATCGATGCTTATGAGTTTGCCATTGCGCTGAAAGAAGACTTCGAACAGGCCTATCGGGAATGTGCAGAAGCCTATTCAGATTTGGAGAATTATGAAAAGGCATTGGAATACTTTGAAGAGGCTACAGAAGTCGGTGTCGAGGATGAAGAACTCTGGTGCTCAATCGCTCGCTGCCACCTGCACCTCGGCAAGGACTCCTACGCCATCTCTGCCTTGAAAAGAGCAATCAGCATAGACCGTAAATGCGAAGAAGCTTACTTCCTCCTGGGTAATATCTATCAGGAAATGGGCTCCTACATCAAGGCATGTTCCTACTATGATACTGCGATCAAGATCGACCCCAATAACCCGGAGTACCTTTCTGTAGCTGCAGATCTTCATTACTATCTGGATGATTATACTCGCTCGGTGGACCTGTTCCTCAGCGCGATAAAGGAAGACCAACACGAGATAGAATACTGGATCGGTTTACTGAAATGCTACTTTGATCTGCATTTGTTTGATGATTGTAATAACATTATAGTGCAGGCTCAGGATGTATTTGAAAATAGTTCAGAACTCTTCTATCTGAAGTCAGCCGTATTGATGGCCACAGGTCGGAAGTACGAGGCCATGGACAATCTATCGCAGGGACTGGAAATCGACTGCTCCGCTCACTCACTTATTTTTGATCTGCTGCCTCATTTAGAGGAAAATGCGGATATTTGCGATCTGATTGACCAAAAGATCGTAAGAGATGAATTTTGACCTTGATTTTCTGCCGCAAAGAACCCATAAACCACGAGTCTCTGGCCTGAATATGGTGATGGACAAAGGACTGAGCACGCGACAACTGGAGGATATGCTTTCCGTTGCAGCTGAGTATGTCGATGTGCTCAAGTTTGGCTTTGGCACCTCCATGATCTCTCCAAATATTAAAGAAAAGATCGCCCTGCTAAAGTTGGCCGACATCCCTTTCTATTTTGGTGGAACACTCTTTGAAGCCTTTGTGGTTCGAAATGAATTCGATCGGTACGTAGATCTGCTTCACAAATTTGAAGTGCCCTACGTGGAGGTTTCTGATGGCTCCCTGGAGATGCCTCATGAAGCTAAATGCAGGTATATATCTGAGCTCGCCGACAAGGGCTTCACCGTTTGGTCCGAGGTTGGGTCTAAAGATGCGGAGAAGATTCTGCCACCATACATATGGATTCAGTTGATGAAGGCTGAATTGCAAGCTGGTTCTTCTATGCTCATAGCGGAGTCGCGCGAATCTGGTACTGTAGGCATCTACAGGGGTACAGGCGAAGTACGCTCAGGTTTGGTAGAGGAAATTCTACATAGCGTACCCAGAGAAAAAATTCTGTGGGAAGCACCCCAAAAGCCTCAACAGGTCTGGTTTATCAAACTGCTCGACCAAAACGTAAATCTCGGCAACATCGCACCGAATGACATTATCCCACTGGAAACCCTGCGTCTTGGACTCCGTGGCGATACGTTCAGCGAGTTCCTTCCCGAAGGAATGGAAACCGTCTACATGGAATAGACCTTGAACACATCATTTTTATTTTTGGAGCGAAGCGCAATTCCTTCGCAGATACGGCTTGCCTGCTCTTCGCTATTATGAGCAGCGCATCAGCCTGTTCCTGCTCAGTGCATGCCGTCTCTCCGCAAGCTCCGAGCCCGTCATGCACTGGCAGTCACGCACGGCTGCTACACCACTCATAGCCGCTGCGATCAGGGCTATTTTGAACTGTGCGTCCACCGCGCGCCTTTTCAAATTGCCTTTGTTCGGTCCCGAGTCAGCTAACTTGCACCACTTGCGTTGTTGTATCTATCTACCAATACTTGACTACTAGTGCTACGTAAACAAAGTATGTGACACCTTTAAGGAGCTTATCTTTTTGTCAGCCTAGGCGCGAGGATGGAGCATAGCCTTAGCTACGTGACTGACGAGCAACGAAGGATGACAGAAATAGAAGCCCTTAAAGGTGTTGCGAATTTCGTTTGCGTAGCACTAGTGCTGAGTACTTCGTTTGCATAGCACTAATTAAGATTTTCGCAATCGATCCATAATGTCTCGCTCTCTTTCCAGGCTTATTGCCCCATTCTTTGGGTCGGCTTCCTGCCATGCTAATTTCACTTGATAGAAATCCAGCAATCTGGCGGTGGTTTCGGCAACGCTGCTGAGTTTAAGTCCGAAGTCCTCCTTAATTCTCTGATTGTCCATCACCAGTACATCTTCGGATAGCCAAAGTGGAAGACTGGTCCATTCGTTTAGCTCTTCACGATCAAAACCGGCCTTGTCAATATTGACAAGTTGAGGCTTTCTACCTGACTGTTTCATAACTTCCTCAACAAAGGCGGACAATCCTACATTGTAACTATTGCCATTGTACACTTCATGCTTATGATCGCTGTCGATGCTTCGAATTAGCATTGCTGCAAAGTCATCCACATCCGAATAGGAAACGAGATTTCTGCCTTCTTCAGGAATTAGCATAGCATCCTGTGTAAGTACCCGGTGAAACCAATGATAAAGCCGGTTGGTATAGTCATAGGGTCCCACAATAAGGCCGGGTCTCAGAATGATCTTGTCCAGCCAATTCTGAGACAGCAGAATACGGTCGCACTCAGCCTTTTTTTCGTTGTAGCTTTGGAGACTCTCTTCGGCGGCTTGTTCCGGACTACATTCAACCGTTATGCCATCCTCAGATATGGGCACTTCATTGGAACCGTCCAGGGCGTAGGAGCTGCCAGTCGAAACGAGCACATATCGCCCAACTTTACCCTTTATTTCTTCCAGTTGCTTTCTAAAGGGTAGGGGATAATAACAACAAATGTCCAGGATGCAGTCCCATTCCTGCTTGGCAATCAAGCCCATGTCATCGGTGAGGCGATCGCCTTTGATTCTCTTGATTTCCGGAAATAGCTCAGGATTGGAGCGGCCACGATTAAACATGGTTATATCGTACTTGCCATTTCGTATCAGCTGTTCCATCAGTCGTCTTCCTACAAACTGAGTTCCGCCGATTACCAGTACTTTTTTCATTTTGCGGTGTTTTGGTTATATGTGTTCGGGATTCGACGAATGGAATTGTTGTCCAGGTTTTCCAAGTAGTGAATTTCCTCGATGATATCCCGCATTGTTTGTGCCGCAAAACTAGCCATTTATAACATAGCTTTTGGCCAAGTTTCTAAGCAGTTTCCTCAATTGTCTTGGGGCAGAGACTTTGTCAGCATTTCCTTTTGATGGGAGAACTTATCGCAGAATCAATTAGGCTAAATGCGGAATAGGCTTTAAGGGATATTTTATATCTGTCGACTGATGATGCAAATTTAAAGTTGGCCTGAGATTGCTGAACCGCGGTGTAAGGAGAGATTTCGTTTTCTGTGGTCTTGCCCGCCCTCTGGTCATACATGCTGTATAATTGACTTGACAAACTAATCTGTTAAGTTCTTGAAGCCACTTGAACATCTAACAGTTAAGTTGTGAATGTATTCTTTAAGTTTATCTGTGTTTAGGATTCAAAAATGACGGGTGTCGTGTTACAATGCAGTGGTCTTCTCTGGTAGTTTTGGTTCGCTTGCGCG
This sequence comes from Chitinophagales bacterium, assembly GCA_020629005.1. Classification (GTDB taxonomy): domain Bacteria; phylum Bacteroidota; class Bacteroidia; order Chitinophagales; family UBA2359; genus JAHDDV01. The sequence goes on from JAHDEE010000041.1 coordinate 29,389, forward strand.
GTGGGGCTTAGTGCCAGATAGCCCCGATGGTAGCGGAAATGGAGGTGCTGCACGAGGGACTGAGTGTGCCTGCAATGGGGGCTCGACCTTAGGAGAGACCACAGTGCAGGATACACGAAGCCCTCGGGCAGTGCCTCCATTGCAGCGGACAGCGGGTAGACCCTTAACGCGAAGGTATTACCCTTCGCTCCAAATCAAGACCCAATTTTTAAACCATTTACTGATGTTGTTGATCCGCCGCTCTGTCCTTATTTGCGTTCAGTGGCCAAGTTGATCCAGGACTTTTGCCAATTCTTTGCTGGTGTTTCTGCGGCTGTACTTTTGATAATCCCGCGCCGGAAGTTGGAGCTTGCCTTGTTGGAACTGTTTAAATGAACGCTGCAAGAAATGCTTGATCTCTTCTTCTTGTTCGAAATCAAATACCTCGCCTGCTTTCATCTCGCTGATGATTTTGGCGGCATCCCCTTTGCTGTGGCCGATGCCAAGCACGGGCCTTTGGCAGGGTAGGTACTCATAAACCTTGATGGGAATTCTACCTTGCGAATTTGGAGCATCATTTACCAAAAGGAGTAGTAGCTGTGATTGCGCGGCGACTCGAATGGCCTCCGTATAAGGCATGTGGTCGATTTTTTGCAAATGCCGGGAAAGGCCAGCTTGCTCAATTGAAGCAAAGATGCTGTAGTCGGTTTTTCCCACAAAGCGAATTTGCAGTTGCTCGTTGAACTGTTTGTTTTCCTGACACAATTTGGCGAGTACTGTCCAGAGTGCTTTTGGGTTTCGATCTTTGGTCACGGTGCCGATATGTGCGATGCTGAATCGCTGGTCCAATGCGGTTCGATTGAATCCAAAATCCGCATCATCAAAGCCATTGGTGACCACTTCCACTTTGCTGCCACGAATTTCCGCGAGTTCTTCCGCCCAGGTCCAACTTACAGTGGTGACTGCATCTGCCGTTTGTAGAACCTGTTTCTCCAGTTGGTGGTGTTTGGCATCGGCCCTCTTGCTTAGCTTGAGTTGATTATAGAAGTCGATATTGGTCCAGGGGTCTCGGAAGTCCGCTACCCAGGGTATGCCGGTTTTGAGCTTGATAGCTTTGGCAATGAGATGCACGGTGTGTGGAGGGCCAGTGCTAAAGATGGCATCCACCGGCTGCTCTTCTAGATAGCGGAGCAGCGATTTCACAGCTGGGCCGACCCAAAATTTTCGAGCATCAGGAATAAATAGATTGCCTCTGACCCAGACTGCCAGACTCTGTAGCTTGCTGTTTTTCTTTTCCTCCTCTATGAAACCTGCCTGTACTTTTTCCTCTTTTTTGTAGCCAAGCAATTTTCGGTATGCATTATACGGTTCCCAGATTGGACAGTTGAGTACCTCAAGATCTTTGGGTACCTGAGCTACCAAAGACTGATCTTCCATAGGGTAGTGTGCATCTTTGGCAGTGAAAATGATGGGCTGCCAGCCAAAGTCGGGCAAATAATGAGCAAACTTGAGCGGGCGCTGTACACCTGCTCCTCCTGCCGGAGGCCAGTAATAGGAGATGATCAATAAACGTTTGCGCGGATTCAATGGCTATAATTTGGCTCTACCTTCGATGCCATCCTTGTACTTTTCTGTGAGACCAGGAAGCATGGGCACAAAGCGGAAGTTGCCCTTTTCTTGTACAACAGATTCTGTCTGGCTGACTTTCACTATGTACAACATTTTTTGTCTACCCTCAGGCCCTACAGGGATGACCATGACTCCACCCACTTTCAGTTGTTTGACGAGTTCTTCTGGAATTTCTCTGGCCGCTGCAGTTACAATGATGCTATCGAAAGGGGCAAAATGAGGCCAGCCCTTGTATCCATCGCCGTAACAGCAAGTGATGTTATGGTAACCTAAAGTCTCGAAGGTTTCAAGGGCTCGTTCATGCAATCGTTTGATGCGTTCGATGCTATAAACCCTGGCTCCCAGCTCGGCAAGTACACAGGCCTGATAACCAGAACCTGTTCCAACTTCAAGAATCTTATGCCCTTTTTTAACTTCCAGCATTTGCGTTTGCAAGGCCACAGTTGTAGGCTGTGAGATTGTCTGGCTGTCACCAATTTGAAATGCCCTATCCTGATAGGCGTGGTTTTCGAAAGCATTGTCGAGGAAGATATGACGAGGGATATTGGACATTGCACTCAGAACCGCCTCATCCTTAATATTAGATTTGGTGCGGAGCTGCTCTATCAGGTCTGCTCTCCAGCGCTTGTGTCGCATTTCATCTTTATACCGGGCTGCCATAGCTACTCAAGATAATGTATTGAGCTATAAATTCTATGCACTCAAGCATTAATCTGCTATTGTTTCACGGAATAACCGAAGCGATAATTGAACAGTATCGCGGGATATACAATTGTGCTGGTTTCCGGGTTGACTGAGGTAAATCCGCTTCCAATCCGATCGACAGTTTCTGGTATACCTGGATAGCTTCTGGTCGTTACTTTAAAGCCGGCTGCAATGTAAGCGTCTGTACTCCATTTTTCGTTTATCATTCGCAGGCCACCGTATTTGACGAATAATCCAGAGGAAACAAATCGTCGACTGTAATCGGTTAAGCGCCAATAGCTTGACTCTTCATAAGGAAGCCAATCGCTTTTTGGTGCATCAGTCATCTTGAACATCAACATGGGCGCAACGTATTCCTGAGTGCCCTTTTTACTTTTGTTTTTAAAGTAGAATTTTAATTCTGTACGAATTCTACCGCCCTGCATGGGTGCAAAATCATTGTTGCTAGAGCCCAGTACTGCCCAGACCGAAGTGTAGTAGTTGATGTAAGAGGCATTGACTTCGAAGCTTAGTCGCTCCTTGAGCCTGGCCTCATAACCTAGTTCCAGGTGCGGAGTGACAGGATCAATAATGCCCAGTGGGCTGAACTTGAGAATGCCTTTTGGTCTTTCCGGCAATTCCTGCGCCTGACAGAAAGATGCGGAGACACAGATAATTGAAAGGATAAGGGCGAAAAGGTCAATGCGCGAGTAGTACATCATGTGCCAGGTAGCAAAGGTGAATTTGGAAAGAGAGAAGGAGGTTTCAATGGTATATGGCGGGATTATGGGCTTGTTACCCTGTCACCGGGATATGCGAAAGATACTGGGGCTCCTGCCCATCCAGATATTGGTATTGATACAGACCGTCTTGCCCAATAATCATTAACAAGCCGTTCCTGGGAATGACGTCGATGCTGTGCAAATCCTCCAGTTGCTGCAACATTTGTGGGTTATCCGGATCTTCTACATTCCAAATCGAAAACCCCAAATCTCCCTGGCAAAGGAACAAAGTGTTTCCGTCAATTCCGAGTCCATAGGGATTTTCTACCTGCGTTTCCTGTATGGTGAGCGGATTGCTTGAATCGCTCACATCTACCATAATCAAGGATTCGGCTACAAAACCTGTCTGACAGCTACCCGAGGCTCTAACGGTAACATAAGCAATATCGTCCTGCACGACTACGGGATCACATCCCGTAAAATGAGAAAAGAAAGAGGAACTTTCTGTGCTTGGTTGCGCAGGATTGGATAGATCATAGATATACATCCCGTTTCTCGCTCCCAGGTAGAGCTTTTCTTCATAGGGGAAAATGGTTTCTATGCCAGGTCCTACTTCCGTTTCATTGGTGAAATTGGGATCTGCATTATTACTGATATCATACGTTTTCAAGTTTTGCCTGTCAATGACATAGAGGTGATCTCCGCTAATGGCGAACCGGGCTGTAGAGCCTGCAATACCAGTTCCGGAAGGGGAATAGCTGATGCTATCTTGCTCACAGCCGGCTAGCATTAGTATAAGTAAAGAAAAGAGGAGGATGCTGGCTTTATTGGAAAGGTGCATGTTGTTCATTTTTGAGTAGCTAAGTATTCCGAGGATGATTTCTAGCAAGAAATTTTGGTTATGCTTGCAGGACTAACGTCTGCATTCCGGATTTGTGAGTTGGGTCATTTCCCAGTCGAGCACGATGCCTCTTTCCGAGTCTACACACTCAAAATAACCTTCATAGTCTGGTGGGAATACCACCAGTTCATCCGCATATGCATTTTCGATACGCTTGGTAAGCTGTGCATTTTCCGGGTTGCTTATATCCACAGCTATCAAGTCAGGTCCATTGTCGGCGTAGAGAATGTTGTCCTTGATGGCTATGTCAAAATTTCGCGGAATATTGATAAAGGAAATTGCCTGCGGAGCAGCTGGATCACTGTTGTCAAATACATGGACCCCTCTTCCCCGGTCGTTTATAAATAGCAGATTGCCCTTGGTATAAATCTTCCCTGCTTCCTGTATTGCGACTGGACCGGTGGTGTTCAGGTTCCGGACCTCTTCGGCGCTTATGTAGACTGGTTTCATTCCAGCTACAATCAAATCCTGCTCCTTGTTTTCACAAGATAAAACAAGGCACATGCTTAGCAGAAGCAGACTGTTGATTATATTTCTCATTGAGTGAATTTGCCGTAGAAAATTAATTACAACTCACAATACGAAATATCTGGCTTTCCTGTTGCCTTTAGTAAATTAATCCTTACATTTCACTATGCTGGATGAGATAGATCTGGTCAGACTTCATTTTACAGAAGAGAGTCTTGACCTCCTAAATGTGTGTTTGGGATTTATCATGTACGGTGTAGCATTACAGTTAAGATGGGAAGATTTTGTTGAAGTAGGCAAGCATCCCAAAGCAGTTATTGTTGGTTTGTTCTCGCAGTTTATTTTGCTGCCGGCGCTAACCTTTATACTGATTTACTTTTATCAACCCAGGGCCAGTCTGGCACTGGGAATGATATTGGTGGCAGCTTGCCCTGGTGGCAATATCTCAAACTTCTTCTCGCAAATGTCGAGAGGGAATGTTGCCTTGTCGGTGTCACTCACTGCCTTTTCGACCTTGCTATGCCTGATTATGACCCCTGTCAATGTTAGCTTTTGGGGAAGCTTGCTGCCAGATACGGCTGCCATTCTACGTGATGTAGAGTTGAATTTTTGGAAAATGACCCGGGCAGTATTGCTCCTGCTAGGTATTCCCTTAATTGCCGGAGTGTTGACCACTAAGTACTTGCCAAAGATTTCTCTGGCCATACAAAAGCCCATTCGACTTGCCTCGATTGTGTTTTTTGTACTTTTTGTCGTAGTGGCTTTCTACAACAATTTTGACTTCTTTCTCCAGTACATCGGGATGGTGATTCTTGTTGTATTTCTCCACAATTTACTGGCATTGCTTGGCGGCTACAGCCTGTCTTCCTTACTGGGGCTCAAACCTGAAGACAGACGGGCAATCACCATCGAAACCGGCATACAAAATTCCGGACTTGGACTAATTCTAATTTTCAATTTCTTCGACGGGCTGGGAGGTATGGCTATGGTTGCCGCCTGGTGGGGTATCTGGCATATCATTGCCGGATTAAGCCTCGGCTCCTGGTGGGGGAGAAGAATACCTAGTGCCTGATGATCCCAACCTCGATTTACAAAAGCCTTCGTGCATTTATTCGCCAGTCTACCCGTTTGTACCATCGGGAATTAGTGGTCTTGCATGAGGACCGCGTGCCATTGTCCGGACCGGTTATTTTTGCACCTAATCATATCAATGGTCTGCTTGATGCCTTGATTGTGGCTTTGGGAAATCCACGTATCATGACTTTTCTGGCAAAGGGAGATCTCTTCAACGGTCCCGGCGGAAAAATTCTTCCCTACCTCAATATGATTCCCATATACAGAAAAAATGAGAATAAGAATGCGCGACATCTAAATAAAGAGATTTTCTCAGCTTGCATTGAGATTTTGCGACAGGGGCATGTGTTCATGATTTTTCCAGAAGGCATGCACCAAAACTACAACTATCTAAAGGCCATCAAACGAGGTCTTGCGGTGATCGCCTTTCAGAGCCTGGAAAAACATCCGGAAATTCGCCTTTACGTTCAGCCTACCGGACTTTATTATTCCGGACCACAACAATGGGGCAATGATCTGCTTTGCACCTATGCCGAGCCAATTCTGATCAATGACTACTGGCCACAATATCAGGAAGATAAAAGAGCTGCTGTAAACGCTGTAATGGAAGAGGTAGAGAAGCGAATACTAGCCAATATGGTACACATTTGTGACATTGAGAACTACGAATTTTGGGAGCGCCTTTCTGAATTGTATACTTCCGCTACCTTGCGCAAGCAAGGTCTTCCCGACAAGCTGCTCAATCGATTCAAAATCAAACAGACTTTTGCGCAGGCTATTCCCGCCATCAAAGGCAGCGATCAATTTGAGCAGATTCGCAGCAGCTTTAAATCACTAGATGCGGCAGTAGATGCTTCTGCAATTCCCGACATTGATCTTTGGCAGCCACCTGCTTCTGTCAGCAGCCTCAAATTCGGGGTGTTTTTTAGAAGTCTTTTGCTCGGGCCGCTGTTGATCCCCGCAGCTCTGCTCAACGCTCCTTTGCTCACCATTCCATCCTGGTGGGTCAAAAAGAAGGTCAAACGACTACGCTTTTATGGCACCACCAGGATGATGTTTAGAACCGTGATTGCTTTTCTCTGGTACCCTTTCCTGGCGCTGCTAGTGCTGATATTCACTCGCTCCATTCTTTCTGCCTTGGCCATGTTGTTCTTTTTGTATTTCTCTGCTCGACTCCTGCACTGGCACTGCTTGTTTCTCAATAAAGCTGATGAAGCGCTTGCCCGGAGCAGGTGGCATCAACAAAATCAGGATCGACTGCCAAAGCTTCGGAGTCTGCAGGATCAAACACTGAGCTTAATAGAAGAGGTGCTGGATTAGTATATTTGTAGGCGGCTGATCCTATTCTGGTGCCGGCAATGATAAATGAATCTCTTTGACGCACTTTGCGATTCTCGACATAGAAGCAACTGGTGGTAGCCCTGCTAAAGATAGAATCATCGAGTTGGCGATCTATCGACATGATGGTCAAAAGGTGGTTGACTCCTTTGAGACACTAATTAAACCGGAAATTGTCATCCCTCCTTTCATAGCCCAGCTAACCGGCATCAGCAACAAAATGGTGGAGGATTCTCCACGTTTTTTCGAGATTGCTAAACGCGTGGTAGAAATTACTGATGATGCTGTGTTGGTGGCACATAATGCGAGATTCGACTTTACCTACCTGCAAAACGAATACAAACGACTTGGCTACGAGTACAGAAGAAAGCGTTTGTGCACGTTGAGGTTGTCGCGATATCTCTTTCCCGGACTTTCGTCATACAGCCTTCCTTCAATTTGTCAACACTTTGGCATCAGAGTGCAGAACCGTCATCGTGCATTTGGTGATGCCCAGGCCACGGTTTTACTCTTTGAACAATTACGGGAGCAGGATCAGGATGGAATGGCTGACTTCTTCATTCACCAGAGACTGAAGGAAGAAGACTTGCCGCCCAATCTAAAGAAAGAACAGGTTGATGAACTTCCGGAAGAACCTGGGGTTTATTTTATGAAGGACGAAGTAGGGCAGATCATGTATGTTGGGAAGAGTGTCGATATAAAACGACGAATATTTCAGCATATCACCGGTAAATTTCGTAGCGACAAGCAATCCAAAATGGTGAAGAATATTCACCACATTGACTATGAGCTAACGGGAAGTGATTTGCTCGCCTGCATTCGTGAAGATTATCTGATCAAGCAATTGCGCCCAAGGTACAACAAGGCGCAAAAGTCAAAAGGATTCGATTACGGAATCTTTAGTTTTGAGGATGAGCATGGATACACACGTCTTAAGATTGGCAAGCTGGCCAAAAAACGGGAGCAGCCAATCGCCAGATTCGATCGTCAAAGTGCAGCCGAAACGGCGATACGCAGGATGATCAAGCGACAGGAACTTTGCACCAAAATGTGTGGTTTGGAGCGAACCAGTGGTGCCTGTTTTTCCTATCGGCTTAAAGCTTGCCACGGAGCCTGCATTCAGCAGGAATCAGCCAGCATCTACAACAACAGACTTCAAGAGGCAATTTCTGTCTATGAATATCCGCACAAGGATTTTGTGATCATAGAGCGGGGAAGGACTGAAGACGAGTCTGCCTTAATTTACATTCAGGATAGCCGCTTCTTGGGCTACTGCTACTTTGAGCGCAATCTAGCTAATCCTGAATCTCTGTTACAGCAGATCGAAATCTATCCGGAGAATCCGGCCCTTGATCGATTCATTAGACAGTACATAAGGAAAAATGATCTGGATTTGCGACCGGTCTCGCCTGGGTCCATATAGGAACCAATCGAGTCTGGTCTGAATACCAGGCAAGAATGTTGCTGAAGATCACAGATCTCCATTTTGTAATCATTAATCTCTTGAAGATGGACACTAAATTCATGCAAAGCTCTTTGAAGCTGTTTCGCTACTACAAAAGTCTGGGCGATAAAACGATTGAACAATTGACCGACGAGGACCTCTTTTGGCAATTTGATCCGGAAAGTAACAGTGTGGCAATTATCGTAAAGCATCTCTGGGGAAATATGCGTTCCCGTTGGACCAATTTCATGAACGAAGACGGCGAAAAAACCTGGCGCGATCGGGAAGCGGAATTTGAAGCCGACATAAAGTCAAGAGACGAGTTACTGGAAAAGTGGGAAGAAGGATGGCAATGTCTCTTTGATGCCCTTGAGCCACTTTCTGAAGCCGATGCTGGAAGCATCGTTTACATTCGCAATGAAGGACATACCGTCGCTGAAGCCATCGGCCGACAACTGGGACATTATGCCTACCATACTGGTCAGATTGTCTTCATCGGTAAAATGCTCTGTGGACACCAGTGGAAATCTCTTTCAATTCCCAAAGGTGCTTC
>JAHDEE010000274.1 GCA_020629005.1 Chitinophagales bacterium
TCGAACTTGCGGTTGACAAAAACGAAGTTACCAATATAGTCTCTAATTTCACAACTTGGTAGCTGGATTGGGATATCATCACCCTTAATATCGTATTTACTATCCATTAATGTAAAGTCCGTATTTGTACCCTGATTAGGTACATGAGAATATGGAGAAGACGGTCTGATATCCACCACCGGTTCTGAGCCGTATAGATCCATGCTTTGAGCAGTGGCAGCACCTACATCATCTGTTTCAAGATCGACAGGCTGATCGGAGGCACAGAAGATTGTGCGAAGTTTGGTACCATTTGCATCGTAAACAATATCTGTTTTTCCAGATTTCGTCGAAATCTGCTGCGGAAGATTTAAGCGATTGTACTCGATAGAGATGCCGGCATTTCGATCCAATGTCATATTGCCATTGCCATCGTACACATATTCATTTTCCAAATCATCGTGACCATCGTGAAAATCATTGCGCATCGGTAGCTCTGTGTCTTGTGGTGCTATATTATCATGCAACCCAACCAACCTGTTTCCCTCATAATAGTATTTTAGCTCATCTACTGCTCCAAAAGTGGCCGCCTCTCCAGGCAAATGCTCCTGATCAAGCATTCCTTGGCGATTGACTTTACGAAGATTGCCATTACTGTCATAGCTCAACCCACGTACCCCATACAGGCCAATAACATTCGTCCACCCCGGGTTGGAGGAGATACCCCCAGGTCGAACTTCATATTTAGCATTGACCAGCCGGTCCAATTCATCATATTCAAATAGATAATTCCTTACTTCACAATCAATTGCCGAACTCCATTCCAAATGCGAAATTGTCCCATTGCTCAAGTGACCTGTAGGCAGACTGTAATCCAGGTTTAGTGCAAACAAATCTTGTCCAACATCTGCAGTAGCAGAGACTGCAGAATTTGAAGATCGCAGGCCTCCAGCATCTTCAGCACCTTTTTTTCCGGAAGATGCGTCTTCTGCGGTCGTACATTCAGAAATCAATTGCTCCCTAAGTTGCTGCAGCAAAGACTGGTACTTGCGCGTTTCTTCCTGCGACAAGGAATATCTCTCTTGCATTTGAACCTGTGCATCTTTTGAGAATCCAAGACCAGGTGATTCGCCGGAGAGCATCTTACCAAAGAGCGCTTCGATCTCAAAGTAGCTCAGACTTTGATGTCGATACTCTTCCGCAGACAAGGTGATTCCCGTAGCATCGGTAAATTTAATACTTGAACTGCCGCTACTATCCTGCAGGAAACCTCTAGCCTCACCCTCCGAGACCGTTATTTCATGCATTTGCACCAACAGCCTATGAAAGTTTTGCATTTCCTGTTCTTCGCCAAAATACTGCTCCCCAATCGATTGCATATCCGATAAGCTCCAATGATCCGCCCTTGTACAATGCTGCTGATCAATCGGAATTTCCGCGGCTTTGGTTCTATCCGGCATTGAAATCTGTGCCACAGAACAGACATCAACATCATTGATATCCGTTAACCATCCGTTATGATTGTACTTGTAGTCTACGTCTTGCAAACTTCCCAGAACTTTAGTTTGCACACGACCTAAAGGATCGTAGATATGCCGGAAGGAAGTTCCGCTTTGGTTTTGCTGCCCAACAGTAAGGTCAAATCCTGCCGAGATCAGTCTGCCTGCAAGGCCATATCCATACGTTCGGGACACTTCATGGGGCACAGAAGCCAACATAAAATTGCTTGATTCTCCGGTCATATCCAGCGACACCGGATCATATGTATACCCACTCTCCATTGCAGTCCCGAGATGGTTTTTACCACACTCTCCTACCACTTTGCCATACTTATTGTACTCGTATGTCTTAAATATGAAATCAGCACAGCCTTCAAGAGGATTCAATACTGCAATTTGCTCTGCAGCCACTAAACCCTTATGAGTTCCTCCTACTTTGCATCCGCTTTTCTTTGCCTGAACTTCGCTCAGCTTGTCGTACTCCAGATATCGCAAGATGTTTCCGCTTGTTAAATCTGTATATAAAACAGGGCGATTTAAATTATCGTAGGAGATTTCTGTACTGAAATCACCATCGGTCTCCAATACAGGCCTGTCCAATACGTCATACTTGAAAGTTTTCGCGCCACCCCCTGGAATACTTTTTGAGATTAATCTCTGTCGAGAATCATACCCGTACTCAAATGCAAATTCCTGAATCTCCAGACTGCTTAGCCCAGGGGCTGAAGCTTCCGGTTGCAGCACCACAGAAGTATTGCCAGCAGCATCATATTGGAAGTAGGTGTCAATCTGCTCATTGCCCAGGTACTTTCTACTGCAAACAATCTGTCCAAGTCCATTTTTAAATTCAGCAGTGCGGTTACCATTTTCATCGACTACCACACTCTTGCTCAAAGTTCCCGCTGCATGAAAGCCAATTCTGGAGAATTGCTCCCAAATAGGGACTTCGTTTGGCTGATTCAACTGATAGCTGAATTTCTTGGCGAGAGACTTTGGATTATGCTCAGCAATCATCCTCCCATCTGCCTGATCCAAATATTCGTATTTTACAGCGCCGACTTGGCAATTAGTACAATCTACTGAATAGGTCTCCAGATTGCCATAAAAGGAGGATTGCCTTGGCTCAAACATGCCAGAAGGTATATATTTTTCCATGGAGCTCAATGATGCTGGAGCGGCAAAAGGTATATACGCAGCCTTTACTTTTCCGTTTGAACCATACTCCTTCAAACTAAAGACAGTCTCTTCGGCAGAATTTCTTTGGCTCGTTTGCACTTCTCGTCCTAATCCATCGTATAGCTTTGCCGTCTGTGTATTGTACCTATGATCAATGCTCCTGCTGATATTCAACTGCCCTGGACCTTCATATTCTACGTAATCAAAAGAGTGAACCTTGACTCCATCATCATTAATGATCTCAGACAGGCGGCCCCAATCATCATATCGGAAGTGCGTAGACATTCGAAAGATTACTTACTGCCACATGCTCATACTTTTGCTTGTGTAGCATCACACCTGAAGAAGCTATTGCAAGGCCGATCGGCTGTTCATATGTAAAGGTTCGAACGATATTAGGGATTTTGGATTAAGGCAAGTCGTATTTTGAAATACGAGTAACTCGAAGATGTGGCGAGGATAAAATCCTCGCCGAGCTCGACGGCGTTGCTTTGTCTTACTTGCTAGTCTTTGTCCTCCTTGCCAACGGGGATAGACGCACGCGGTGCGTCTCTACGATGGGGTTCTTTGGCGGTTCCTACTTCTTGCCAACAGGGGAGACGCACGCGGTGGGTCTCTACGATGGGTTTGGGTTTGTTAATGGCTAAGAGGGCATAGCTTTTTGATAACAGCTTATAGCTAACGGCGCCTTATATCACAAACTCAGATGACCACACAAACCACAATATCAAGTAGCTCAGAACAAAGAATGAGCGAGCGGCAAAGCCACAAAGAAACAAAAACACCAATAAAAATATATAGCCAGAATATTTTTAAAAAGTTCACCTTGAAAACAAACATCTACTTCATACCTGAGGGTAATGTCACAAGCCCCAACTAGAGCCATGTCCCAGCGACTTCTATACTAAAAACGAAAAACTTGAAAAAGGTAAACATCAGATCAAGTTCCCATGATCAAAATCAAAAAATCAGCATGAAAAATCCCACTAATCGATTAACTTGCCTTACCTTTACATCACTACTCTGGAACATTGTTTGAGAATGATTGAAGAATTCTCAACTAGCTCCTGCACCGACAGCTCACCTGTATTGCCTCATCAGTCCTCCAGACTTTAGGCCCGAAGACTTCTAATAAAATTCATAGATTGCTATCAGTCTGATTTCATAGACATCAAATTACATTCTATTATGAAACATATATACACACTGCTCATCTTCGTTTCATTCTGCTTTAGCCTGGCTGCTCAGCCTGTAGTAGGACCAGAACAACTCCCAGACCTTGGCACGCTTCAATTGATGCATCGAAGCGACCCGGTTGCACTGGATTTGGGTGAAGCTTCAGATCAAGTGCAGATTTGGGACTTCGCAGACTTGGAAGAAAGTGACAGTGAGATTGTGCATTTTGTGGAACCTGAACAGACCTGGGCAAACCAAACCAATCAGGATCCTGTATTTGCGAGAAAAACCAAGTTGATTGATCTACTCGGTTTTGATTTACTAAGCTTGATCGCTCAAACAAACGTGATCAGCAATCTGGACTTGACAGGAAATGCAATGGGGCACCAGCAATATCGTCACTCCGGATACAATAGCTCTCATCCACATGGGCAATTAATTGTTGCAGACACAGGACTTGGCGGTATATTAGAGTTGCGTGGTGCGGATCTATACATGCCGACTATGAGTCTTGGAGATACGGTACAAAGCTATGAGACTGGACACACCGCTTTCATCGAAATAATTTGTGACGTTTTCAAAGTGCAAATTCTGAGGAACAAAACGATAACCGCAGATGCTTATGGCACCCTCTTTCTTCCTGACAACACTTTCGATGTACTTAGAACCTCTGAAACGGATACTGTGCAGGTAATTATTGGCAGATCAAATGAGGTTCCGCTTTTAGATACAACTTTCATTATCAATACCATTCGGTTCTTCACTGCTTCCAAAGACTATCCTGTGGCTATTGTCCGCTCAGCGAATGATATGGACGGGCCAGTAGTGCCAGAAGTTCAGTATTGGGGAGATCCTGATATGGTGGAGTTAGAGACCACGGCATCTTATGATTATACAAATGATTGTCTAACAGCCACCTTTTTCAATGCAAGTGAACATGGTCTGAACTTCGAATGGGACTTTGGCGATGGCCAAACCAGCGATGCCATAGACCCAAGCCATGAATATGAAAGTGAAGGCAGCTATTTGGTCAAGCTGAGTGTAGAAGCCCTGGATGGTTCTTTACACGAATACGAGTCACAGGTGTTAATAGATTGCACCCCTGTGAGCAATTTCGAATTTGAACAAGACTGTTTATCTGTTTTTTTCTACAGCACAAGCACCAACTATGAGGATTTTTCCCAGGTATGGAAAATAGAGGACTATGAATCCTATGCTTCTGAATATCTCACTTACAATTTTGACGAGCCTGGCAGTTACGAGGTTGACCTGGAAGTCTGCAACCCAATGGGACTCTGCTCCACTTACACTCAAGTGATCGATGTATTTTGCGAGCCGGTTGCCAGCTTCGCTTTTGATGACCAATGTGTAGATGTATCCTTCGCCAATACAAGCAGCAATATAGATGAATGCCATTGGGATTTTGGTGATGGCACAGAGGTTTTTGAAGATGGGAATATAAGCCATCAATACGAGCTCCCCGGCAGCTATGAGGTCAGCTTAACAGTGGTTGGACCTTATGGCGGTCAAGATGTATATACTCAGACAATTGATGTTAACTGTGATTCCGCCGCAGACTTTAGCATAGAGCCTGACCACTATGATTGCAAGAAATTTGGTTTCTCTGCAGACTATGAGGGATTAACTGGGCATCGCTGGGATTTCGGTGATGGATCAGTCTGGATTGGCTCCGAGCGAGTGCACACCTACGATGAAGAAGGATTGTACGAGGTAACACATTCTGCTGTTACTGCCTGGGGAGACTCTCTTTCAAGCACTCAAATGCTTGCCGTCGAATGTCTAGTTCCGACACAAAGCATAGAGCCTGCGCCGAGCTTGCATTTGTACCCAAACCCTTGCAATGATTTTATTCATTTGCAAGTGGAGCAGGAATCATCCAATGCTTTGACGTTTACGGTTTTTGATCTTCTTGGCAGACCTGTAATGATGTTGCCTTTAACAGTTGGGAATAAAATCCAGACTATTTCTACTGACCAGCTATCTCAGGGTCAGTACCTCTATCGCTTGAGTGATGGGACTGGTGCTGTACTACATGCTGCTTGTTTTGCTGTTGTACGGTGAAGGGAGTAGAGAGTAGAGAGTAGAGAGTAGAGAGTAGAGAGTAGAGAGTAGAGAGTAGACCGAAGGAGCAATGAGCAAAAAAAGAATAAGAGAACAGGGAGAAACATAGGTCTCACGAAGAGGCCTCAGGTAAGAAAGCCAAACCCATCCGGCTTGCAAGGATGAACCAAACCTAAACCCGCTAGTAGAGACGCACCGCGTGCGTCTCAGCCCGGTGGCAAGGATCAAACAACCCACCCCAAACCTCCAACACGCTTGCCGAGAAGATGCGGCGAGGATTTCCTCCTCGCCGAGCTTAGTGTGGGTTATTTTCTATAGTAGTTTTGCTTCCTGGTGTAGGATTAAGACACACGTGGTTTATCCGCACCAGTGTTTAGTACCTTTGCTCCTTTCTCTTTGCTCTTCCTAACTTTTAACTTTTGTTCTCGTGGCGCCAGGCTAAGACGCACGCGGTGCGGCTCTACTTGCGAGGTTTGGGTTGGGTTCTTCCTGGCTACCGGGGCTGAGACGCACGCGGTGCGGCTCTACATCCGAGGTTTAGGTTGGCTCATCCGAGCAACCGGGGTAGAGACGCACGCGGTGCGGCTCTACCTGCGAGGTTTAGGTTGGCTCATCTGAGCAACCGGGGTAGAGACGCACGCGGTGCGGCTCTACTTGTGGGTTTCTTACATCAAACCTCTTCGTGAGACATTTCTTTCTCCCTGTTCTTCTCTCCTCTTTTCTCGTTTCTCTTTGCTCTTTGATCCTCGCTCGTTTCTCTTTGCTCTTTGATCCTTTCTCTTTGCTCTTTGCTCATTGTTCCTCCTAACTTTTAGCTTTTGTTTTCCTTGTGCCAGGCTGAGACGCACGCGGTGCGTCTCTACCATGGGTCTGGGGTTTGCTCCTTCTTACTACCGGGCTTAGACGCACACGGCGCCTTACTGAGAAAGTGTGCGGTTGATCGTAACCTCGAGGCATCTCTGGTCGCTAAATTCAACTCGTGGGACTTTCAGATGCGGCGACGACGAAAAACTCGTGAGCGATATTGTGATAAAAGACTAGTCATTCTTCTTTATTTTAATTCCATCTACCGTGAACCCTACTC
>JAHDEE010000275.1 GCA_020629005.1 Chitinophagales bacterium
CCTGGTAATTCGTTAGGCATATAGCCTGCATCCAGATTATAGTTACATTCATTGTCTCCCAGCGTAATGATACCCGTTTGCCCCGTTAGCGGGTCGGCATCATTGTTATTGTTGTCGTTCAATAAGCCAGCCGTAGAAGTATAAGTTAATCCCGAGGGGCTTCCAAATATCAGGTAGTAGGATTCATTAGGTGGTACCTGCTCAAACAAGTAATATCCTGCCCCATTTGTTATCTGTGAAGCCAAGAAGCTTCCATCCGCATTGAACAAACTGACCTGAACTCCTCCAAGGGGACTTTCACCATCATCAAATAGGCCATTGTTGTCACAATCAACCCAGGTAGTGTCACCCAGGCAGGCATAGCAAGGATCTTCAATGACTGTCCACAAAGCAGAAGTCCCAGGGCAATCCCCATTATCAGCTTTTACATAGTAATCACCAGGACCAGTAACAGAATAGACATTTGCGGTCCCTGCTTGAAGGGGCGCATCCGGACCGGCTGGATTGGAAACATACCAGACATAGTTGCTAAACCCGGCTGTAGCTGTCAAATCGATCGGCGTACCCGATGCACAGACGGTCGTCTCTCCTGACTCAATAGCGACATCCGGTACCGAAAGCACCGTAAAATTGATCTCGTCCGAGAAGCTACAACCATTATCGAAAGTTACAGTCGCAGTATAGGTCATATCAGAAACCGGGCAAGCCTCCACAGCGCCAAGATCCGATGCATCAACAAACAGGGAAGGACTCCATTCCACAGTTACTCCGGCATCAGTCTCTACTGGAAGACTAAGGCTCATGAAGCCGCATTCTCCCAGACAGACCTCCTGATCCGGCCCCAAATCCAACACAAAATCACTAACATTTACAATATCTACAGCAAATTCGGCGGCTTCACATAAACCATATTGAGAGCTGATGACCAATTGCGCAGGGCCGTCAAATGCCGCGGTCAGTTCAAGACTCATCGTACCATCTCCGTTATCCGTTAAAGTAGTCTCACCAACATCGCTACCAACCACGGATGCCATATGGTTCCCACAGACGGGGAAGTCAATAGATTGTCCTTCGCAGAGACCGATCTGGGAGCCTAGTTCTGCCATTGCCGAAGGCTGAACCGGGACAAAAGGTATCTCCAGGCTGCTGCATTCACAGTCTGTATCAAAATTTAACACCGCCAAAAGCGGACATGCTGCATCCGATGGGATGCTGGCGGTTCCAGTGATTAACAGAGTGTCTCCTACGGCCACTGTTGCAATATGTGGATTGCTAGCGGCCAAAACGTCGATAGCGGGATCGTAGGTTCCATTCAAGTCTTGATCCTGATACAAGTCGAGGATGAGCGAAGAGCTACTATAGTCCGCCTCACTATCGTTAAAGACTTCAAGTTCATAATCTATCGCTACTTCATCAGCAGATCCACTGCAGGTATCGAATAAGTTGAGTTTCAGTACTGTCAGCGGTGGCACTACTTCCAAGTCCACAACCGTATTGATTCCTTGCTCCACATTTACTTCACAGATTTCCCCTGTCGTTACGCATTCAATGCCTTGCACCAGGCTCTTGATGCTCAATGCCAAGGGGTATTCTCCACATTCCGCGGCGGAATCGAAATTAGCCTGCATGCTAAAAGAAAAGAGCTCCGACTCGCCAATACCGGGAGGAACACTCATCTCTACAATCCAGTTTCCCGCTGCATTTTGCGATTCACTAATGCTGGCGGGAATAAAGCCTGCAGGACTTTGGTAGGCTGTGGTCCCTGGAAGGTATTCCACTCCTATTGGCAATGTTACACATACCGTGCTCTGATCGTTACTTACTGCTGTTTGTGATAGATTTACGGCAGTAATGTTAATATCAGAGCTACCAGCACAGTTTACCTCCATCGGATTTGCAAAGATCACAAACTGAGCAAAATCTGAAGGATCAGCTCCTTCTATTACCAGAGGGTTACTCAACTCAATCGTAGCATCTGTGATGTTTCCACAGGCATCCAGGCCTTCGACGTCGAAGCGAAATGGAGAACCTGAAGTGAATATCTCACATTCCGTTCGGGCCCGGAACTTGATTGCAATTTTGTTCGAATCGGTGTCCGCAGCGTTGAACTCCAAAATGCCGGGCAGGCCATTATCGGCAACCCAAGTGTGTATGTCGTTTATGTTGGATTCATACAAGTCACCTAAAGGACCTGTGGTAATCAAGGGGGCATCCGTGAATGGGACAAAGTTTGTTTGTACCGAAGGCCCAAAAGGATAAGCTACCTCCCAACTACCTGCGATTGGACTCACTCCATCCGTTGGGAAGAAGAAATCAAAGTCCTGATTGGCATTTCGTCCGATCTTAACATTCTTCAGGAGTATGATGTACTCGACTTCTTCGCAAAGCGGCTGTGGACCATTCGGCTCTGACCATAACTCCAATTGCAGGTCAGAGGGATCTGTAGTATAAATATAGGCTACTTCGACATCAGTGCAGGGGCCTTCATTTTCAAGATCCATTTGTGTTCTGACCTCTGCTGGCAGACATCCTGAGAAAGCCTGTATCCGAATCTCTGAGGTTGATCCATTAAGTGGGCAAAACAACAATCTGGTCTCGAGCTGCAGATTCCAGCAAGTATTTGGTGCCAGTAGTACGGGGCCCGTAATAAGGTACTCGTTTTCGCTGACAGTGCTGTTTACCAAAGTAAACGTCAGGCTGGTTCCACTATCTGCGTCAGCAACACTCTCCAGGGCGATGTTGTAGGGAAGCACTACCGTGGCTCCTAAATTTTCATGAGCGTAAGCATTTGCAGCATTATTACAAACATTGACCGTGTTCAGTTCTGTGTCGCCTGAAGAGACTAAAACAGTTTGTGTCAATGTGGCGTCGAGCGGTACCGGGGCATTTCTGTTGTCCACCAGGTTAATTACACTGGTTGAAGTACGATTACTGGCACTGCAGGCCCGGTTCCTTTCCATGTACCTGAAACGTAAGTTGTTTGTAGGGTAGTTTCGTGGGCAAACATAACCCAACTTGTATCGGAAAAACACAGAACCAGTTGCCCCTCCGCCAAGGTACAAGGTTTGTAAAGAATCAGCTGTTCCAGTAGACTGACTTGAAAAGTAGTAAGTCCCAGTCGCTGGCACATTTGTACAGAGATCATTTATTGAGTTACTATAGCAGGAAGCCACATTCCCAGGTTCGGGGTCATTGACACAGTAATCAATACCTCCAACCGTGGTGCAAGAGAGAAAGTTCAGGCTATCGGGGCTAACCGGGACAATTGCTCCCGCTTGATCTTCAAGTTCCCAGGAGTCCTGAATCAGGTAGGTTCCATCTATTACTGGTGCCTCCAAATTGATGAGATGATTGAACTCACGAACTTCATTTTCGTACCAGGGTGGATCTGCAGGTGGAAGCGAGCTCGCAACATAGCGCTCCAGCTCTACATCCATGCTACAATCATTGAGCTCCACATTGACCTGCCTGCTAAAAGCCGGAGAGTGAAACTCAATTGGCGTCGCCTCAAGACATCCACCGTTATTGGCGACATTTACTGAGCCAACAGGCGTTCGTTCATAAGCATTTACACGAAGGATGAAAGTTGGATCTACCGCAGGAGTACCTCCTTTCTGTTTTAGGCTTCTGTAAACATATGAGATACAAATCGTGTCTCCTGCTGCGAAGAAGCCTCCGAGCGCACAAGTGTCTTGCAGATCGTACCAACGCCATATTGCCTGTGTATTAGGGGAGGAATAGTGATAACCATTAAAGACTCCATTCTCATCACAATGGGAAACATCGGTTCGATCCCCTGTTGTTCCATCGATATGCGTTACCTGGGTGTTCCTTGGATTGTCGAATGAACTGTTGATCTGCGCTCCAGTCGCTGTAGTAAAACTGCCGGGTACATTCCATGCATGGCTTATTCGAAAGAAGTCAAAGGAAATATCTGTGTTGGCAAGAAAGCAAGCTTCCACTCTTGCAGAGTCGCAATTCAAGAATCGATATCTATCAACAGCTGGCACATCGTCTTCTGTAAGCTGTTGCCCTGTGTTTGGATCTACTCCGTATTCTGTTCTCCTGACCCTTTGGTAAACAGTTTCAAGTGCACAGGGAACTGTACAGCCCTCGTAATCTGCCTGGATCAGGGCAGAGTGGCAAGCTACGACTGTCTCACAGGCACAGCCTCCGTCAGTACAAGACTCTATCACTTGAAACTGAGCACTCCCATATTCATGTGGTTCGATACATGCATCCAAAGCCATGTCCATAGAAAAATCGTGTCGACCGGGTGCGATAGGACCAACATCAATTGTATATATCAATTGATCGTCCGGCAGTCCATCATAGTCAAGTTGCATTTGAGTGTCAGGGATCACTACCCCGTCCCAGGTAAGTGTACCCGGCTGATATTCCATGTCCGCTACCATTTTTGGAGGTGCTCCAATGGTCACCACCACCCTCTGTTGTGCATTTGCACAGGGGATCACATTATTGACTTCCCATTCATATGCGAAGCCGTAGGTGGTAATGGCTTGAGTACCTGGAGTAACATGACCATGATCAAAGCCAGTAAGGCCTGTAAACTCAGAAATATCTTCATCATAGATGTCTACTTCATAGGGGATGCCATTCAAATCCGTAAAAGGATAGTTGGTTGTTCCATAGCTTAATGTAGGGATACTAGTGGCTGGTGCCAAAGGCAAGAAGGTGTTTTGCGATGTAAAGTTGGTCCCGCAATGACGCTTGCCCCGAATCACGTATTGATCAAAAGAACAGCCAAAGGACTCACATAAACTACCGTCCTGACAAATCAATTCAAATTCGATTTGGGCTGTCAATGTGTTTCCATAGGGCAAGTCATCGAAGACTCCATCTCCATCCGTATCTTCCAGACCTATGCCCGGACCATCAGGGTCACTTGTAAACGGTATCTGGTACCAAAACTGACCATTGGACAAGGGATTTATAGTGGAAAGTGTCGTGCCATTTATTGTTACCACTGGTGGGGTAATTGTCCCCCCACTACAAAGGTCTGGCAGTCTAAAATCGATATCCTCTATGAGTCCGCCATTCGCATCCAGATTTGGGTTTGGTACCGTAAACTGAAATTCATAGATGGCAGACTGCCCACAAATGGCAGGTTGCTGCAATAGGCCCAGATAGCCTTCCACATCTGCTCCAAAATTTGGCAAGAATGCAATGGATCCCGATTGATATGGCTCATCAAAATCGCAAGTTTCCCCGTAGCAATCCAGCTTTGTCTGATAGGCAGGAAGCATCTGATTGGTGCTTGGACATTCCTGAAATTCATAGCAAATGCTTACGATTAGTTCTTCATTTTCATTGAAAAGGTTGTCGGAAGGTCCTATGGTGGGACCACCCGTATTGGCCGGAAAGAAACTGTCATCGATCTCAAGACTGATCACACTGGTAGTAGCATCGACGGTATACGGAATTGAAGTGCCATTAACAGATACCGCATTGACACCGAGACCTGTACCGATCTCTACACCATGTACCAGGAAGTCGAAATGATCCACGACAGATTTCAGACCATCTTGTGACACTGTTATATCCTGGCACAACACCTCTCCGATCTGAGCAAACTCAATATCTGGCGGTGAAACATCCACAATATTTAGTACTGGTGTGTTAAATGCACCATCGAACTCCTCTTCAACAGCATAAGTCTGTGTACAAAATGTACCGGAAGGATCGAAATAGCTTAGGTCATAGCTAACATGCTGAAGCTCTGAAGCTAATGTAAAGTCGCAAGAGGCCTCAATGCCGATATAGACGATATTGCTGGTGTTCTGATCCAGATTACTCAATAGAAATTGAGGTGCATGCGGATTGGCTGCTGAGACCAGGCTAATCGAAGTTCCTGCATACAGGGACTCTTCAAATCCGGCATATTGCATCCCATCCGGAAGATTAGCGGTAATCGTTACGCCAGTGAGTGGATCTTCAGATGGTGAAAACACCAGCAGTGCCAAGGTATCAGCTGCCCCACATACGGTAAGAGAGTCAGTTTGAGCAAAGCCGGGAACAAAACGAAGGTCATACATTTCACCCAATTCGCAGTTGCCTTGTGCAAAGCTTGACATTGAGCACATGCAAGAGCCCAGGAACATCATTCCCAGGAATAGAGCGTGGAGTCGAAATACAGTCATGAATACTTTGTTAATTGAAAAATTGGCTGAATCCGAAAGCTATTACTGGTGGTCAGAGAAGAACAGGCGGAACAGCATTAGGTCTTTTACAAAGGCTTTGCCATAGTGGAGTTATGGCCAAGCACAATAACAAATAACAAAGTATAGGCGCTTACACCATAGAAAGATTTCAAAAGTAGATCCAACACATATATACTCCTTCAAAAGTCTCGAGCTGTAAAACGAGGTGGGATGATTTCGGATATTGTTTAATTGAAAGCCTGCTGGTGTAGAATCTTCAGCCAATTGATGATCAGTGTGATACCAAATTGTCAATTGAGGCAATATTGAGACTGTGCAATAATAAATGGCTACTGTCAGTCAGCCTTCGGAATGTTTGCAGAAAAATCTACACATTCACCATTTTAACATTTAACAATATTTCACTCTTTGAGAAAAAGCCACTATAATTTGTTGAATTAGCTTCTGTATTTGGGCTTTTGACAAACTGGCAATCGAGCTCTTGCCCAGTTTAGGCATCACTTGTGGCCACAGATTACGAAGACTGCAAGTGAATTGTAGAGCCTTTGTAGTAAAACAAGTGGCAGGCAGCGATGGCTTGCGTAAGTCTGCAAGTCAAAGGAAGAAGTGTGCCTGAGCGCAGGCCATTGCCGATTGTTGATAAGCGATGATTCAGGCCTGATGCCCAGCATTGGTATTAGTGCATTAATTGGATAAGAGACTGATGAGTTACCGAACTGGCATCCGGGATACCGGACTAGGCTAGTGCCTGAGCGAGCTACAGACGGTGAAAAATAGCCCTGATGGAAGAGGAAATGCAGGTGCT
>JAHDEE010000276.1 GCA_020629005.1 Chitinophagales bacterium
GACAAAAAGATAAGCTCCTAAAAGGTGTCACGAACTTTGTTTACGCAGCACTAGATTAGTTTTGGTATTGCAATGTGTGGAAGCCCATCGCAGTCTATTATGGCTGCGGTGGGTTTTTTTTATGATATTTTGGTCAATACTTCCCAGATTTTGTTTCGCAGTTGTATGTACGCTATCGTCTATAATAGCATTTACTACACTGAATTTCATGGAACATATGAACCCTAGAAAAATTTTACTTTTACTATGTTTTATGGCTCTGGCAGTATCAGTCAGGGCTACTACCTTTTTCAGTAATCAAGTTTATTCGCCAGTAGATGGAAGCAAAGATTTGCATATTACTGAAAGTGGGACACTGCTGGTCGCAACGGATGAAGGAGTGCTGGATATCAGCTCTGATGAGTTGAATTGGTATGCTGGTTCTCCTTTTCTTGAAAGCGAAGGACAGGTCCAGGATGGAGTCTTCGTTGAAGAAACGGAAACGGGCAATCGAAGAGCAATCTACACAGTTACGAATGATGGGGAGCTTAGTACTTATCTGGTTGATCTTGACCAGTCTGGAAATCTGGTTGCTGAGTACACGAACGACAGCTTCATTTTGAACAATGATTGGGAGGTACAAAAACTTGCATCGAACCGCTATATCGGTTTGACTTCTTTCGATTATGATCTTGTAATTTTTGATAGCCAACTTAACGTAATTAGTCTTACAGATCTTCCGGAACTAGAGGGTAATTATGGTAAGAACGGTATACATGTTAATGAAGATGGTAGCATAACGGTGATTGGACATGGAGGGGAATGGTACCTTGATCCGGCGGGATATTGGGATATCTACCGATACGAATTGAGCAGTTCAGGTGGGCTAGATAGCTATGAGATTATTGCCAACTATGGACAGTATACTGTGCCTCGACTCATTAATGATGAAAAAGTTTGGTTGTTGGGTGAGTACGCTGGTGCGCCATTCCAAGAGGCCCTCAGTGTTTATAGCAGTGACGCCAGTGGCAATTTTGCCGGAGTGTCATTTGTCTATCCTGAATTGGCAACTGAATTAGCTCCGGAAGCCGAATCGGCTGCGCTTGCTATCAGAGTAGTGGATACGCATCAGATGAGCAACGGGAAGTTCTTTGCCTTAGTGGCCGTTTCGAAACTCTGGTTTCAAGAGGGCTCTGATGTTGGAACTTCAGCTATGACCCAGGTGCTTGTTGAATTTAACCAAGAGGGTTTCGCGGTATTTCAGGAGGACCTGGGAAATACACATGACTTTGTAGGAGTGGATATGGAAGAAGATAGCAATGGAAATCTACTCATACTTGGCAATGTAGGCGGAGTAGAACCGGGAGAGAACTTGAGTCCTGAAATCAGTATCCTTACATTTGGAGATATCGAAGCGGAATACGAAACGGAAATCTTCATTTGTGCAGGAGATTCCGCGGTGCTTGCGGCACCTCCAATACCTGAAGAGTATTCGGCATGTCCAATGATTCAAACAGTCATCGCTGTAGAGCCGGGGAACCTTAGTTTTGCACCCGGCGAAGATCAAATCTCTGTAAGCCCGACAGAAACGACCACTTATACAATTCACACAGTGTTCTATCCAGAACCTCCGGGTCCGGGTGGATTGCCAGAAGGTTGCGCTGCTCCTTCCTTTTCAATCGATGTTACCGTGGAAGTACAAGAATGTAATGTAACAGCATACACATGCCCAGGTGTGCCAGTGAATGTGCCAATGCCTCCGTCTGTGGATGCCATTTCTTCAGAAGGGACGGCATGTGCATATGATGAAAACAGTGTGACTGTAACGGTTACTCCCGATGTAGGTGTCGTTTTAGCAGACTTCAACGAAGGCTACATTTTTGCTCCTACTGAAACAACCACCTATACCATAGCTCTTTCCTGGCCTGCAACTGATATTTGCCCGGCAAATGGTAGTTTCGGTGAGCATACTATTGTAGTAGAAACTGGAGATGATTGTCCTACCGACCCAACTGATCCCACAGATCCCACTGAAGAAATCAGTGCGCTGACCTTACTTGCGGAGGCTTATCCATGGATTTTTAGTTTGGGGCTCACTGACTGCTTGGAAGTTGCAGAGATATGGGAGTATGTTAGCCAGACAGGTTACAACTATATCTACGTGATCGCACAGGACGGCAGCGGTTCAAACAATGTATTGTACAACGAAAGTGGTCAGCTGTACTGCACTGAATCCGGCAACTACGATTGCCTTGCAGCCTATGGATTGACACAAGGAGTTCGAGTGTGGAGTTGTGATGAGATCCCACCTTGTATTTGTGCGGGGACATACGATCCTGTTTGTGGAAGTGATGGTAACACGTACATAAACTCCTGTCTTGCAGAATGCGAAGGAATTATCAATTACACGGCAGGAGCTTGCGATGACGACTACAATCCATTACTTGAAGATTACCCTTGGGTTAGCAGTGTGCTTGGTCCTTTGAACTGTAATACTTATGACTCAGTGACAGAATATAGTAGCAATGGTTATCAGTATCTTTATTTCGATGCGACTCAGGGTAACTCTGTGCTATACAATGCAAGTGGTCAACTTTATTGTACCGAGACTGGCAACTATGATTGCATAGCTGCCTACGGATTTACAAATGGCAACGTTATCTGGTTATGCGATGATGTTGTTTGTGATTGTTTTGGCGACGAAGGCAGTATTGTCTGCGCGAATGGTGTAGAATATTTGAGTGCCTGTGAAGCAGAGTGCTTTGGGGTAACAGATTATGTTACCGGACCCTGTGAACAGGAACCCACACCAACCTTTCCTGATTTTCCCTGGCTAGATGGAATCGTGGAATCAAGTGATTGCTGTGAAGTTAGTGGCATCACTGTTTATACGAGCGGAGCCTACCAATATGTGTATGTTCAGTCTTTGGCAGCATGTGGGAACAGCACCTTGTATAATGCTCAAGGGCAATTGTACTGCCAAAGTAGTGCCGGATATAATTGTTTATCATTGTACGGTCTCAGTAATGGAACTCCGATTTACGGATGTTCGGATCCTGTAGAGCCAGGTTGCACATTTGATACCCAAGCTGAGGTTTCGATAGGTGGATGCGGGGTAGCTCCTTCAATTGTTCTGCTTCTGGCAGATGGTACTACTTTGCTTCCTAACACAACAGAGGTAGACTTCAATTTTGTTGTTGGTGATGCAGTATCTTTCAGTTATGTGGCGATCGGTGAGCCAGAGTTATGTGGTGGATCGGTTACACCAATTGAAATTGTTTGTATTCAAAGTGTTGCTATAGACGATGAGCCTTGGGAAAATCAGTATCCTTGGTTGTCAGATATGCTGGACGCCAACAATTGCTGCTCCAGTGCTTCTGTAGATGAATATTCAAACGGTAATGTTTCTTACATTATCGTGACTCCTGAAACCGCTTGTGGATATCCAACCATGTATAACCAGAGTGGACAGCTTTACTGCAATTCCGGACCTGGCTACGATTGTATCAGCCTCTACGGATTGTCTTCCTGGACCAAAACAACCCTTTGGAATTGCAGCGGCAAGTCTCAGGAAATTGAGCCTGTGATAGAAGAGACAGCAGTATTGTTTGATTTGACTGTTTATCCAAATCCAAGTAATGGCACTTTCAATGTAAATGTGAAAGGCGAGGTGGAGAGTTCGACGATACAGGTGCTGGATCTGAGTGGAAGGGCAATTTATCGTGCCCCTGCGTTTGAGCAAAACAATGTCGATCTCGTTGATGTTGTTCCAGGCATGTATTTGCTTCAGGTGATTCATCAAAAGGAGGTACTGACTGAGAAGATTTTGATCAATTAGTGAATCGTAACTGTGAAGCAAGGGCATTTGCGGATATTATTTCTCTGAGCTTTCTGTGATGATTCAATGGTGCTTATGTCTATTTTTTATGGTTATCGATAATTAGTTCACAACATTTATACAGCTTTAGAGCCCGGTTCAATAGGACCGGGCTTTTTTTGTTTGGTGAATTATGTGTAAGTCCTTGTGGCGCAGTGAAAGGCTGTGTCAAAATAGCCTCGATAGGAGTGAAAATGCAGGTAGCAGGCAGTGGACTGAGTGTGCCGTTGGCTTTGGCTCGGAGTTTACGGAGAGACAAAGCCAGCGGATACACGAAGCCACTGGATGCTACCTGCATTGTAGCGGATAGCGAGCCTTTCGGTGACGGTGTGCTTGGCTGTTTCGCTCCAATGAGAGAAGAGAATTGAACAGCTATAGCCTTGTAAATGATGGAACTGTCGCAAATAGTACAATAAATTATCGGTTGTGTGGCAATGAATGTTTATAAGTCATTGATAATCATTTCTGTGTGCAAATTCTGGGATTTTTTGGTAGTATGGGTGTGCTGGGTATTCCGTTAAATACTGGCGTATAGCCTCTTGATTCCGCTGGGAATTTCTAACTTTGTGCGGTCAATTCGCGCCACCATTTCGCTTCAGTTTCTTGAATATCTTTTTGATTTGCACATAGCGATGTTTTGAACGGCCATTTTTGCCGCAAATCCTTGCCACTTTTCAACGCTGTGTCATCTAAATTTCATGCAGATTCTTGCTCCTTAATACCCCAAGGAATAAGCATATGCTATGCCTTTTTTGGCGTGGAGCTGTATGTCTTATCCAAGAGACTGGTCGGGATCAAATTAATCAAAACTTACTAGAGCGAACAATGAAAACACAATTACCCCTGGTGTTCAGCACCATTGGCAAAAATGCCAAACACTACTCTTGGCCCGGGTCGTCCTTAGAGAGCGGCATCCTGATTCGGAAGTTAACAAGGTCATTTCTATTTTTGATGCTGCTTTTCTTTTGTCAAATTGATGCTACGGCACAATGTGAATTTAGTCTTGGGGCAGATGCGAATATCTGCAATGGCCCTGTTGTACTTTCTGGGCCTTCTTCAGCCTGTGCAGAGTTTAGTTATAGTTGGTCGAACGGTGTAACTACTCAAGAAAATGTGGTAGACGTTGCCTGCGAATATTGTTTGACGATCGTAGATTGCAACGGCTGTAGCTATACGGATTGTACAATTGTTGTAGATGATTGCAATGCTGCATCTGCTAGTTGTAACGTAAGTGGAGGAACTATTTCAAGTAATACAAGCAGCACATGTGGAGGTTCTTCGTTTGGAGAATTGGTTATGGTTGCACTTAGCAATTCTATTGGGCCTGAAAAGCGATGGTTATTGACGGAGCCAGGCGGTAACATCATCGGTATTCAGGAAAGTTCTGCCTTTGACTTTTCGAATACAGGTCCTGGTAATTATCAGATTTGGCATCTTGCATACGAAAGCGTATTGGGCCTCGGTACGGGAGCAAACGCGGCTGATTTGACTGGTTGTTTTGATCTTTCGAATGCGATCACCGTGGAGCGGCTTGCTGGAGCAGCCTGTGAAACGGCTGAACCCTTAAGTATCACGTATGATGTGTTGGACAATGATTTCAATGGGGCCACTTCGTCTGTTGAAATCATGTTCGCTCCCAGTTTTGGTTCGGCTGTTGTGAATGCCAACGGTACAATAACTTATACTTCTTCTGGGGAGGTTGATGGCCCTCATGAAGATGTGCTGACTTACAGAGTTTGTAATATCAATGATTCTTCGGATTGTAGCAATGTGGAGTTGAAAATCTTCGTGGAGAATTCGGGTGAGTTCTATGTTTGTGATGACCTGGCAGCTTTTCCAGTCAGTACCAGTGGGCCTTCACCGACCTATGAATTGAATGTGCTTGCTAATGATCAGAATGCAGTAGCATCAACATTGAGCCTGGTGTTTCTTCCTTTGCATGGATCTGCGGATGTTTCCAATGGCCGGATTGTGTATCAACCGAACGTTGGCTATGTAGGCACGGATGAGTTTTTGTATCGTGTACAAGATGCAAATGGGGTAGAGAAAGGTGGAAAGATTACCATTGTTTCAGGGAATGTGAGTGATCTTGTAGTGAATCGGGATTGCGCTTATCTTGCTTTCGAGGCAGTACCGCAATGTCTGGCAGGATCGGCTTGCAATGATGGGGATGCCAGCACTACGGGAGATGTTTTGGACCTTGATTGTAATTGCGCGGGGACGCCTACAATTGATGTTTATAGCGGACCTTGTAGTCCTATTCCACCAGCAGAATGCACGGCATCAGCTAGTGCTCAAGCTTCTACAAATTGCAATGGAGAAGGGAATGGGGCAGTACAGATTTTGAATGATGACAATACTGCAAATAGCTACAGTTATTCCTTGAACAATCAGCAAGGGCAAAACGTATTTAGTAGCAGTACTTCATCCAATATAGTGATAGCGGAGAATTTGGATCCGGGATCTTATACGCTGCTCATCGAAAGTGAGGATGCCAACTGTGAGCAAACCCTGGCAGTTACGGTTGCTGATCAACCGAATAGCGTTTCGGGCATACCTGATAGCTATGATCTGGCCTGTAATGAATCAGCAACATTGGATGTGCTGGCAAATGATCCCGCGAACTTCAATAGCCTTTCGATTGTAGAGCAGCCGAGTGCAGGATCATTGTCTTTGGGAAGTTTTGTATTGCAGTATACACCGGATACCGATGTTGCCGGTAGCTTTGACTTTGTATATCGAGTTTGCGAACCTTCAGGTTGTTGTGCCGATGTGACTTCAACAATCAACATTGCCGAATGTCCCGTGGAACCGGAAGAGCCCGTGACACCAGAAGAGCCGGAGGAGCCCGTGACGCCAGAGGAGCCAGTGACAGCAGAAGAGCCAGAAGAGCCAGTGACACCAGAAGAGCCGGAAGAGCCCGTGACACCAGAAGAGCCGGAGGAGCCCGTGACACCAGAGGAGCCGGAGGAGCCCGTGACACCAGAGGAGCCCGTGACACCGGAGGAGCCCGTGACACCAGAAGAGCCGGAAGAGCCCGTGACACCAGAAGAACCGGAGGAGCCAGTGACACCAGAAGAACCGGAGGAGCCAGTGACACCAGAAGAGC
>JAHDEE010000277.1:0-3376 GCA_020629005.1 Chitinophagales bacterium
ACAATTACCGCCAGTCATTAATTTAATTGTTTTTTCTATTAGTTGCAACATAGGAGTAAAGAGTAGAGGGTAGAGGGTAGAGGGTAAAGAGTAGAGACACCATGCTCTTTGCTCCCAAATCCCTACCCCTCCCTTACCCCATCAACAATCTCCACCCCATAAACACCAGCATCCAGACCAGTCTTCGCCAGATAAGCCTCCTTCAGGTAAGTATCAAACCCATCCACAGAATCCTTGTGCAATAAGGCTATCGCACAACCGCCAAAACCAGCGCCGGTCATCCGCGCACCGATACAACCCGACCAAGCAAGCGATAAGTCGACCAAAGCATCCAACTCCGGACCAGAGACCTCGTAGTCATCTCGCAGGCTATTGTGGGATGCGGTGAGCAGCTGACCAAACTGTTCTATTTCTCCACTGTTGAGCGCTTCAACGCTGAGCAGCACTCGCCATTCTTCAGTCACCACATGCCTTAGCCGCTGTTTGATGATTGGCTCGTTGATGTGCTCCAACTCAGCAAACTCAGCCTCACAGAGGAACTTGATTTCCCG
This sequence comes from Chitinophagales bacterium, assembly GCA_020629005.1. Classification (GTDB taxonomy): domain Bacteria; phylum Bacteroidota; class Bacteroidia; order Chitinophagales; family UBA2359; genus JAHDDV01. Next base: position 552 of record JAHDEE010000277.1, read on the forward strand.
ATGCTTGCGGAGCGCTTCCAATGCCTGATTGCATTCCTCCCGCCGTTCATTGTATTTTGACTCAACCAGCTTTCGAGGTTTGTTGGTATGCAGAATGAGCAGTCGATAATCACCCAGCTCAATAGGGATAAAGTCGGATTTGACAGCATCACAATCCAATAGCATGGCCTGGTTTTGCTTGCCATTGGCCACAGCGTATTGATCCATGATTCCGCAATTGACACCGACGTGTTTGTTTTCTACTCGCTGACAGAGCAGCGATAAGTCTCTGCGATCAACTGGCAGGTTGGCGAGCCGGTATAGGGCAAAGGCGGTGACCACTTCGACGGCTGCCGAAGAAGAGAGTCCGGCGCCAATGGGCAAATCACTATCCAGCAAGGCATCAAAACCATTTATGGGCACCTTTAGCCGGTGCAACTCTAGAATAACACCCAATACATAATCATACCATTGACCACTGGCCTCAAGACTAAGCGCTTCCGCGAGACTGAAGCTATAAACCTGCTGATTAAGAGTGGAGGAAAGACGAATCTGATCGGAGTCATCTCTTCGCACCAGCATCTGCACTCCCATACTGATGGCGGCTGGCAACACGTGTCCGCCATTATAGTCGATATGCTCACCTATGAGGTTGATTCTGCCCGGTGCAAAAAAGCTTCTGATGCTTTCCTCGCTTTCTCCAAAGCGATCCAGAAATTCGGATTGTTGCTGACTGCTATTCATGGTCAGCCAAGATACGGCTTTCCTAAAATTGAACTATCTTGAGGGCAAAAAGATATGGCTAGTTACCTGGATCACCTGATGTCTCAGCGAGAACTTGGAAAGGATGTTTTTATCGCTCCGAATGCCACCGTAATTGGCAAGGTAAAGCTGGGAGATGGAGCATCGGTCTGGTACAATGCAGTGATTCGTGGAGACACGGATTGGATCAAGATCGGTGAGCAAAGCAATGTGCAGGACTGCGCAGTGGTGCATTGTGATGAAGGGGTTCCTTGTACGGTAGGCAAACACGTTGTGGTAGGGCATAGTGCTATTTTGCATGGTTGCACCATTAATGATCACTGTTTGATCGGAATGCGTGCCACAGTGATGAATAAAGCAGTGATCGGACGCGGAAGCATTATTGGTGCCCACACGCTGGTTACCGAAAACGTATACATTCCCGAGTTTTCGCTGGTCATTGGCAGTCCGGGAAAGGTGGTCAAGCAGTTGCCAGAAACCATGATTCAGATGATTCAAATGGGGGCTGATCACTATTATCACGAAGCGCAAAAGTACCTCAAAGGCATTGAAGGGGATCATGCCTAAATCCTTGAAAATTCTTATCGTTCGCTTCAGTTCCATTGGGGATATTGTGCTTACCAGTCCTGTCTTGCGTTGTTTGAAGGAACAAGTGGACTGCGAGCTGCACTTTCTCACCAAAAGCAATTATGAGGTTCTTTTGGAAGCCAACCCACATTTGGCGCAAGTCCATTTGATGGATGAAAAGTTGGAGGATTTGATGCCAGCACTAAAATCCGAAAACTTTGACCTTGTTGTGGATCTGCACAACAGTTTACGAAGCTGGAAGCTGAAACGAAAACTAGGTTTGCCGAGCAAGAGCTTCTACAAAGCTAATTTGGAAAAGTGGCTGATGGTGCGATTAAAGCACAACCGACTTCCCAAAGAGCACATAGTTGATAGATATTTGAACACAGTGCGTCATTTGGGGGTGGTAAACGATGGCAAGGGTCTTGAATTTCACATTTTGCCGGAAAATGAGCTAAGTCTCGAAAACCATTTCCCTCAGCTTGCGTCACGATATGTGGCATTTGCCATTGGCGGGCAGCATTCCACAAAGAAAATGCCTGCTACAAAAATCATTAACATTTGTAAATCCTTAACTTTGCCAACGGTGCTGATCGGTGGTCCGGAAGATCAGGAATTGGGGAAATCTATTCAAGAGCTTTCGGGCGAACATGTGGTGAACGCCTGTGGAGAGCTGAACATAGCGCAGTCGGCATCCCTGATCAGGCAAGCACATCTGGTCATTACCCATGATACCGGTATGATGCACATTGCGGCGGCTTATCAGAAACGCATTATTTCCATATGGGGAAACACAATTCCAGAATTTGGAATGTATCCCTATCTGCCTGCCGATAAGCAGGAACAGTATGATCTAATCGAGGTAGAAGGACTAGCATGCAGGCCTTGTTCCAAGATTGGATATGAGGAGTGCCCAAAAGGACACTTCCGCTGTATGGAAAATGTAGAAGTGGATCGAATTGTAGATATAGCCAACAAACACACATGATTAGGACACAGCTGTCACACATAGCCATCAAAATTCCATTCTATAGCCTGATGATGCTCATGCTCATTCTGTTATCAAACAGAACAGTGCTGGCAAATCACGGGATGGCAGTTGATCTTTACTACACTTGCCTTGGCGGGAATGACTATGAGCTGCAGTTTGACTTTTATTACGATTGCAATTCCGCTTTTACCATTCCTCCGGGCAATACCAGTCCGCCTTCCAACCCTCCTATCAGTATCTCTTCGCAGTCCTGTGGAGAATTTTTTACCATTTCACTCGAAGAATTAACAGAGGGTTTTGGAGAGGAAATTAGCCCATTGTGTGAGGAGGAACTTGCCGCAGGAAACAGCAATTGTCAAGGTGGTATTTTGCCTGGTTTACAGAGATATTCCTATACCGGGCAATTCACACTCCCGGCACAATGCGATGATTGGATCATAAGTTACCGTCAAGGCGAAAACGAGTTTAGGAGCTCAAGTCTAACCAATCTCAGTGCACCTGAAATATTCAAGATTTACGTTGAAGC
>JAHDEE010000277.1:3476-6911 GCA_020629005.1 Chitinophagales bacterium
GACCAAATTGTGGTCAATGTAGTCGATGGCTTCCAACTCGATCCTATGCCAAATCCATCCATCTGCCGCGGTGAAACGGTGAGTCTGAGCGTCAGCTCCGACCAAACTGATCTAAGCTATCAATGGACGCCTGCAGCAGACTTTGAAGATCCCGCTGCGGAGCAGCCCCAGGTTTCCCCCTTAGAAACAACAACCTATACCTTGACAGCCACTGCACCCAGCGGCTGTACGCAAACGACCGACATTACAGTGGAAGTAACAGGTGCTTATCCGCTGCTTGCTATCGCTGCTGATCCGGAGCTAGTATGCGCAGGAGAGAGTGTAAACCTTTCTGTGCAGGTGCCGACTACCAACTGTGGGGTATCAGGATTGGCCTGCGCAGATATTCAGGATTTTCGTCCTTTTGGCACAGACAATACCACGAGTTTTGACATCACACCTTTCTTTGCAATTGCTTCAACGAACAACCAGAGAATGCAGTTGCTTTATACTAAAGAAGAACTGGCTGCAGCCGGTATAGAGCCAGGAAGCATTGCCAGTATTGGATTTAATATAACCGACAATCTTTCAGGCATACCCGGAGTTGGAGAGTCCGAATTTTACGGTTTCGAAATCAAACTGGGATGTACCAATCTTACTCAATTGAACAACTTTGTCAATGGGCTAAGTTCTATGCATCAAAGCGATTTTAGCAGCACTGATACCGGTTGGACGCAACATGATTTTGATCAGACCTATGACTGGAGTGGCCAGCAAAACCTGATAGTAGAAATCTGCTATGCGAATCCGGCCGGACAAGGAGCCACTGTCTTTGATGAAGTAGCCTATACAGAGACCAGTTTCAATTCAGTCTTGTATGCGCAAGACGATCAACCAGCTTGTGATCTGGGTAGCCCAGACCAGTCTGCTTTAAGGCCAAACATACAGTTTGGCTTTTGCGAAACCGTTCCTGAATCCGCATTTTCGCTAGCATGGGAGCCAGCTGCGCTGGTCCAGGATGCTAGTGCCTTTGAGACAACAGCTACCGTGGATCAATCCACCACCTTCAGCCTAACAGTAACGGAAAGCGGACCCGATGCATGCACTTATGAGCTTAGCACGGATGTAGAAGTGTACTCAGCAAATCTGTCTGGAATTGAAGCGCAAACCATTTGTGGTGCCCAGCAGATCGCACTGGACTATGACGGGCAAGGCATGCTCGGGGATATCAGCTGGACTGATGCTTCTGGTGTCTCCATCTCCACTCCTACTGTTGAAGTAACGGACAATGCTGTTTTCTATCTCAGTGCAAGTGATGCAAATGGCTGTGCATATTCGGACTCTCTGGTAGTTGAATTACAATCTCAAAGCGACTATACAATTAGCATGGACACAAGTATTTGTGTCGGCGAATCCACACAACTGACGGCCAGCGGCGGAACGCAATACACCTGGCAGCCGGCCGCCTCATTATCCTGCACTGACTGTCCTGACCCAATGGCGAATCCAGCTACGACTACTCAGTATGAAGTCACGATCGCCAATGGACCAGACTGTAGCAGCACCTTGACGGTAATCGTGGAGGTGGCAGAAGATCCAAGCCTTGAACTTGGCCCGGATTTGATATCCTTTCGGGGTGCAGCAGTGCCACTCTCTGCCCAGGGAGATTTTGCCAGTATCGAATGGTCACCAGACAGTTTTCTCGACAGTGCCAACAGTGCTTCTCCAGTGAGTACACCCTCCAGTGAAATAACCTACACTGCTACCGCCTTCAATGAATTGGGTTGCAGCGTTACCGACCAAATCACCATTAGGCTTGAAAACTGTGGCAAGCTTACCATGCCTGCTGCTTTCTCCCCTAACGGAGACTCCGTAAATGATGCTTATGGATTGATCCATCAGTTCTACGATGAACTAAGAGCATTTAGAATCTTTGACCGCTACGGCAAGCTGATCTTCGAAACGACGGATGGCACAGAGCGATGGGATGGCTCCTACAAAGGGGAAGTCCTGCCAATGGGTGTCTATGTTTATTGGGTCGAAGCCCTATGCAGTGGTGAGGTACTGCAAGCAAAAGGAAACGTGACTTTGGTTAGATAAGCAAATCCCCTATTCAAAATTCGGCAGGGCCTTCTTGATACGCTCAATTTCTGCTTCTGGCACTATAGAAGGGCTCAGGTATAGTATTTCCTCCAGACCAAATTGATAAGCAGTAGAATCAGTAATGCCAAGTCCATTGGAAGAAAGATCAAGACGTTCCAGTTTTCTGAGCTTATCGATACAGGCTGGTAAACTTAGAATTAGATTGTTAGACAAATCAAGCTGCTCCAGTTCTAGGAGCATACAAATCTCATCCGGAATATCTACCAGCTCATTATTGCGAGAAGTCAATGACCTAAGCTTGCTAAATGCTCCGATTGTTGAAGGCATCGATTGCATAAGGCTATCGCTCAGGTCAAGCTGATAAACCAATGAAGGTTCCGCCAGCGCTTGCTCTAGATTTCGATATATTTTTTCAGGCTGAGCAAACACGGCTGTTGCTTGTAGCAATAGCAATCCAAGGCCCAGCAGGCAATGTTGATACAGCATTTTGTTGTCTTAACACTTGGACCCCGCTGGGGCAGGTCAGGTCCGCAGGCACTAGCATGATGGATGGAGTACACAAAGATAGCCTATCTGGATATGCTTCGCAGCAAAAAGGTACAGATTTCAGTTTGTTATACGAGAAAACACGTAATGCAATTCATTGCCAATTACTGCGACTGCGGTATCATAGGCACTTTGCTCTTCTGCAGTATCATCGGCATATTTGGGGTCACGGTATGGCAAGGAAATGCGCGCAGCGGCGCCCATGATCAACGGACAGTTTTGATCCGCGTGATCGCAAGTCATGACAGCCAGAAAGCCCTTCTGAGGATTCTCAATTGCATCATACATTTTTGAGTAGGCAGCTATAGGTGTATACCCTGCCACGGATGTGATGAGGTACGTTGGATTCTGCTCCCCTCGCTTGATCACCTGCATGCCTATCCGGCGCATCGCAGCCACAGCCCGCTCATTAAATGCAGTGACCTCAATACCGCCCGAAAATGCCGAAATTCTCAATCCAAAATGGTGGGCTAGCTGCTGACACCAAATCTGCGAAATTTGAGAACGTCGGCTATTGTGTGTGCAGATGAAGTTGAGGGCGAGAGGACGGCTTCTTCCTTCCTTCCGGATCGTTTGTACAAGATTGTCTAGCATCCCTTTTCTTTCGCTGGAGATACTGTCGTGATTGAAATCTATCTGCAGTTTGTCAAGAACAAATTGGCTCATAATGGTATGATGATTTGTAGGGCTTGCATAGCTGCATAGCGAGCGAATTGAACCTCTGAAAGAATCGATCGCCTCAAAAATTTTGGCCGGCCATCTCAATGCCCATCGATAATGGTAGAATTAGCTAACTTACGGACTACT
>JAHDEE010000278.1 GCA_020629005.1 Chitinophagales bacterium
AATCGCGGAGCGATAAGCTCCTTGCAAAGCCTTTCTGCTATTGAGATTTGTCCCCCGCAGGGGACGTTCTGCACATGTTTGCACACTCCTCTATTGTCGTAGCCACTGCGGTAGTTCTTACTCTGTCTGATACGGAGTCGAAGGCTATTATTACTTCGCCACAAGCAAATTCCCCCTCAAAACATTCCTTCCTCTAACCTCCACAACATAGACATAAACCCCACTACCCATCTGCTTCGGAATAGTCAACTCCCGCGTATTCGAAGAAGTAGATAGCCGCAATGATCGCACCTCCATACCATGCATATCAAAGATCCGCAGCCAAGCGTGAGAACCTTCAGAAGGCAAGGCATATGACACTGTTGCAACACTCGCAATGGGATTCGGTGATATATTCAGGAAATGCTGGGAAGATAATAGTCGAGCATTATCACTCGTGTACACTGTATCCACAACCGCACTACTACAGTCTATTAGATTGTCACAAGTATTGCCCAAACTATCGACCTTAAAGATCCAGCTAAATTGAGGGACTTCTCCGACACCTGACATACCACAAAGTATGAAACCTCCATCGGGAGTCTTTTCAATATCCTTCAATGCTACATCGCGAATGCTAGTCCAGGAAAATGGTTTAGACCACAAAGTGTCCAAATTTGTATCCAGACTTACCAAGTAAGGGGTACTTGGAGGATAATTCTTATCATAGGAAAAAACCATAAATCCATCTCCGTTCTCTTGATACAAAAAAAAGGACTCATATGGCTGACCTTCATAGGTCTTAGTCGTGATAGTATCTCCTATCGAAGTTAGCTTTGCTGCAAATGGAACAAAATCATTTCCCACATCGTGGCCAGACATAAACATCAAAGTAGAATCCGGAAGCTCTTTCACAAAACCTGCCGCGTCATACGAATCTAGCCCATATGACTTATGCCAAACATATTGGCCTTCCGCATCCAACTTTAGCACAAAGGGGTCACTGTTTGACTCATCCAAGTCAAGGTAAGCGCCTCCTATTACATAACCTCCGTCAAAAGTAGACTCAATCGTACGTACTTCGGTATTTCCGGAGTCTATGATCGAGTGCTGTCGTTCCCATTCCTGCTGGCCTGACTCGTTTATCTTTATCACATATGCGGCTGCATGAGTCTCAGGCAAGGGCGCTAGTTGTTGACGAAACCCTGCAATCACATAACCGCTACCATCTTTGGCCTCCGTGACACAAATTGGTACCTCCCCAGCAGAGGAAGAGCCGTAAGCATTGGTCCACAGCACATCACCCTGTTCATCATGCTTCACGACTACAAAATCCCTGCTGTTGGGTTGATCAAGTCCCTCAGATCTTGTATAGACCAATATATACTCACCATCGGAGCTTGCAATATGACAGGTGCCATGCAACAGCTGCTTTGTTGACGGGCTATCATCGAGGGTCTTTACCCATTCCGTCTCTCCAATCCTGCTTAATTTTCTTAGATATACAGTCTGATTTATTCCCTCACCAGCGTAACCACCTGAAACGAAGTAACCGTCACCAACTGGCAATACAGCATAGGAAACAACATTGATACTGTCTTCCAAATACACTCTACTGAAGTAGGTGAAAGTAGTGTCGATTTCTTGAGATTTTAGACCAGCACATGAGCAAACAAATAACAGCATCAATGTCCAGTGTCTGATGTTGTTTAGAGCCATATCGATCGAATTTTCGCTGCGAGTTAGCCGTTATTGATGAATGATAATTTTGTGAACTTCCTGAAACTCCGGACCTTGAATCTCCAGGAAATACACTCCGTTTTGCAATAGTCTAATGTCAAATTGGCCATCCCTCTGATTGCTCATTGTCCAACTCTGATGACATTGCCCTGTAAGATCGTACAATCTGATTTCTGCCTCATAGGCCAAACGCTCAGGCAGATATATAAGGTAAGCAAATTCTCCTGCTGGGTTCGGGTATACAGTAAAATGCGAAATCGCATCACCATCAGATACTATTGACTTGGAGTCCAAATATTTAGAATGAAAGTTCCTGTTATAGCTTTCATTAAAAGCACAAGCTAAGACCGATTCAGCTAAACTCTGGACTGGCCCCTTTTTGGAATAGCTTCGGAACTCATGCTCTACATCATTTAATTTACCGTTTCCGTGGAGATAATCATCTATAATCGGACTGTATACATCTCGCAATTGCGAATCGCGTTCATCAACAATATCGATCTCTTTCATGACCTCATCTGCACTTTCCAATTTGTTTACCCCTACATATGAGCCTACTCTGATCCACTTGCTCCAATTAGCATCTTGTGCAGCTAGCAAGTCATGTACACATTCCTCCTTGTTGTCTCTCACGTTGAGAGTCAATGCACGACTCACTCTCGAAGGTTTAACTTCTGAAATATTTGTAGGAAAGTGACAATCAGAGTCATTTACAATTATTGCATCGGTGTCATCTGGATTTGTAGGCTCTCCTGTAGTTTCTCCTCCATCTACAGTGCCACAAACTATGTTGAAGTTAGGATCTATCAAGATAGTCTCAGGTTCTACACCATCGCCAAACAAACTTGGGACCGAACTATCGTCGCAATATATTTGTAGTCTGAGCGTAATATTATTCGCTTCCATGTTTGGACCACGTTTAATATGTAGACCAGTCTGTTCTTCGTGCCATTTATTGTTAATTTTAGGAGTGATGGCACCTCCCTGTGGGTTTGGCATTTCCCCAAAAACAACTGTTGCTGAACTCTCATTTTCATCCGTCGGCGCATCATCAATAATCCAATCAGCCTTTGGAGGGCTTAATTCCTCTGTCGAATCTGGAATGAAGCCATTTTTATTGCATTCCCATTCTAACATTGTATTCACGCCAGAAAACACCGTTGCGCCCGCAAAAGCTCCATCAAAAAACTGCTGAGAAACTCTGCTTCCGTTATTATCACTCAAATAACTATCTTTCACGACAAGACCGTAGTTATCTCCAGAATTGAACAAGGTTCTGTAGGTATTGCTCTCCAAAGTAAATGAACTGCTACTTTCCATCCAAACACCGTAGGCATGTTCGTCTTGGTTGTCTATTATTCCATCATCATTGATGTCTACTGATGAAGGGATCTCAAAATCGTTATTCAAAATCTCGGCGGATGCGCAAGTATTTACCGTGATGCCCTTTACTACATTTATGAAACTATTGTGATACAACAAAGGCGGATGTGCTGAATGTACATTATAGGTATCTATGCCCTTAAACAGATTTTCAAATGTATTTCTTGAAGGCGCACTTCCGTCTTCAGTCTCCATCTGACCAATTCTTATTAGGGATTCCAATGATCTAATTCCAGTCCCATACATTTGCCCAAGATCAAGCTCCGACCTAAATTCATTGCCAGTTACATCGATCTTAGGGTACTTACAATATTCAAACTTCACATGTGTCGGGGCTTCATCAAAAGTAAAAAACGCATCATTGGTAAATTCGCAGTTCTTGATATAGTGTTCCGCGCCAGAGGAGACACCACCATTCCCACGGAAACGGATCGCGGTTCGGTTATTAATAAATCTGGCATACTCCACTTTAACATCTCCACCATACTTATCAATATCAGCTAAACTATTCGGAAATTCCGTACCCGCAAATTCTACACAAACCGAACTACCTATGCCTATAAGAGCATCTCTGATAATCGGCCTTTGGGTACTTGTTCCGCTAATCTCTACGACCCCATTATTAGTCTCAGGCGCAGAGCAGTGCCCCGCTACCCTGATCCCATACCAGCTGTCGCTTCCACAGCCTGCCGACTTTAGCTCTGATTCTCCCTTGATGACTAATCTTCCTCCTGCTTCAACTAAGATTCCAGAAGTCTCATCTAAAAACTCAAAGGTAGAGTCCTTGATTAGTAATTCCGCACCAGCTTCCACAGTAATCATTCCTGAAATTCGAAGAGTGATGTCCTGTAGTTCATCCCCATAGGGAACTGAAGGTGCTGGAATCCAATCCAAATTTTCAACACTCACTGTGGTGACTGAAGTACAAGCGCTACCGACATCAGTGACAGTAAGCGTGTAATCAAATACCCCCAACTCATCACTCAGAAAAGTAGGGTTTGACACGTTTACGTCAGACAAGTATACGGCTGGTTCCCAAAGGTAAGTAAGTCCGGTATCTGACTCAACCGACATTTGTAAAGGACTACCTACACAGGCAGTTAGCGTACCCAAGTCCGAATCAGTCATGTAGTGGACAGTCGCAATTACGCTATCAGAAGCAGAGCAAGTTAAGTCGATTAATTCGGGATCACCAAAATAATCAGAATTGTGCTGATCAAAAACATTAACGGTGTAGGTGAAGGATCCGGCGGTGGGGCTTTCAAGCTCAAAAGACTGTAAATCAGTTCCTTCACTCACAATTTGATCATTTTGCAGCCATTGGTACCAGTGTCCTGAATTAAAGCCCGAGCCCCCTTGCAAAGTAAGACCTAATTCTAACACTCCTTGACTAACTTCTTCAAAGCAGTAGGTCTCATGACTAGCTAAGGTTTGGTTTTCTCCATCTGTTAGCTCTACCGAAAATGGAATGCTACCATCAGCTGGTCGTTTCAGTCTAGTGAAAGAATACCCTAACACACAACCGTCATTACTAAGTAATGAAACGGAGATTTGTATCCAAGTGGTATTAATTCCTTCTTCCATAGTATATTGGATCTGTTCGCCTTCCCCTTCCTGTAACAAAGTGCCGCCATAACAAGGTGAAGCGCCGCTGCATTCTCTGATTTCCCAAAGATATTGCATGTTACTGACCTCTATCTCTGCTTCAACATCAAATTGTAATGAAGTTCCATAACAGATATTGTAGGCATCATAGTCATCTTCAGGATCAGGCAGTGGTGGCAGCAAGGCGCCTCCATACTTGGTGTGAATTACAAGTGGCACGGACCCATCCAAATTACTACACTCGCATGTAACCGGATCATAGGAATCAACAGTGTAACATAAGTCATCGTTGCAATCTGGTTCTATGCCAATATTGGAACATTCACAAGTTTCCGGGTCCAGAATATCTTCAGTATAGCAAAGTCCGTCAGCACATTCTGGATCCGACACATCAACTTCTTGTATCACCTGATACGCACAAGAAGGATTTACATTCGACACAGCAGTAACAGAGATTGAGTAACTTCCAACCTGAAGATCAAGAGAAAGCCCATTGCCGCTTAGTGCAGAGCCTGATGGCGCTATTGTGCTCCAACTGAAATCATACAGACTTGGAGCTAGACCGATGTGCAGGATGTTATCTCCGCAAAGGCTCTGCTGTGGCGTAGAAGCAGCTTGAATTATTTGGTCATTTGACAATACTACATTAGGATTAAGATCAAGGTAACGATGCAACTTCTGTATTTGATCACAAGACACATTTATAGGGATTGCTCCCAATCCATAGTAGCCGTAGCTCATTATGTTATTGCAGATTTCTTCTGGCTCGTCACAAAAGCGATATTGCCACAGATATTCTGGCTCATTGACTCCTTCTTCCCATATTCCAGCACCACAATTGAAGTTTGGCAGTACGTCGCATACATAATTATCCATCCACTGGTTCGACAAACCCAAGAAGACTTTTCCCACCGCATCGTCACTTGCGTTTTCAGGGCAAAGACCACCATTTGAGTCATATAGGTCAGCTATCTCAAGGGTTATATACGAACTTGCTGACAGAGCTTGATTCACATAGTATTCCATATCAAAGACCTGGTAAACATTGGAGTTGCCTGTCCCTGGGAGATTCAAGGGATGGCATTGTCCGCAATCCTGGAAAGCATCCGTAAGACATTGCTCCATGCATTCAATACATTGATCGGTACACGCATCAGGCTGTGAGCTACAAGAGCCGTCACAGGTGATCTCATCTTCATCGATCGAAGGGCAAAGTGTGGTACCACCTGAACCATTGTCAACTAATGTGCAGTTACCATTTAAGACACAAGGGCTATAGGTTAGATGGCAAATGCTTTGACACAAGTGTACCCCTCCATCTGGCCTAAACCCATTGATATGGCTCAATGTCATTTCGTGAAAAATTTCATGAAGTATGATTACAGCCGCACTTCTACCCGTTTGATTAGCCTGCGTACTTACGACGGCATGCCCCCCCCCCCTTGTTGGTACCAATAATTAGGGCCTTGATTGGGAAAAAGGATAACTTCTATATGATCATTTGAAGTTATTCCTGGTGTGTTTATTATTACTTGGTCTGTATGATTAGTGGTATGTGCAATCATCGCTTCTGCATTCTCCCAAACATGGATCTCATCGACAATAAATTGCAGACCTGCCTGACAGGCTGGGGCAGGAGATAGATAATCTGGTGGTGGTGCATAGCCAGACTCATTATCCTCGTAGTAGAACCAGCCATTTCCTGTATTAAGGGGCGCATTTTCTGCCAACACCCTATTGATTTCTTCCTGTGCATCCTTAGCATAATCATAGGCCGAGTAATCCGGGTCTGTCGGGTTACTCACTTGATTTCCCTCCAGATCGTAAAACCCCTGCCCATTTTCGTCTACGAAGAAATGCATTGACAGTCTCACATACCTTGTGCAATCCGTTTCAGGATCATACTTCCCTGTAAAGGGACTACAGGGTGGTACAGGCTCAGCCATCTGTTTTTCCGTTTCGCAAGTTACTACCTGCCGGGTTCCCTGAGCCGACACAGGTAACAGCGTGAGCAAATATAATATTGTTGCTAGTGAACAATTTGCAATTAATCGCATAGTTCTATGATTCATTTAGAGAATAGGATATTTTTATGTACCGATTTTTACTAAGGTAAATGTATCAGATCAATATACCAAACCATCTATTAA
>JAHDEE010000279.1 GCA_020629005.1 Chitinophagales bacterium
TATTTTGCACCGGTTCTCCTTCGCTGCAGAAAAGAGCAAGGAGAAAAGAGCAAAGAGAAAGGAGCAAAGAGCAAAGAGCAAAGAGAAAGGAGAAAGGAGAAAGGAGAAAGGAGAAAGGGGAAACCAGCAAAGAGCAAAGAATAATATCAACAAAGTGAGAATTTCCTATATTATGCTCGAAAACAAAAAGCAAGCACTTTCTTGACCTACAAGACTGTACTTGATCTCCGCCTGAATTTGGCTACTTCCCGTTTATTCCACCAGCTTTGGAAAGAATCTGCCGATCTGCAAGACAAGGATTTAAATTACATTATCTATTCTTAAATGGAACATGAATGGAAGGTTTGTTGTTGAAATGCTATGTTGGGCTGCGAGCCGATCATCTGTGTTGCTTCCCACTTTCCATCGTGGGGCGACGAAGCTAGATCTGATTTTAGAGTTTCCGATAGCCACAGGGAATTGATTTGCAACGACATTCATTTCAAATTTTCGAACAAACAGATTGTATGATGAAGGAATTCAAAAGTCTGTCGATCCTAACTGTTGTTTTTTTCGCGTTGTCTTTTGCCAGTTGTGTCTTGACCAGGAATCAGAGTGAAAAGGCCTCCAATAGGGATAAGAATAACCAGATTGAAATTCGAAATCGAAATTTAGTTTGCTATGATAAGGACAATCAGACGGAGGTCATCTTCAACGGGGAGGACAATAAGATCGTGTTTAACTATCTAAACTCTTACTTTGCCTCACAACACAAACGAGATTTGATCATTATCGAAGGGGATGGAAATACCATCACCATGACACATAATGGCGCTGTCGACACCAGCGTAAACAGTGCCGATACGATCATCATCAAAAGTGACAAAAGCCATCTTGAATTGATCCAGGATTATATGGGCCACACGACGGGTGATGATAGAGAAAATGTGGTGAATGCCTTCGCTAGCGATGGATTTTTGATCGAAGATCGGGAATGGTCTACCATTTTAGATACAAGTTTTACAGTCAATAAACTAACTGAGTCAATTGGTAGATCTGTGGAGGTTTTTGACTACTACCACAAAGAAGCTGTAAAGGGCAATTTGCAAGCCATTTATTATTTGGGTGAGCTATTTCAGCTTGGTGTGGGTGTGCAACGAAATTACCCGGAGGCCGTGAAGTATTTCAAGATTGCCGGAAAGAATGGACATCAGAAGTCTCAAATGATTTTGGGATACATTTATGAGTACCACCATGAAGGAGTAGGCAGAGATATAGACGAGTCAATTTTCTGGTATTCCCGTTGTGCTAAAGAAGATGAAATTGCTCGCAATAAAGTACGAGAACTAAAGGATGAGTTAGAGGGCAGATAGCACAGCCAGGATGTCCGATTTGGAGTCAGCCTGAAAGCAGGACAAGCCTGCCTTCATATTGCTGCTCACAAGAAACTTTCCAAATACTATTCCTTCACCCTAAGCCCTTCAATTTCCTGACCTCCTTGTAGAAGTGTCAATCGATTGACCTCGCCATTGTCGCTTTTGTGGAAAGTGATCTGAGCGTTAACAACTTTGTAGTAGAAGACGTTTTCCGATTTGGGGAAAATGTCAAACTTGCCTTGGCCGGTGGCCTGGGCTTGCAATTGCTGAGCCTCTTTGGAGATCGCTACTACAAAGCCTGGGGCCAATTCATACTGTCCCACATAGGTTTCGAGAATAGCCTCTTCAACCACCACATCTTTAATGAGTCCATCGGTTTCCACACCCATTTTTTGCAGCATGGCAATACCATTCGCATTGCCGGGATTTAGCTCGACAGACTTTTTGTAGTTCTGGATCGCCTCCTCTTTTTCACCCTTTATCATTAGCCCTTCCCCATAGCTGTCATACACATTGAATGAAGCGGGATAGGCATCTACGTTGATCTTAAAGACGGCAATTGCTTTTTCCACCTCCTCCTTTGCGAGCAGAGAATAACCCAGGGCATTCAACTGGTCTTCTGCGAAATTGTAATGATCAGCTTGTGTGTCCTTCAGCTTCCAATACGTTTTTGTTGCTGCATCAATTCCTTCTTTATTCAGCACCTTGATCATCTCGTACGAGATAGAGGGCTTGGGCTGTTCCAATTCTGCCTTCGGATTCAATACATGCATGCCTATGTCATCCACATTTTCATTTGAGTTGCTAAGTACTACCACTCCCAGGTCTCCACCCTTGATGAAGCCAGCAAAGCTACAGTAGCCACCTGTTCCCCCATTATGCCAAACAACCTCTTTGCCATCCTGCATGGCCAAATGCCATCCTAGTCCAACTCTCGGCACATGCTCCTCGTCACTCGAATGCTTATGGGCTAGTTGCATTGCAGTATAAAGCTCGCTTTTCTGGATACCCATATTGGCCGCTATGTACTTCAACATATCTGCTGCAGTCGAGCGGATCGCTCCGGCTCCAGCCATCACATCCAGGTCCCAATTCGGCACCACCTGACCGATGCTGTGTCCGAAGGCCAAATGCTGTTTCATGTCCGGACTCATGTTGATACTTGTTTGCTGCATACCAAGTGGCCGGGCAATGTTTTCCAGCACCAGCTCTTCATAACTTTTCTTTTGCTGTGCAGCCAATATATGCCCCAACAAGCCCATCGCATAGTTGGAGTATTCGTATTCCGAGCCAATGTCTCTTGGTAGTTCGTACTCGTTTAGAAAGGCGTATAACTGTTCCTCGCTGTAGTCAGCAAATGGATTTGCGGGGTCTTCCGGAGCAAAATTACTTGACATTCGAGGGAAGGAGGAACGATGATTTGCAAGATGAACCATCTTTATAGACTCTCCATTTCTAGTAGGCGCCTTCACAGCTTCTGGCAGAAGATCCTGCACTGGGTCTTGCAGGTCCAAGGCTCCATCTACAACCTGTTTGGCCAATATGGTGGTTGTGAATGTTTTGGAGATCGAACCAATCTCAAAAACAGAATGCTCATCTACTGGCTCTTCGGATTCCATCGACTTTAGCCCATAGCTATAAAAGCTGCTTCCTTCTGAGCTAATCACGCCCACAACAATTCCTGCATTCACCCCATTGTCTACCCTAGCCTGGATATTGCTCTTTAATCCTTCCGACACCTCGGGTACCTGCGCAATACCTGGCAGGCAAAAAAAGATCATCAGTGTGATTATTGCTACAACAATTGACCTCATATTGTTTTTTGCAGCATTTTAGTTAGAATCTGGCAGAATTCCAAGAGTTTAGTATCTGCTTGCAGCCTTTGGGATCATAAAATGGGGGGGGCTGCTGAGTTAACTGCTACAAGCCCTTCAACACCTTCTCCACCATTCCCAACTGATAGCCATTCAACTTTCCATGAGTTGGCATCCAGCCCAACAAAAATCTAGTAAAGTCAACACAAGCGACCGGATACAGGTTTCGCCATTCTTCTTCCAAATCCCTCAGATCTGCTATTGTATAGGAGCAGAGGGCCTCTTTCAATTCGCTAAAATAATAGTCCAATAAGCTGTCCTGATGCCTGACACAATCTGAGCCTGATAAGCAACTGCCAAGAAAGTATGCCACATCCTTCATGCCACAACCGCCACCCACATATTGAAAATCGACAGCCGCTACCTGCTTGCCATCAATGGAAAAGCAAAAATTAGCCACTTTCGCATCTCCGTGTACGATGGTTTTATAGCTGGACTCATTGAGCAGTTGATCGATGGCCTTTGCTTTTGATTTCAGTTTCGCATGCTCGATTTTCTCCCACTCATCTGGTCTTGTGTCCAGGTGCCAGTAAGTGCCAGTCTGCCACAATCCTGTCGGTTCCCTTTGCAGGAAAGTCGCGTGAAAGTTGGCCAGCCATTTCAGACAGACCTGCACCTCAGCAAGACTAAGGTCATACTTTCGGAGGGGAAATTCGGTGTCCAAATCTTCCAGTACAATCCAGCGATGCTGCACTTGCGAAAGACAAGCCAGAAATTTTGGCGTCCTGGAATCTTGTGTGCATTGCTGATTCCATGATTTGTACCATTTTGTTTCGATCTCATAGGATTTTAGCTTTCGCAGATGCCCGAAATCGGAATTCCAGCCTCTGGGATGATGCTGTGCTTGCTTCACCGAAATCTGCTTCACCACGACGGTCTGCAAATCTGAACCAAACAATCGATAACGGGATATCTTACCATAACCGCTCCACAGCGATTGAATGACTTCGACCTCCTGCGCGTCATCAGATTGGGTAATTTCCAGTAGGTAGTTTTTGAAGGTTGGGTTCATTTGTATTTGTGCTTCGTCTCCGTAGAAGCTGCAAAATTAATATTTTGCAGACGTAAAGCTCGACAGCTGAAATGAATGGCTTAGCATTCACATCCATAGTGCTCATTGGACATGCAAACTACTATCCAAGATTTGGTTACCAACAAGCCGATCAGTACGGAATAGAATGGCCGTTTGATGTTCCCAGGGAGAATTGTATGGCGATCGAACTTGTTAAGGATGGATTGAAGGGAGTAAGTGGAATGGTGGAATATCCGAAGGAATTTGGTCGCTAGGCAGGAAGCAGATAGCCTGAATCAATTCGCCGTAATTTCCGCGACCGAGCCCGCTTGCAAAATAGCCAGGATGGAAACGGAAATGAAGCTGGCCCACAGAAGACTGAGTGTGCCTGCTACAGTAGCTCGACGATAGGAGAGATGCTGTAGCAGGATACACGAAGCGATGTGGGCTAGCTGAATTGCAGTGGACAGCCTGTAGCCCGATTCCACGTGGGCAAATCGCCTCGCTCCAAAAAATGTAGTAAATTTACTCTGTGGATATACCTCTTGAATTCTGGAATAAATTATCAGAGCAGATTCTTGTGATTAGTTCCTTGCTGGGGGGATTTTCGATTAGTGTGATTGCAAGCATGGTGGTGGCAGACTGGAACACACGGCTGTCAAATGCGATTCTAGCCTTCGCTACGGTGGCTGCCTGCTGTTTTTTGGTCTGTGTGTTTGCAATGACAAGTGTGCATCTGCATACAATCGAAGGTTATCCTTTTCAAATAGACGAAAGCCATTTTAAAACGCGAAGGCTTATCGGAGCGACAAGTTTTCTGCTAGGTATCATTTCTCTGGTAGCCATGCTGTCCTTAACCGGCTGGGTTAAATCCAAAAAGCTGGGATTACTTACAACGATTATCGGGATTACTACATTTATGTTTATTGCATTTATATTTAGCTAAATTGTTTGGGTGAGCCAGTGGCTCAGAGTGAAGAATTCTGTTAGGTGGCATTCTATTGCTTGGACTCAATCTTAAAAGGAGGATAAGAAATGAAAAACGCAATTGCAATTAGTTTGTTTGTCTTGTTATGTTTAACGGCTTCTGGGCAGTGTTCAAGTCTATCTATACAAGTATCATCTTCAGATACAACTAGCATTCAGCTGTACCATGCCGGATTCTTTATTCTCCCATCGGGATTTGCCAATGTCTGTGAATGGAACGTCTCCACTTTTTCTGGCGAAATTATATTTGAAGATACCACATCAGGAAGCGCTTTCGAACAAGGGCAGGTGCTCTTCGATCATTCAGTCCCGCTTACCGATTCACTCAAAGCTACTTTGGTCATTACGAATGAAATGGAGGGCTTTATCTGTACCATACAGGATACTTTGTATTGGAAAGAAACCGAAGTGCTACCAGGCGCCTTAATCGGTGGATGGGATGTGCTCAGTGGCAACGTTGGTGTTGAAGAAAGCATAACTTCGTCCGAAGAGCTCACTTTTGCTGAAAGCAAAATTACAATTTACCCTAGCCCAAGCGATCAGTATTTTTGGATGGAGAGCAAGCGCGGAATTCATTCGTTGACTATTTTAGATGCGAAGGGTCAAATACTTCAAACTTTGACTAACATTGATCATCTGCAAAGGGTGGATATTTCATATTTGTATGATGGTGTTTATTTTGTGCAGTTCCGGGATGAAAACAATTCGCTGGTTGGGGTGAAGCGGATTGTGAAGCAATAATGCAATGTAGGAGATTAGGAGCGAACAGTCATTCCTTCGCGAAACCGCCAGTCCAGCTATCCACTGCAATGCAAGCACCCTTCGCTGCTGTCTGCATCCACTGCTGTAGTCTCTCCGCAGGCTCCGAGCCTCCATCAGCGGCGCATACAGCGCACTCAGTGCACTTGCATTTCCGTTTCTATCTGGGCTATTTTGCCACGGTTCCCACCGCGTAAAGAAGGCAATGGTGCGGCTCTGCAAAGGAGGAGCCGATTATTTGTCAAGTTATATGGAAAAGCTCACTCTTCCATCCGCAATTAACAGCAATCCTTGCAAAAGGGATTTTTGGTATCTTGCGTATGAAAATGTAGCATCATATCACACCTGGTCTTGCACTCACAATACCGGGCTTTCTTAAAATTGACCCTATGCAAGATAGATTCCTCCTAATGTTAGTTTTGCTTCTTTGTGCTTCTCCAGCATTTGCGCAAACGGAGACTTGTTTGGATAACCTGGATCATCCAAATTATCGGTCCATGGTACAAGTTTCCAGTGGTGATTCCACCGTCAGAGAATACATGCTCTACATACCATCGACTTATAATGCAGATATTGCAACGCCATTAGTCATTAATATGCATGGCTTTGGTGATTGTGCTTCAGATTATTTTGAGAGCGTAGGTGAATACTACGAATTTAACGATCTGGCAAATGAGCAGGGCTTCATAGTGGCTTATCCTCAAGGAGCTTACAGACCGGACAAAGAAGACACCTACTGTTCAGAGAATTGTGAAAGTGCATTAGGAAAATGTGTGCAGAGGACTTTGCCTGGCGTATGCGACCTGCGAGAGCTAGTGCTAAGCAAAGAACACAAAGAAGCTAG
>JAHDEE010000280.1 GCA_020629005.1 Chitinophagales bacterium
AAGTCAAAGTCGGGCGGTGAAGTTTGCGCTTCTGATGCTTTTGCTCGTCGTTCCTTCTTGTAGAAACCAATATCGTAGTCGTATATCTTTTGCTTGCAATCAAACTCAATCGGTCCGTAGGTGTAGTGTGGAATATCTTTGATGTGTTGCAAAGTAAAGTCGTTATCTACATCGTCGGGGGCGGCATTTGCTGAGGTGAGGGCGAGTTCTCGGCTCACAGTAGACTGAGGGATGACCAGGTAGAATTCATAGTCCTGCAGGCGGAGATCTTCTTGCTCGATGTACCAGTTTCCTTGAAGGTCGGTGCGGGCATCTGCCAGGCCTTCGTAGCGCTCACCATCGAAGCTCAGCAGCTTGAGACTTAGGTTTGAATAGCCTGATTCGTATCTGTCTTGGCGACCATTGTGTGGATTGATGTCGTACCAGGCGGTGCCCTGGAGCTTGTAATAATATGGATAGCATTGCTTACGGATACCAGCATCAAAATCGTAATCGAGGGTCTCGCAATCAAAGTGAATGGGGCCATAAGCGTAGTGCTGCTCTCCTGCAATATTGACTAATTTGAAATCGCTGTCGATGGCATCCGGTGCAAGATTGGCAGTGACCAGACTTAGACCGGATTCAAAGTCTTCCTTCTTCAGGAAGATGTAGTAGGCATAAGCAGGGTCGATCGCATAGTCGTTTTCGTCCAGCCCCCAGTTTCCGTTGGCATCCGTTTCGGTGAAGTATACATCCTGATAGTTTGTGCCATCGAAGCGGTATAGACCAACGGAGATATTGTCAATTCCGTTTTCGGCGGCTTCCTGTTGGGCATTCTTTGGATTGTCATCCAACCAGATGGTGCCGTGAATGTTGTAATGTTTTGGCAAGCAAACCGGACTCAATCCGATGTCAAAGTCGAAGGTATTTTCTTTGCAATCGAAGGGGATTGGGCCAAGCAGGTAATAAAGCTCACCATTGTAAATTGACTCGACCAAATCATTGTCCACATCATCCGAACCGGCATTGCTAATCGTGAGTTCGAAGCCAGGGGGAAGGTCTGCTGCCGACACTGCCAGGAAGTAATCGTTGAGGTCTTCCGGACTGAAATCACTGGGACCGAAATCATAATCCCCCAAGCCATTCGAGTAGGTGCTTGTCGCCAAAGAGAATGAGGAGGCCTGATAATGGAAGATTGAAATTGGCAAAGTAGAGATACCCAACTCAGCGGGATCCTGGATGCCATTTGCGTTGCTATCATTCCATACGGAGCCCTTGATGGCGAAGTCTTTTTCCACGCATTTCTTGTGGAAGCCAGCATCGTAGTCGTAATGATCTAATTCGCAACTGAAGTCAACTGGACCGTAGGTATAGTAGAGATCAGCATTGATAATCTGTGCTTGAAAGTCACTATCAATGCCATCAGGACCAATATCCTGCAGGGTAAGCTGTAGCCAACTCGGCATATCGGAATCTGCAATAGCTACATAATATTCGTAGTCGACTTGCAAGCCAATCTGTGTGTCGTCGAAAACCCAGTAGCCAGCTGGGTCGGTGGTGCCAGAAACGACAGACTGATAATTGGCTCCCTGCTCTTTAAAGATGCTAACAGGGATGGAGGGGATTCCGCTCTCTCCGAAGTTTTGTGTAGCGCTTTGGTTATCATCGGACCAGATGCGACCTGTAACTCTAAAGCCTCCTGGCAGGCAAGGCTTGAAGAATCCTGCATCGAAAATGTACTCCTGCTGGCTGCAGTTGAACTCGATAGGACCATAGGCATAATAGTATACGCCATCAACGACTAGTTCGCTAAAATCGCTGTCGATCAAATTGCTTCCTATGTCGGCTTCTGTAAGACTGAGACCTGCAAGACTTGCGGCATCTTGTGGAATCAGCAGGTAATAATCCTTGTCAGTGTAGGCGACAAAGTCATTGTCGGTTACTGACCATTTGCCGTCTGGATTGGTTTCGGTTTGGAACACGTTCTGGTAACCGCCTGCATCATACTCAAAGACCGATATTGGCACATTATTAATTGGGTTCTCGGCTGTTTCTTGAGTGCCATTTGTGGGGCTGGAATCGTTCCAAATGTATCCGGACATTTTGAAGGGACATTGAATATATAACTCAGAATAGGCGTTCTCCCAGCAGTTTGCGTCTGGCCAGCTGCTGTCTTCAATGAATACCTGTATGGCATAATTGCCTGGACCAGGAGTCGCATATGTGTAGCTCCAGGTACCGGCGTTTTGATTGATAAATGAGGCGACCACAGATCCATTGACAGTAATATTTAGGTTAAAGTCGGTATAGTCAAAATCCCACCAATCATTCATGCTTATGACTATGTTATTTCCATTTTGCACCAGATCGATTCCGCCAGGAGGATAGACGGAAAAGTAGCAGGAGGGACCTAGTGGTGGTGTGTAATCGAAAAAGGCTGTTTCTGTGCAATTGACTTCCTGGTCGAGAACGGGATTGTAGAGTACAAACTCTACCTCCACAGTGTAGCCTGCGGATATGGTAGGGTAGAGATGAGAGATAACGATGCCAAGCTCTCCAGCCGGCATATCAAAATCCATTTCCGGGCTGCCATCACCAAAATTGATTGTGCCTCCTTGAGGAATCCAATCTGTATCCGGAAAGCCCAATATGATATCGATAAAATTGAGGGCAGTGTAATTTTGCACTGCGTCGATCTGGAAGGTATAATCGGCGCAGGTAAACAGTGCGCAGCTATTGATAATTGCAACTACATTACTATAGCCAGGTCCAGCGCAGAAGGTGCTGCCATTGTAAACTCGCCGTATGTAAATGACATCTTCGGCGTTTGTGAAAAGACCAGCTGGAATCTGCAATTCGAAAGGATCACTGGCAGAGTCAAACTCTTGTGGATCGGAAAAGTCTGGACTGGTAGACCATTCCCAAAAGTAGCCAAGTGAGTCGTCTGTTCCTTCAGGGAATACATCCTCTCCCACGTTTGTGACTATTATAGGATCGGAAGAGGAGAAGCAATGCTCTTCCGCTGCTGCTATTTCTCCTGCCAGGATTGGCAATGCGCTGATAGCTGGAGAATTGTTCAGGAAATCAAAAGCGCAGCCAAACATAGTACCGGTATATTGAATGATGATTTCATCGCCATGTGAAAATCTTGGGAGAAAATCATCGGTGACATTGCTGAAGAAGTAGGTCAGCTGGTCGGGTTCAAAAGGCCAAATATTTTGGTATTGAAAGGAAACCGGCGAGGAGCCATCCAGCGGATCAAGAATCTCGCCCAGTACATTGTGATGGAAAGTGATGGTGAGCGTGTTTGTAACTCCTGTTGGCTGGCCAATGTTTTCTAAGAGATTGGGATTGCATTCAAAGGCCTGCCAGACACTCTGCTCGATGCCTGATTGTATATTATTGACATTGAATCCAAGTTGTAAATCATTTAAACCGCAGATATCGTTGAGTTCAAAAGCGTTCGGAACAAAGTTACCTGAAGGTACTAGATTCTGGACGATAATGGTATCGCTAACAATCTCGACAAATTGACCACAATAGGGCTCTTGCATCACCACAATCCTCCTGAATTGGGAACATTCGACATCGTTCATTCTTTCAGGCAAGCTCCACCAACCGTTCCCAAAATAAACATCGCTCGGCTGCATATCGTAATTCACCGTATTAATTGGCATATCTAAGTCTTCTGCGAAATACAAGTCCCACCACTGTTGAGCTACTAGTATCTGCCATTGGTATGTAGGCTCAGTATCACCGGCTTCGAACCAGCAAGGAACGGACATTTGTAAATCCGGCAGCAGGAGATCGTCCCACTGCTCGGGATCAAAGATTGGACAGAAATGTGGTACCATTGGATCGCTGATGTTTTGTCCTCCTTCGTTGACAGGTATTTCTTCGCCTGCAGCATCGAAAATAGGAGGACATAAATCAATCTGATTAATGTAGTTAGCATGAATCGTCACATCATCCACATAGGTATCGCAAAGGGTATGGTAGGTAATTCGAAAAAACTTTTGGAGAATCCCTTCATTGCAGAGCTGTAGTATCCTGCCATTATTCAAGACTGCAGCATCATTGCTTTCTTGTATGTTGATTGGTGCCCCAAAGGTCATTCCTCCATCGTCAGAAATTTGGACTTCAATATCTGATATTAACCAGGAAGGCATATTGGCATCCGATCCTTGTGGATCAGGCATATCGAAAGTAAAGCAGCTGGTAACAGCTCCGGTATCCGTAGTAGGCAAGCAGTTTACTTGTATGTTTGGCAAGTCCAGCACTACCGGATCAGGTACTGAAGGAAGACAGGATTCGACTCCGAAATAGGCATAAGCATGATCAAAGCCATCGACGCTGGAATTGGTCCGCGCATACAAGGTTATAGTGACACTGTTGCTTTCTCGGCAGGCGAATTCACTGAAGTCAAATATCTGGAAATTCCAATCCTGCTGCACCTGCAAGTCTACATTGGCACTGTTCACTGATAAGGTAGTGACTTCAAAATCCGCATCACCATAGCCTCCAAAGCCAACTCGATGGCTATTAGAAGCACGGTTTACATTGTGCCGCCCACCTCTTTGTCTAGCAGGAGCGTCATCATCTACATTCTGGACTCTAAAACTGTAGCTGGGCTCGATTCCATATAATGCAGGCAGCTCGTTTACTGAATTTAGAAAGCCTACAGTACTGTTCGGCGTGGTATCTCCAACCTTTGCTCCCAGGTACCAAATCTTGATTCGGGAATTGCCGGGACTTGGTGTAAACTGAAAGGTAGTATAATAGGCGCTAGAGTTTGGAAGGCTCACTCCACTGCCGATTACACGTCCTACTCGGACCACCTGCTGTGTATTTGCCGGCAAACCAAGATTGAGTCCATCGGTGCCAAAATGTGGGTCAGCCGCAAAGGCTGTTGCATCAAGAATTTCAAATTCCTCAGGATCTGTTGTATCCATATCCGGTTCTGCATCGGGCATATAACCGTCGTGATAAGGAATTCGTGTCCAGCCATCCCATCCCGATGAGAAATCGATGTTGGTTGGGCAATACTCCTGGGGAGGCAAGACTTGGATATCTATTTCTGATTGCAGCTCGCAGCTGCCTACTCCCCAGGCTTCTAACCTTAGACGGAAATTACCCGGAATGTCCAGCGTCTCAGTGAGGGTTGTTGTGTTTGTGGGAGGAGCAAGGGGTTCCCAAACCAGTTGCTGCACATCCAGGTCCATCACAAACCACTGAAAGTTAGTGAAATCGCAATTTTGCACTAGCGGTAGAACTCCGGGAGTCTCTCCGACTAGTACGGCATTATCATAAGTTTCTCCTGCCAATTCATAGACAAAATCCGGCAATTCCAAAATACATGCAGGATCGCAGCCTAATTCGCAAGCGTCTGTTCCCAAGAGAGAATTCCTGCTTCCAAATACCGGGTCCACAGTAAAACACATTTTACGTTGCTGGCCTGTAGTGAAGTGATTTCTTGGGAATGGACTATAGTCCATGTAGTTCTGTTTATCATCATCAAGGTCATTCGATGGCATTAGATCATCAAATATTTCAGCCAATGCATCGCTATTGCAGGTATTGTAGCCAGAGCAGGATGCTATGTCTGTTACACCAAAATCATTCTCTTCTGGGGTCATCAGGTTGGGTGGTGTATCGCAGACCATATCTCCGTTGAAGAGGCAATTGGTGTTGACACAGGAGCAGGCATTGTATTGGAGGTTTCCATCGAGATCAAATTCGTCAAGGATGCCGATTAGATCAGGGGCACAGATTCCGAAAGTATGAAAGAGTCCCAGGTAATGGCCCATTTCATGAATAAGCGTAGTGGTCATTAGCTGAGCCATCTCTATGTGAATACCATCAGTTATCATTCCATGAGCTGAAGGCAAACTTGCAAAACCAAGGACCGGTTCCGCTATGTCTTCCACTATGTAAATGTTTATGTAACTCAAGGTGCTAAAATCAACACTGTTTTGAATCTCTGTGCTCAGGGTAACATCATCTAGCTCTAAGGGGAGTCCATCAAATGCTTCGTCCCAAACTGTAAAACCGGGACTGGAATATCCGGAAGAGTCCTGCCTGGCCAAACAAAAACGGATGTCACCCGCGTTTGGTGTGCTGCAGTCTACAGGGTCATTGGCGCCGGCAAAACGTTCATTCAAAAATTCTACTGCAAGCTGTAGCTCTGCTGTTATATCTTCTGTGTCCATACTTGCCAATGCAGTGACCTGCGGACTCGTACCAGCATTGGTTACCAGGTGGAAAACTACTGGAAGCTCTACTACGCTTCTGGAGTTCACTCTGGGGTCGCGTGAGGCATAGGCCACCCAATCTCTGCTTATCTTCTTGAAGCGTTCAAATTGATCTGGGTTCTCCCGAAGGGAATTCAACAATACCCTATCCGTCCCACAGTTTGCCCGGTCGGCTTCCTGCTTCTGAGGCTGTGAAAGCACAGCCAGACCAAAGGTCAGCAAACAGAAAACCATCGTAATGATCTGTTTCATTCATTAATAATTTAGATGAAAAAAATAATTTGACGCACAGACATAGCATTCCTGCATGCTGGCGAAGCAGTCACTGTGGAGCAGACATAGGACCGCCAGGCAGAGTCAAAATCGACTCTGCAAAAATTCTCTATTGCATTGACAGTAGGGCTCTCTCAAACATGCACCCATGCCTATTCGAGAGCAGCAATAAATTGGTATTACTGATAATCCAGTGATGGAGACGGGCTTGTATGCGCGGGCAAGCGCACACAAATGGGGACTGGAGCCGCCCTGAGTTGAGCGGCACTTAAAGATAGTGTATTAGGGGGAAAAAGAAAAGGACTTTGGGTTTTGGGTCAAGAG
>JAHDEE010000281.1 GCA_020629005.1 Chitinophagales bacterium
TTGCTTCTTGCTTCTTGCTCCTTGCTCTTTGCTCCTTTCTCCTTTCCCCCGCAAGCTCCGAAGGAAGAACAGTGCCGTATAGCCTCGATCGCAACGGCTATGAGTGCCGCTGATGCCGTGGCGGAAGCTTGCCTGTGGTGGCTCGACGATAGGAGAGACGCAACAGGCAATGCTGGAGCAGGCAGCAGCGGTGCGAATAATAGTGGAGAGCGAGTAGGGCAGTGCTTGAGGGACTAGCGCTTCGCTCCTAAAAATTATTGAAGTTGAATTAAAGCACTAACTTGCATCAAGAGCTAAAACCTGGTGCATGTTATTTCTGGATTTTGAAGACCCCATCGCAGAACTCTATCAGCAAATCCAAAGTTTGAGAGAGATTTCTGAGAAACAAAATATTGATATGTCTGAGGCCATAGCTGGTCTTGAACAGAAGATGTTTGATTTGAAAACAGAGCTGTACAGCCGGCTCACGCCCTGGCAAAAAGTGCAACTGTCGCGTCATCCACAGCGGCCCTATACCAACTATTATATTAGTCAGATATGCGAGCAGTATACGGAGCTACATGGAGATCGATGCTTTGCTGATGATACAGCCATAGTAGGTGGTATGGGCATCATTGAGGGCAAATCCTATATGATCATCGGACATCAGAAAGGGGAAAATACCAATATGCGGCAGTATCGCAATTTTGGTATGGCCAATCCGGAGGGATACCGCAAGGCCCTGAGACTGATGAAGATGGCAGAGAAGTTTCGCAAACCAGTGATTTGTTTTATTGATACGCCGGGAGCATTTCCGGGCATCGAAGCAGAGCAGCGCGGACAAGCAGAAGCCATTGCCAGAAACCTCTTTGAGATGAGTCAGTTGGAGGTGCCTATCGTATGTATCATTATCGGAGAAGGGGCATCAGGCGGGGCGCTCGGCATTGGCATTGGCGACCGGATTTACATGCTGGAGAATACCTGGTATGCGGTGATCTCACCAGAGTCTTGTTCAAGCATACTTTGGCGCTCCTGGGACCATAAAGAGTTGGCTGCGGATCAGTTAAAATTGACGCCTGAAGACATGTATGGCTTTGAGATTATCGATGGGATTATCAAGGAGCCACTGGGAGGTGCGCATCACGATCCGCCTGCCATTGCAGAGACAATCAAGAAAATAATCATTGAACAGACGGCGGCTTTGGAGGCCCTCAGTGTAGAGGAGCGGATCAACCTAAGAATCAAAAAATATGAAGCTATTGGGGAATACACAGAAAGCTGATTTAGAAGAGGGAAATTCGTAAATTAGCAAGCCCAAAACCATTTTATGCGAAACTACCTCTACCAAAGCGCACTAAGGAAGTATATTGATCCCAACAGAAGTGTCACAGTAACAAATCTTTACGAGGCGGAAAGCGTCGGACTACTGGTTGATGTGTCCGATAGCAATGACCTTGCTTTTCTGCGTGAATTTAGCCGAGAGCTTCAGGCGAAGGGAAAAAAGATCAGCGTATTGGCCTATCTGAATTTTAGCAATGGCAATGATCAACTGCAGATTCCGTTCATAACTAAGAAGAATGTAAATTGGTATTACCTTCCTAAAGGAAATCAGGTTGAGCAATTCCTGAGCCAGCGATACGATGTGCTTTTAGGTGCTTTCAAGAGGGACTCGCCAAGTCTGGAATACTTGACCACAAGGGCTCAGGCCGATTTTAAAGTTGGACCCTATCTATCTGCCGAAAAGACCTATTGCTTTGACTTAATGGTTCCGCAAAAGGAGCAGGACTCGCTCAGGGTTTTTGTATCGCGAATGACAGAGATGCTGACAAAACTTAACGCAAATAAAGTAGCCACTTGAGATATAATATAGACGCTTTTCGAGGCACAGGTGTAGCAGTAGTTACACCATTTAATAAAGATGGATCATTTGATTTTCCAGCGTTGGAGCGGGTGCTCAATCACCTGATTGACAATGGTGTGGATTATCTGGTGAGCCTTGGTACTACTGGGGAATACATGACCCTGAGTCTGCAAGAGCGCTATACAGTTTTGGATGCTACGGTGGAAATGGTCAACGGCCGGGTGCCCATCGTGGCGGGATTCGGAGCGGCGGATACAGCCTATGTCATTGAGTGCATGCAGGGCTACCATATGAAAGGCATTGATGGGGTGCTTTCTTCCAGCCCGAGTTATGTGAAGCCAAGTCAGGAGGGACTCTATCAGCACTACAAGGCCGTAGCGGGTGGAACGGATTTGCCCCTGATACTGTATAATGTACCCTCCAGAACATCGCGCTCTGTATCTGCAGACACCACCTTGCGACTTGCAGAAATCGACAACATAGTAGGTATCAAAGAAGCCTCCAACGACTTTGCCATTTGCAATCAACTGCTGAAGTATAGACCAGATGATTTCTTGCTAATCTCGGGAGATGATCTAAATGCTTTTCCACTAATCGCCCTTGGTTTTGACGGGGTCATCTCGGTAGTGGCCAATGCTACGCCAGCCGCCTTCGGGCAATTGATTCGACATGCGCTTGCAGGTGAATTACAGCAAGCAAGGAAGCTACAGTACCAGCTATCTGACTTTATCAATCTGCTTTTTGAGGATTGTAATCCTTCTGGGATAAAGGCCGCGGTTGCTGAACTTGGTCTGATTCAAAACAGCCTTCGACTACCACTTGTGCCGGTTTCTGAGGATCTGGAAAGCCGTATCGCTAAGGAGCTTCAGGCAATCATGTCTCGCAAGGTGTAGCAGCCAACACAAGAAATGCGGAAACACAGGTTCTGAAAACCAGATGATTCCGCATCCATTATTTCTTCGAATTTCTTGCTTTCGTTTCTTCGTAGCTATTCTTCTGCAACTACCTGCGGCATTTGCTTGTAGGTACCGTCCTTTAGTTTGGCAGCAATGGCTGCAAAGGCTTCCAGGGTTTCGTCGATATCTTCATTGCTATGCATGGCAGTAGGAATCAGGCGAAGCAGGATGTTTCCTTTTGGTATCACCGGGTACAATACCACCGTACAGAAAATCAGGTAGTTTTCTCTGAGATCCCAAACCAGCTTGGCAGCCTCATCTACAGATCCGTGCAGCATCACGGCAGTCACCGGCGAGTTCGTATTGCCCAGATCAAAACCACGATCTCTCAGTCCACTTTGTAGGCGATCAACATTAGCCCAGAGTTTTTCCCTTAGCTCTGGCATGTTGCGCAGCATGTCCAGGCGCTTCATGGCGCCTACCACAATCGGCATAGGAACCGACTTGGCAAAAATCTGTGAGCGAATCGAATACTTCAGGAATCCAACTACTTCTTTGGTGCTGCTAATATAAGCGCCAATGCTAGCCATCGACTTAGCAAAGGTCGCGAAGTAGAGATCGATCTCATCCTGCACTCCCTGATGCTCACCGATGCCCATTCCAGTTTTGCCCATCACGCCAAAACCATGCGCATCATCCACCATCAGGCGGAAAGTGTACTTCTGCTTAAGGTGGACAATCTCTTTAATTTTGCCCTGATCCCCAGCCATACTAAACACTCCTTCAGTAATGACCAGGATGCCACCGCCGGTTGTCTCACAGTGTGCAGTTGCCTTTTGTAGGGACTTTTCCAGGCTCTCCATGTCGTTATGCTTGAAGGAGAAGCGCTTGCCCATTGTCATTTTAATTCCGTCCATGATACAGGCATGTGATTCCGCATCATAGATCACAGCATCCTTTCTGCTTACGATGGCATCAATAGCAGAGCAAATACCCTGGTAGCCAAAATTGAGCAGCACAGTAGCCTCTTTTTGCATGAAGTCCGAAATCTGGTCTTCCAACAAATGGTGATTGCTGCTGTTTCCAGACATCATTCTGGAACCCATTGGATAAGCAAGGCCCCAGTCGCGAGCAGCCTCTGCATCCACTTTGCGCACCTCGGGGTGATTGGCGAGGCCCAGATAATTGTTCAGACTCCAGAGAATTCGCTCCTTGCCGTTAAACATCATTCGGCTGCTGAGTTCACCTTCCAGCTTAGGGAAAGTATAGTAGCCGTTATCCACCTTACTGAATCGGCCCAATGGCGTATTTTCAGGCTTTAGACGATCAAATAAATCCATCATTTTTCTTTTTCTACGTTAGTATGAATCCAAGGGCAAATTTAGCTATAATTTCTTTGACTGTGGCAGTAATCCAGACCTTCTGGCTATTGCTTATCTGCTCTGGAAGCTATAGATTACCTTAGTTAACAATCCACACAAAGCCCTATAATAGATACAAACCCCAGACTTACACATGAAATTCTTATTTACTGCTATCACGCTAATCTGCTCCCTGAACCTCTACCTTTCAGCCTTCGGGCAATTGCAATTGCGAGAGTTCCTCTTTGAAACAACCAGTTTTGATATGCGCTGCATTGGTACAGCCGATCTCAATGGCGATCAGCTACCCGATCTGCTCTTTGCCGATTCCTGGCTGGAGAATCTCGGTGAAGGTGAGTGGGGGAGCAGAGTCTACTGGGATCCGGCCTACGTAGTAGAATCCTTAGCATCAGGTGATATTGATAATGATGGCGATACTGATCTTTTTGTCTCCTGCGATCTACCCGGACAAACGCTGATTTACCTTTTTCGAAACCAAGGCCTGGGCGATTTTGAGATTAGTTTTTGCACGGAAGGCCAAGTGCTCGAAACCGTTGATCTCAACGGTGATGACAGACTGGATTTGCTCTTTGAGTTGGACGATCAATATTATAGTTTCGAGAGTACCAATAATTTCTACAGCGATGCTACCGAGAAGTTTCTGGTCGATGCTCCCGGCTCCTTTAATAGCCCAGTTGTCTATGCCACTGGAGACTTCAATTCTGATGGTACCACCGATCTGGCCTATCTGCAGTCAGAAGCTATTCACATGGGATCAAACACGGGCGAAGAGTGGTCAGATTTCCCCTTCCCACCATTTTTTGAGGAACAAGTCACCGATTTTCGTTGCGCGGATATGAATCAAGACGGCTTTTTGGACTTTGTGATCATAGGTAACTTTGGATTAGTCAGCTATTGGATGAGCGATGGACAGGGAATGTTTGAAAAGCAAACAGCCGAATTGGGCTCCGCAGTCTCACTCGAAATACTGGATATCAATGGTGACCAGCTACCAGATGTGTTGACCGCGTTTCCGGCTGGAGTGCTGCAACTGTACCTAAACGAGGGGCAGTCAGCATTTTCCCAAAAGCCCTCATTTCGTGTGGACCCAAATGCTCTTGTTGTTGTGGCTGAAAATCTCAGCGGCGGCATCTCCCAGCAATTGGTTCAGTCCTCGATCAGCTTACAACAATTGGGTGCCATTAGTTTTGAAAACCAGGAATGGCAGCAGGACCTCCTACATGCCACACCGATTGTCAATGTGACAGGAATCATCACCACGGATCTCGATGGCGATGGAGACCATGATGTGCTGGTAGCCAGCCAGTCAAATTCCTTCCTTACTGCCTTCTTAAACGAGGAAGAAAGCATGTCGGAGGCAATTGTTATGGAGGACCAGATTCTACTGCCTTCCGAGATTCAAAAGGGCAATCTAATAGGTGATGCTAAAGAGGAAATCCTGGTAGGTTTTGCCGATATCGAGGGGGCAGGCATCATGCTGATGGAACAACAAGCAGCTCTTCAATATTCGAAAAAACCGCTGTTCTATCTAGTCGGTGATGTAGCCGCTCCCAGTCAAATCACTATCGCAAATATCAACGATGATAGCCATGCCGACATTGCCTTCGTGAGAAATGACAGAATGTACTTTGCCTACAGCGATGGGGAGGGCAATTTCTCCCAGCCGGAAGAACTACAACTGGAGCCTGTTCCTGGTACCAAAAAAATCAAATGCTATCGATTCCAGGACTACGATCAGGACGGAGACCAGGATTTTCTTTTCTCCTTTGATGGTCTCAGTTCGGTACATCTTCTAAGAAACAATGCTGGTTTCTCTCTGGCGGATATCGAAGCTATCTATTTTGGTGCTGCATCGGTTTTTGATTTCTATGATTTCAATCAAGATGGAGACATGGAACTGGTTCTTGGTTCCAACCTCAATGGATACCTGCTACAAAAGGTAGATGACGAATATGTAATCGATGGCACTTTTAATATCGAGACCACAGTCGATCGATTCAGATTTTTGGACCTGGATGCCGACGGAATTTTCGATGTGTTTAGCAATAACTTCAGCCTACTGATGCGAGAAGATATGAGCTTTGAGCAACTTATACCAACACAAGTTTTGATGTATAGGTACGCCGACTTTTTTGATATGGATGGTGACGAAAAGGTAGACCTCGTGGCGCGTATGAGCAATGGGGATATTGCAGTATTGAATTTTGAAAGTGGAGTTGCCAATCAAAACCTGAGCGCTTCCGGTCTTGAAATGTATCCGAATCCTACCAACCAGGGATGCTACATTAGAGCCGGCGAAAGTGGTGCTCTTGCAGCTTATCAAATCATTGATCAAAATGGCCGACAGGTTGTCTCTTCAGCAATAAATCAAGACAAAGCTCAGTATGTCGACACATCAAATTTGGAATCAGGCATCTATTTCCTTGTTGCTACATACGAATCGGGAAGATATGAACATCGACGATTTGTCGTAGCAAGGTAAACTGTGATACAGCATTTGGGCTTACGGATGATTAGGAGCGAAACCTTTTCCATCGCGCTCTGTCCTTCCCGCTCTCCGTTGCAATGGAGGCACCATCCAGCGGCTTCGTGCATCCACTACTGCCGTCTCTCCCTGAGGTCGAGCCACCATTAGCGGCGCACTCAGTCCGCTGCCTGGCACCTCCATTTCCTCTTCGATCGGG
>JAHDEE010000282.1 GCA_020629005.1 Chitinophagales bacterium
TTTGCTTCTGCGAAGGAGAACTGGTGCAAAATAGCCCCGGGCGAAACGGTATGAGGTGCCTGGATGCGCCAGTGACTGCCAGCGCATGGTAGCTCGGAGCTTTGCGGAGAGATGCCAGGCGCTGAGCAGGAACAAGCAGACAGGTGCCGAATAATAGTGGAGCACGGGACTGCAGCTTACGCGGCCATAAACGTTTCGCTCCAAAATAAAATCGCATTTTTTAGCTAAATTCACCGCACCATATTTTAATAGTAAAAGGAGGCCCTCCACAAATTATGCTTGAGAGAATTAATTGCCCCGTCTGTCATTCGTATGTGCCCACAGAAAGCGTTGATCTTGCAACAGGAATGACTCGCTGTCCAAATTGCCAATCTTTGCTGAGGCTGCAAGTGCGGGAAGAGCGCGAAACACCAGAAGAGGCTGCGCCAAAGCAAGAGATTTATGCTATTCCCAAAGGGATCGAAATGCTACGATTGCCAAGCGAGCTGAGTCTGGATATGCAGTGGCGCCACTCGGTAAGTTTTTCAAAGCCACAGATGTTTGTGGCCATCAGCTACTTTAGTATCCTCGTCACTTTCTTGTACATCGCGCTGACAACTCGCTCCTTTCATGTGATCGGCATCATTGGCCTTTTCGCCGTAATTGGCGCTGCCTTATTGATGTGGCTTTTGGCCTCGCTTTTCAATACAACTTACATTACGGTAGATTCCGAATTTGTGTGTATCGAGCATCGGCCATTTAAACTGCTCTATCGGGAGTATAAGATTCCAATAAAAGATATAGAGCAATTATATGTAAAAGAATATGTAACTGGTCGTGTAAACAGCGAGGTCTATACGGCCCACGCGATCATGATGAAAGTCAAAGGTCAAAACCGTGATGTGCGTTTGCTCAGAGGCATCAACAAACCCCTTCAGGCACAGTTTATCGAACAGGAAATTGAGCGATTCGCTGAAATTGAAGATAAGCCTGTCAAGGGAGAATTCAGGGCTTGAGGCAGTTTGCTTTCTGATTCAATCATTCTTTCCAATTCTCAATACCAACAAATATTCGGCAGCCGCCATCGACTGTGTATTTAATGATCCTTTAAATACGTTCTATTTCTATAAAAAACATTCACCTCGTCCGAATTTGATTCGATTATATCCAGCAGCTTATCGCCATCCAAATCGGCGAACTTGATGTCATAAGTTAAATAAGTCTGCTCGCTCAACTCGATTCGCTCGTACTGCTTTCCATTGCCCATGTTTCTATAAACCACATTTACGCCTCCCTTATTACCAATCACAATATCGATATCGCGATCTCCATCATAGTCACCAGAATCACAGGCATAGCTGCGATCGTCCACTGGATCCAGCACGTGCTGTACATCAAAACAACCTTTGTTATCGCCAAAAAATATCCTGTTAGGCTCTCCAATATTTGCCGTTAGGATATCCAGGATTCCGTCACCATTGAAGTCATTCAGAGACAATGCCCTGGTTTCATCTTCACCTGTGCCGAATGGCTTGGCTTCAGAAAAATCCAATTTCCTGTTGAAATAAATAAAATTTTGTCCCTCCTGGCGGTTGGCAGCAATCAGGTCCACCTGCCCATCACTATCTACATCATGGAATGCGATGGAAAGTGTTGCGTCAGAGGGATTGCCAAAATTAAGGGTCTTTTCAAAATGCCCGTTGCCATCATTGAGACAAATTTCATTCTCCTCTCCCCTATTGAGTACAACGATGTCAAGATCGCCATCGCCATCCAAATCCTGCAATGCTATGTTTCTTGTACTGGAAATCTTGGCACCAAAACCGCCGCTCTCTTCGAAGTTACCCTTGCCTTTATTTAGGAAAATTTTATTCGGCGCCCGATCATTTCCCACCACAATATCAAGATCATTGTCTCCATCTAAGTCTCCTAACTCAGCGGCATAAGAAGTGCTTCTTTGCAGGCCCAAATCGTATGACACAGTAAAAGAACCCTCTCCATTATTCAGATAAATTTCATTCTGACCAGGCCAATGTCTACCATTGGCAATCAGCACATCAAGGTCACCATCAGAATCAATATCTCCAGCTGTAATCGAAGCCGAACGCTCCTGAGCAATACCGAAGCAGAGCCGATTTCCTCCTGGATTGTGAAAATCCTGAGCATTGGCGGTAACAAATAATAGAAGAAACAAGAGCAGATAGAAATGCTTCATATGGGTACAAAACTGTTAGGTAAAATGAAGATTAATTAAAGTGCTTTGTTGGAGTTCAAGGACAATGAATTTGCAGACTTTCGTTTTCTTTTTTTGGAGCGAAACACGGGAGCACACAGAAGCGGGCTACTCGTGCTCCGTTTGTAGTCAGCACCCATCTGCTTGTTCCTGCTCGCCAGCTGCTGTCTCTCCGCAGGCTCCGAGCCACCATCTGGCGGCAGTCACCGACGCAGCTGGGCACAGCCTACCACTGCGCCCGAGGCTATTTTGCACCAGCAATACTCTGCGCACCAAAACCTCTCGAAAAGAAAAAGGCAGGTACCCGTTTTTCCAATTAGGAAATACCGGTACCTGCCAGATTTTTATTGTTTGTTGCTGAGTCAGCGATGAGCCTTTGCTTAAGGAAACATTTTCTATAAGCATCCTAGCCAAAGCTCATTGCAATAAGTCTACAAGACTTTTACTTTCAAGGCGATTGGGCCCTTAGGTCCTGAGCCTACTTCGAATTTCACCTTGTCTCGCTCAGTGATTTGACCATCTACATTGTCAATGTGAACAAAGTAGCTTTCTCCCGAAATCTTGTCATTGATGAATCCGTAGCCCTTATCTGTATTAAAGAACTTCACCACACCTTCACGACTGAAGTCTGCATGACCGCTATCTGTTTTTTTGGGAGTACTGACCTCAATGTCTTCTGCATTGATTTCAGTTTTCTTGAGAGGATCAGGTGGTGTGTCGGTAAGATTGCCAAATTCGTCGACGTACACGATGTCATCGCCCGTTTTTCCTTCTAACTTTCGCTGTAGTTTCCTTTCTTCCTTTTCTTTCTTTCGCTTTTGTTTTTTCTTTTCTCTTTCTTTTTTACTGAAGCTATCCGCCATATAGTTTATTGGTTTGGTTTTATGAAAATGTTCCTAATTGAAACAGAGGCAATTGCCCTTTGTCACATGGAAAATGGATTTTTCGTCCTTTCTACCTCAATGTTAACAATAATAGAGCAAATGTTTTCTCTCTCAGCGCTTTTTGTG
The DNA here is from genome assembly GCA_020629005.1 of Chitinophagales bacterium. Taxonomy (GTDB): domain Bacteria; phylum Bacteroidota; class Bacteroidia; order Chitinophagales; family UBA2359; genus JAHDDV01. The sequence continues at coordinate 3,223 of JAHDEE010000282.1, forward strand.
CAATTTATTTTTCCGCTATCGAGTTCTTCCGCTCTCATGCAAACGTTTCGATTGGAAATTAGTTCCATATATGTGCTGCATTTCAGAATTCGTCTAAAATTTAGCTTGTTCCAGTGTTGCAAATACGGGATTTTGTTGAATTCTCTGATTTTTGGAACACAGCTATCGCGAGATGATATCTTGCACAGGCTAAAAACTTAGGGGATGATTTTGGAAGCGTCTGAAACAACAGATCGCTCGTAACTGTCGATCAACAAATTGTTCCCCTAGCCACTACTGCGCAACCAAATTCTCAAGCACGCGACCTTCTGCTGCCATTTCATAGACATCCTTGAGGGCATATACATGCTGCTCCCAAATTCTGTGGGTACGCTCCTTATCGGCTATCGGCTTCTGTATCATTTTCATTGCATATTCTGATTGCTTCTCTGAACTGGAGCCCTTACTGTAAATCTGCAAAGCAAATTTGGAGAAATCACCAACCATAACCTCAAAGATCTGCTCGATCAGATCCTCAGAAATCTGATAGTGTTTGCAGTTTTCTAAGATCAGCTGTCCATAGACTACCAGTGTAAACAGCTCTCCGACGCTTAGAAGGAAGTCAATATCCTTTTGCTGCTCCGGGCTTGGACCGGCCATCATCAGCGTTTCCTTCAGTATCGCGATTTGTTTCTTGAACAGATTTACGTTTGGAAGGTCGTATTGATCGTAGGCTATATTGTAATCGTGGAATTGTATTTTCGAGAGTCCTTTTGTAGGTCCCTGGTTAAACATGAAACTATCCTCCACAGCATCAAAACGTTGAGGAATTTCAGGAAATTCAGCAGGATTGAAAAAGTAGTTTGGCATAAACTTGATGATCAAGGCCATGTTTACGTGCACCGTACCTTCCAGTTTCGGGAGTGCACGAATGTCGCGGGCTGCCATGTTGAAATACATATCTCGCTCAAAACCTTTGGCAGCAACAACATCCCAAATGTCATTGATCACATGCTCACCTTCGGTGGTTACTTTCATCTTCACCATCGGATTGAATAGCAAATAACGACGGTCCTCCGCTGAAGCTGATCGCATGTAATCTGTGGCACGGAAGATAAACAGTCGGGCAGCAACCAAACGACTGTAAGCGCTGGTAAATAGTGCCTTGATATGTGGGAAGTCTGTTACAAACTTCCCATACAAATTTCTGTGAGAAGCATGGTTGATAGCCTCATACATAGCATGGCTACAGATTCCGATCGTTGCCCAGCCAAGATTGTACTTGTTAATATTGACCGTATTCAAGGCGGCATCCCAGGCCGCACGACCTTTGTGAATGATGTCTTCTTCCTTAATTGGATAATCCTTCAACTCGAACTGAGAGACATAGGATTGACTATTCACTACATTTTTTATCAGATGATAATTTTCGTGCTGAGAATCGACCACAAAACAAACGTGGTCTTTGGTCTCTGCGTCCAAGCCAAATACGGAAACCATACCTGCCTTGTTACCGTTACCGATATAGTACTTGCCTCCGTTAGCAGTGTAGGTTCCATCAGCATTCTTTGATAGAATCATATCGCTGGAATAGATATCAGCACCATGCTCTTTTTCTGAGAGGCCAAAAGCGAAAATGTGGCCTTCATCCAAAAGTTTTGCAGCCTTTTCTTTGACAGCTGCATTCTCCGTCATCCAGATCGGACCTAGACCAAGTGAAGAAACCTGATAGGTATACCAATAACATAATCCATAGAAGCCACAAATTTCTGTGAAAGCAGCAATTCTGGCAGTATCCCATCTCGAAGATTCGGGATCGGAACCGTAGCCCTTGGGCGTCATCAATTTGGCGAAAATCTTGTTATCCTTAACAAAGGTCAGAAAGTCATCATACCAGACAAAATTTCGATCATCGTCAGTTAATTTGGCTTTACCTTTTGCTTCAAACCAAGCTATGGTTTTCTGCATGATTTCCTGAGATTCCTGATCTAAATAGGAATAGTCTGCTTTTAACGGATGTAAGATGAGCATATGAGGTTTGGATTTACGATTAATATAGTCTATTGAGATTTGGAAGATAATGAACTTTGAGCGAATCTTCGCAAAATTGATAGTCGGCCTTTGATTTGTTAAAGCAGCTTAGCAACTTGCAAACAGATGAAACTCCTTTGCTCAACAATACTGACTTTACTTTGTTTCGCCCTGAGCGGACAAAGCTACTTTAGTAATACTCAGCAATTTGGGCTAAGAAGCACTTTGCTGGGTGGTTCGATCATTGCCGGCAATGAGGATTTGAGTATGGCTTATTATAATCCTGCGGCACTAAGATACGCTGCAGACAGAGGTTTTAATGTCGCAGTGATAATGCCTAGCTATTCTGCAACTAGTTTTGGCGATTTCTTTGAAGACGGGAACCTCACAGAAAGAAGACGCCTTTTTCTCAACTCCAGTCTCATCACCATCAAACCCACCTTTGGCAAAAGAATGAGTTTGGTCGTGGCACTAGTGCAAAAGGATTCCTGGAATAATTCGATCAGCTTTACGAAGAACTCTGACAGCGGGGATTTACGAGAATCCAGCAGTTTTCAATATTCTCATAGTGGAAAAGATCGTTGGCTTGGCTTTGGAGGGCATCTCAACGTCACCAAAACTTTGGCAATCGGTTTCAGCCAATTCTGGTCCTTTGCCAGCACTAACTACAGCTACCAGGTTATCTACGACCGCTTTAATCGCATTTCCCTTGTTCAGGAGGACTTTCAAAGCGAGCAACTGGATTTGGCCTACTCGTCCAAGTTTGCAATGGTTACAAAACTGGGATTCTCTCTGGATCAGGATGGACGAAGGCTTGGAGTCGTGCTCACAAGTCCGCGATACTTCGAATTGAGCAATGGTGGGAGGTACCAAAAGACCGTCATAAATACACAAAACGACGTGTCTATCATCGATAATGTAATTGATCTGAGTTTGGAGGCGAATGTTCAGCAGCCATGGGAGTTGCAGGTAGGCATTGCCACTACCTTGCCGGATAGCAGCGAGGTATGGATCAGCGGTAGCTATTCAGCTACGGTGGAAGATCACGAAATCTTCAGGGTGGATCGTGGGCTGGGGCAAAAAATATCACTACGTGCGAAGAGACAAGGAATCAGCAATTTCGCCGTCGGGCTATCCAAGAGATTCAACGAAGAGTCTTCCCTTCTTTGCAGCTTTCGAACCAATTTCCTTGCTTACGACAACGATTCTTCACCTGAAGATGAAGAGAGAATACAAGTCTTAGATACCAACAAGTATCATCTTACCATGGGACTGAAAACAACTGTGCAGAATTCTTCCTTTGTTTTTGGCCTTGATAGTAGCTTTGGTTTTGCCAGAAATCGAAATCTCTTGCGACATATGCCACGTATGGATTTCTTCGAACAAAACAGATCCAACTTTTCACATCGGGAATTCACCATCTTCTTTACGTACAAATTTCTCCTTCGCTCAGTTTCCAGAAACTTTTCTAAGGTTTTGGAAAATTAGGGAGGTCTGTCTTCAACGGGCGCTTCGACTACGCTCCAGAGTGAGTAAAAACCCAATTGGAGT
>JAHDEE010000042.1:0-2098 GCA_020629005.1 Chitinophagales bacterium
CTCGGCTTTTTCATTTTAAGCCAAAGATAAACTGAATTTGTGTACAAGAGCTAGTGCTACTGGCACACTCAGTCGCCTGCCTGCAGCCTGCATTTCCATTTCCATCGGGGCTATCCAGATCGGCCAGTCCCACGTAGCCTTAATCGTTCTGTGTATCCACAACCGGTAAGACAATATGTGAGGGATACTCCGCATTCCGATAGACCTTCCAATTAGGTTTGGAATCATGCATCAATCGAAAATGACTTTGATCTGCTCCGGCAAGTGCAATTCGTATTCTACTGCCTTTTTTAAAGAGAAAGGAGGTTGGCAATAGATCAAAAATCAGCTCCGACACTTCACCCGGAACTAGCGGGGCAATGTCTGATTCGAAGTAGTTTCGCTGAGGTACCGCATCTCTCTCCAGCGGCCCTTCTTCGCTTAGCTTACGATGGATACCACGAAGCAGCCCCTCCGTAATTAGATTGACAGAGCCATCAGCTTTCAGCTCTTCGAGATAGACATGAAAATTCCCATCAGTTTGATCACTGCTCAAGTAGAGTTTGATAATCGGATGGCCGGAAATGAGTAGGTCGCTCTCCAGCACAGGACTGTCGTAGCACAGCAGCTTCTGATCCTGTAGCTCACGATCCGGATAAACATGTGGTGTGTCCAGCATGCCAATGAGCGATTTCCACCTCGAATGATCTCCGGTTCTTGCGGTAGTATCGACCTGGTAGCTATCCGCTGCAGTAGCTTCAGTTGGGGCGTTGAAACTCAATTGATTCTGGTCGCCCAGATAGAGCTTCGTTGCAGTACTTTCCGGTGGCCAGATGTTGGCCGACTTCCAGGCTTCCTCATTCATCGTAAAGTAATGTACTGGCGCTTCCTCAGATAATCCGTTTTCCACTCCCTTGAGGTGGAAGTCGAAAAACTTGAGAATTTCACCTACATGACTGAATCCCGATTTGGAAGGATTTGCAGGACTGCAATTGTACTGTCCTCCATGTTCCCAGGGACCAAGAAGCAATTTGTTTTGTGGGTTGCTAAGATTCATGTATCGCTTGACAGCAGCGTGCTGGTAATCTCCATCCCACCAGCCGGAATAACAGTACACAGCAGTCTCACAATTATTGATCTTTTCACTATAAGTATGCGGACTAAACACATCCACCGTTTCATTTTTCTCATTGAAGATCTGATCGCGATATTGCACACCCCTGGCAATCTGATCTACATTTACATTTTCCTGATGATCCTCAAGAGCACTTTTAAAAGTCTTCCGCTTTTGCTCTGCCTCAGACCTCCGTACCCCTTTGACAAGTGCATGCGCCAACAGCCCTCCCCTGGGAAGCTTGTTTTCATCCAGCTTTGCATTGAAGCGCCCCCAATTATTGACAAAGAATTCATGAAAGACACCACCCGGATAAGCGATGTCTTCATATACATCATAAAGCGAAAACATCAGCACCACAGCCTTCAGATTAGGATGCTGATTGAAGCTAAGAAATTCCGCCGTGGTACCACTGTAAGAAACCCCCATCGAACCTACATTTCCATTGCTCCATTCTTGTACAATGATCCAATCGATCATCTCCGCTCCATCCTTGGTTTCATCCTCAGTCCAGGGATAGGCTCTCGAACCAAAGGAAGCTCCGGAACCTCTTGCATCTACATTTACAATAGCATAACCCTGATTGACAATATCCTTTATCATTGCTCCCGCCTGACCAATGAGACCATCAGAAAACATGCTGAAAGGCCATCGCAGATCTGGTGCTCTCCAGTAGCGTGTCTGATGCACCAAGGTAGGTAAGGCTTCTCCTCTCCATCCTTTTGGCAGATAGAGATCATAGGCAATGCGTACACCATCTCGCATTTCGAGATAACCCGTTTCAATGGTCAGCCCATCATATGCCGCACGGGATTCGAATGCATATGGTTTTGGGATTTTTGTATTTTGGTCGCTTGCTGTTTTCGATTGAGCGAGGCAGTAAATCGAGGTTGTTAGCAGGGCCAATAGTGCTGTGATAAGATATTTTTTCATAAGCAAGGGTGAATCAGAACGGAGTTAGTTGCTAGTAAGGAGTGATGTGCGAGAACAAGGAGCAAGGAGCAA
>JAHDEE010000042.1:2198-17708 GCA_020629005.1 Chitinophagales bacterium
GAGCAAGGAGCAAGGAGCAAGGAGCAAGGAGCAAGGAGCAAGGAGTAATGAGCATTCTACCGATGCATTGCATTCGGTGGACTAAAAACAAAGGTATGTAATTGTCTGGACTTGACGGACTGGTCGCAGCCTTATGAGACCGAAATTCTGAATGCATTATACAGTCTCCATAACTTTGCTTACGCGGCAGAGAGAACTCACAAAATAGCCTCGGGGGTAGCGGTATGGGCGGCCTGCATGCGCCAGTGACTGCCACTCCATGGCGGCTCGGAGCTTGCCGGAGAGACGGCATGGAGTGAGCAGGAACAAGCATGCAGGCCGCCCATAATAGCGGACCACGAGACTGCTGTATACGCGAACGAACATTGCTTCGCTCCAAAAAAAGCATATACCCCCGATTAATCGTCTTCATGAGGGCGACGCAAGAGCACTAGTTGGATTCTCCGGAGGAAAAATGCCGCAAACGCTAACGCAGCAAACTAACATTTCCCTGGTACTCGGCTTTCTGTCCATCATCAAAGGTGACAAGGGCATAATAGACATAGACATTTAGGTCGCAGGCTTCACCTTTGAAGGTTCCATCCCAGCCTTGCAGGATATCCGTACTAGCAAAAATATTCACCCCCCATCGGTCGTATACATATAGCTCGGACTGTGCCACATTAACACCGATCATCTCAAATACATCGTGCAGGCCGTCACCATTTGGTGAGAAGGCATTTGGTATCAGGACACTGTTTTCGCGAATTACTGTGACAACTGTGCTAGCTTGGTCTTCACAACCCTGCTCATTTTGAGCAGTCACCGTGTAAGTACTGGTCTCTTGTGGTTGCACTGTAGGACTCTGCTGACTTGAACCTGAAATTCCACCACTACTATCCGTCCATTGGAAGTCAATCGCTCCTTCCGGATTGGAACTAGCTGTGCTAATCAGATCGATGGACTGCCCAAGTGAAATGCCAGCAGGCTCGATCGTTGACACTTCTACGGAGCTGACGGAGAACAATCCAAAATCATCATCGCTACATGGTCCTTGATCCACCACAACGCTCAACTGATATTCACCAACATCAAGGACAGTGAGTTCATGTGGTCCCGCTCCATTGGCAATCGCAATCCCGTCGAGGAACCAGGTAATCGCTGCATCATCCAAAGCCTCACCAGCAAAGGAGTAGGTTACTACATCGCCTAGACAAACCTCATCGTCAACAATCGTGATTATAGCTGTAGGGATAGCATTGATCTGCAAGGTAAAGGGGATCAGCTCACTTTCGCAACCATCATCGGGATCATTGCGCACAGCTGCATAATAGGTTCCTGCTTCCTCAGGAAGATAAGAATCCCCTTCCGTCAATACCGAACCAGCGGATTGATTGTCATACCAAACGGCCGTTCCAGATGCCGGAGTTTCGACAAAGAATGCCTGAATTTCATCTCCTTCACAGATGGAGGCTTGATCCAAAACTGGTATAGGTGCAGCTGGATCTTCGCAATCACAAAACTCAACCGTAATGGAAAAATTAGCAACAGACGCAGCGCAGGGTTCATCTGCATTCAAGGTGTAGTCAAACTCATAAACACCTGGCTCCAGGTCTCCTACCGTAAAGCTGCCACTGGCAACATCAAAGGCGCCGGGTGCAGGTATAGCTGCACCATCAACAGACCAGATTCCACCTGTAATATCTGGACTCAAAAGCAAGGTCAAATCCAAAACTGTACCCGGATCATTACAGGAGGTTTGAGCGTTGTCGTTTCCGGCATCTACTGCTGCTGCAACAATAATTTCAACACTTGCATCCTGAGGGCAACCTGCTTGAACGGTTTCATCGAGGGTATAAGTTAGCCCATAGAGCCCTGCATCAGCTTCATTTGCTTCAAAAATGCCAGCTGAAGAAATCGCAGCAGGATTGCCACCTCCAGGATCCGCTGAGATGGACCAGCTGCCTGGCTCTTGTGTGATCAGCAAAGAACTCAAATCGAGCGTACCGAAATCATTACACAGCGGATCGGGATTTGTCAGCGCAACACTCGGACAGCTGCAATCTTCGACTACTACTTCCATAGCGTATTGCTGAGTTACACAAGGACTTTGGATGTCTGTGAGCTCATAACTGAAAATATAGGTACCAGGATCGACGCCGTCAAAATCAAGCAATGGGAAATTTCCGTTTGCACCGCTTGCTTCATCATCAGTCCACAGGCCATCTGTTTCACCATCGGTAATCAGTGTACTAAAATCTACCAAAGATCCGTCAGAGCTAGCATTACAGGTATTAGTAGTCGGGACCAAGGTGGCAAATTCCTGCTCCAACAGTATATACGTAATTGTAGATTCGCTGCTAGAACAAGGAGCATCGGGATTCTGCGAATAAACAAATTCAAAATTCCCAGGACCGTGTCCAAAATTCTCGAAAGTGCCGGCAATCGGGTCAAAGGTACCGGGATCCGGCTGGTCTCCGATGCTAGACCAGGTTCCGCCTGGATCTGCATCAGAAAGATAGCCGAAAAGGAAAAGCGGATCTTCACCATCATTAGTGCAGTCTTCTGAAGTGGTACCAAAACCAGCGCTCAAAAATTCGGACAACTCAACTACTTGAGTCGAAAACTGTAAGCATCCATCGGGCGGAAGTTCATCAAGTGTAAAGGTCAATTCATAAGCGCCAGGATCTGCGCCCGTGGCGTCAAAGGTGGAGCCATCTAATGCTGCTGGATTGGAACCATCAGGTACAGCGCTGATGGTCCAGGAGCCTGCCGCTGTGGTTACTTGCAATTCTGCCAGGTCTAAAATGGCGTTAGCATTGCACAGTGGATCTGGGCTAGAGGTCGCAACAGACGGACAGGCACAATCTTCTACCAGCACAGTGATCTGTTCATTTATATCAAGACAAGGCGCTTGCACACCAGACAGGGAATAGGTAAAATTATAGCTTCCAGGCGTAAGTCCATCAAAGTCCAAAACAGGAAAAGTGCCGTTCGCTCCCGAGTCGTCCACATCAATCCAATCTCCACTGGAATCCCCGGAGAGAAGGAAAGCAGAGAAATCTAAAACTGAACCACCAGCACTTGTGTTGCAGGTATTTGCCGCAGCTTGTATTTCCACTGCTGGCTGCTCTATGACATTAATGGTCACCAGACTTGAGGCGGCTGGGCAGGGGTCTACAGCATCAATCGAATACTCAAATTCATATTCGCCTGCGGAATTATCAAGTGCGGAAAAGGTGCCAGATCCAGGATCGAAACTTCCGTCGATTACAGTGCCGGAAGCTAAATTCCAAGCACCACCTGAATCGCTATCCTGAAGTAAATCGACCAAAAGTATTGGCGTTGCATCGTCATTACACACGAAGATGCTACTACCTGTGCCTGCCGATACTGTCGGAGCAACAAACAGCTCCTGCACGGAGGTCTCCGGACAGCCGTCGTTAGGTGCTTCTGAAAGTGTAAAGGTCAATTCATAGGTCCCCGAATCAGCACCGTCAATGAGCAAGCTGTTTCCATCAACTACAACTGCATTGGTACCTCCCGGATCTGCCGTGACCGACCAGCTTCCTTCCTCATTTGTTACGGTCAGCGCTGCAAGATCAATGGAAAGTGCATCAGCGCAAACTGGTTGCGGCTCAAGCGTAGCAACACTAGGACATTCACAATCTTCCACTAGTATCGATATCTGGTAAGACGACTCTGGGCATGGATCAGGAGATTGAAGGCTATAACTAAAGCTGTAAGTACCAGGCTCTACCCCGTCAAAGTCCAGAGCATCAAAATCGCCTGTCGCATCTGAAGCATCATCATCCGACCAGATGCCGCCTGGGTCTCCATCGACAATAAATTCGGTAAAGTCCAGTACAGTACCACTGGCAACTGAATTACAAGTGTTTGCGCTTGCCTGTATTTCAGCGGTGAGCGCAACTGCAATATTTACGGTCACTTCAGCGACCGAATCGGAACATGGATCAGCAGCGCTAAGGCTGTATTCAAAAGTATAGATACCTTCTGCATTGCCGACTGGATCAAAAGTTCCACCTGCCGCATTAAAAGTTCCAGTTGCCGGACTGCCTGCTTGCACTGACCAGGTCCCTCCCGCGTCATTGTCGGACAGGAGGTTCTCCAGATCAATTTGTATTCCCTCTTGCTCGCATACCTCCGCAGAAGAACCTGTCCCGGCGGATACAGGTTGGCTCAAGATAAAGTTGACAGTGAGACTATTCGCACAACCATCAGGAACCGGATTATCTAAAGTAAAAGTAAGATCGTATTCACCAGCATCAGCATCCTGTACTTGGAGTTCATCACCTGAAATTTGTGGTAAATTGTTGGTGGATCCAGCAATGCTCCAGATGCCGGGTTCCTCGGTGATCTGGAGGTCCAAAAGGGAAATTGCAGGTGCATTAGCACAAGTTGCCGGAGGGGCATCGACAAGAACACTCGGACAGGAACAGTCTTCCACTACGATTGCAATTTCATAAGCTGGATTCTCACAGGGAAGGTTTGCCGAATTCAGACTGTAGGCAAAAGTGTAGGGCCCTGGATCTACAGAATCAAAATCCAGTTCCGGAAAATCTCCACTGGCTCCCGAACCATCTACATCTGTCCAGCTCCCCGATGTATCGCCAGCCTCTATCAAGCTATCAAAATCGAGCAAAGATCCGGATGCACTGGTATTACAAATGCTTGCTCCTGAGGATAAGGTTGCAAAAGGCTCCTCAAATACATTGACCACAACCTCCGTGATCGAAGAAGGGCAAGGGGCCTGAGCCGATACCTCATATTGGAATACAAATTGGCCAGCAAGGTTTTGAGCTTGATCAAATGTTCCATTAACGTTGTCGAAACTACCGCTGACTGGTGCACCGAAAATTACGGACCATGTGCCACCAGCATCCGAATCCGATAATAGCGTGCCTAAATCTGTTGGTGCAACTGAAGTATTGCAAACATCTACCTCAGAACCAGATCCCGCAGCAACAGCCTCTGCAAGCTGAAATTCGACTGCAGAAAATGTGGGGCAATCCTGTGGCGGCACTTCGACAAGTGTAAAAGTTAATTCGTAGCTTCCCGGCGCAGCATCCTGAATATCCAGGATATCGCCCTGGAGTACTGCTGGATCTGGGCCTGCTGGAACAGATGACAATGACCAGGTTCCTGCCTCCTCTGTTACCTGCAAGGCTGTTAATTCAATGTTGGCTTCCGTATTACAAGCAGGAGGTGGCGCATTAATTGCCACTGAAGGACAAGAACAATCTTCTACTAATATGGCAACCGTGTAGACAGGGTTAATACAAGGGTCAATAGCAGAATTCAGGGTATATGAAAAATCATAATTACCTGGTTCGACACCATCAAAGTCCAGGATTGGAAAGCTTCCGCTCGCCCCAGATCCCTGTATATCTACCCAGTCTCCATTCTGATCCCCATTCAAAATGAAGGTTGAGAAATCTACCGTTGATCCTCCTTCGGTAGTGTTGCATGTATTTCCTCCTGGACTGAGCTCGGCACTAACAGTTTGATTTATGATGACTGTAACCGTAGCGAAACTGTCCTCGCAAGGGTCATTCGCTATTATTGTGTAGGTAAATTCGAATTCGCCTACAGCATTCGAAGATGGATCGAAGAGGGCATTGCTAGCGTCGAAACTACCGGCTGCTGGCACTCCATTGCTCACAGTCCAAAATCCACCCGCTTGTGCACCAGTCAATAGGGTAGCAAGATCAATCTGGGTGTCGTCGTCAGAACAGACCTCAATCGCACCGCCCGTTCCTGCATCAGCAGCTGCGGCGAGTTGTAGAAGTTGCACAGAGTTGATCGGACACCCAGGTCCTGGGTCTTCAGCCAAAGTAAATGTTAATTCATATGTGCCTTCATCTGCGTTAAAGATTTCAAGATTGCTTCCAATGAGGTTGGCCGGATTGGTTCCAGCAGGAGTCCCCGACAGTGACCAGGTTCCAGCTTCATCTGTCACCTGGTAATTGGAAAGATCAATGGCGGCGTCATCATTGCAAGTCGGATCAAAGCTTGAAATTGCGACGCTTGGACATTCACAATCCTCCACCAGAATTACTACTGCATATTCTGGATTTTCGCATGGAGCTACGGCACTGCTCAGCGCATAAACAAAACTGTAGCTGTCCGCGGTCACCCCATCAAAGTCAATTGTATTGCCAGCTACTGCTGCTCCTGAATTCGAAGTCTCGGTCCAGGAACCAGACTGGTCGCCAGCCGTGACGAAATCATCCAGAATTATGAGCGATCCTGCTGCTGAAGTATTACAAATGGATCCAGAGCTGCTTACCACGGCAGTCGGCTGCTCTTCTACAGTGATCGTCACATTCGAAAAATCGGAAGGACAGGGATCTTGGGACTGCACTGCATATTCGAAGCCATATACTCCTGCTGGGTTCAAAGATGCATCAAAGGTCCCAGTCAAAGCATCAAAGGATCCTGCTACCGGATTCCCACTGTCGCTTGACCAATTGCCGTCCGGATCTGCATTTTCGAGATAATCAGACAAGGTCAGAAGACCACTGCTTTCTGCGCAGACTGATTCACTAAGTCCTTGTCCGGCAGTAGCCGGCTCAGCAATTATTATTGTTTGGCTTGAACTCTCTGGGCATCCAGCCGCAGGCTGAGCCGAAAGCGTAAAGGTCAATTCATATTGGCCAGGGTCTGCCGAAGCGAAGTCCAGCATGTCCCCGTTAATTTGGGCTGGGTTAGTTCCTGCCGGTGCAGCAGTGACGGTCCAGCCCCCCAATTCTGAGGTAATTTGATATTGGCTAAGGTCAATGCTGGAATCAAGCGAACATGCTGGTTCTGGAGCTGTGGTCGCAACACTCGGACATTCACAATCTTCGATTAAGATGGCCACATTGTAGGAAGGATTCTCACAGGGTTCTGCGGCCGAATTCAGTGAATATACAAAGTTGTAATTACCCGGCTCTACTCCATCAAAATCCAAGTCAGGCAACAAGCCGCTTGCTCCTGAATCATCGAGCTCTGTCCAGATACCCGTGAAGTCTCCCGAAATCAGCAGGTCTGTGAGACTGACGGTTGATCCACCGGCACTTGTATTACAGACATTTGCATTTTGTGTCAATTCGGCAGAAGGTTCCTCAGCAACAAAAACAGTTACCTCGGTAGTGGCTGGTTCGCATGGATCATTGGCAGACAATGTATAAGCAAATACGTAGCTACCCTCCGTATTCGAAGAGGCATCGAAAGTTCCACCATTTGCATCAAAAGTACCGGCTTGCAAATCTCCGCTTAGCACTTCCCAGGTCCCTCCACCGTCAGAATCCAAAAGAAGGTCAGCCAGGTTGATGAGCGGTTCAGCAGAATTGCAGACTTGAAGGCTACCTCCTGTTCCTGCATCTGTTTGATTTATCAATTCGAGCACTTGCGTACTGCTGGAGGGACAGCCTGCTGGAGGTTCTTCCCCGAGTGTGAAGGTGAGTTCGTAATCTCCTTCGTAGGCACCACTTACTGACAGTGTGGAATTCTGTAGGGTGACAGGATTGTCACCTGGCGGCATACTTGTGATGCTCCAGGTTCCCACTTCATTTGTAATCTGATAATCCGACAGTTCAATATTGTCTAGAGAATTACAAAATGTCCCTGGTGGATCGATAGCCACGCTAGGACATTCACAATCTTCCACCAAAATGGAAACATCATAAGTAGGATTTTGGCACGGATCGGTAGAGCTATCGAGTGTATAAGTGAAGCTATAAGTCCCTGCTATTGCTCCGTCAAAATCCAAATCAGGCAAGACACCGCTGGCACCAGAGCCATCAATATCCGACCAGACACCTGTATCATCACCTGAAGTGATAAAGGTAGCGAAGTCCACTGTAGAACCTCCGGCACTGGTATTACAAGTTGAACTACTACTGATTACCTCAGCAGAAGTCTGTGAGCCAACTTCCACCGTGATACTGGCAAAGTCAGGACAGCCAGCGGGAGGGGCCGCATCGAGTACGAATGTCAGCTCATAGCTACCTTCGTCGGCATCTATCACATCGAAGTTGCTTCCGCTGAGACTGGCAGGATTTGAACCTGAAGGGCTTGCAGTGATCGACCAGCTACCGGTTTCGTCTGTAATTTGCAGGGAACTTAAATCCAGTTGTCCATCAAGGTTACATAAGTCCGGAGGAACATCCAATGCTACACTTGGACATTCGCAGTCCTCCACCAGAATGACTAACTCGTAACTAGGGTTTGTACATGGGTCTTGCGCCGTTTCCAGCGTGTAGGTGAAAGTATAAGAACCTGGCAGTGTTCCGTCGAAGTCAAGATTTGGAAAACTACCAGAGGCACCGGAAACTGAGCTATCCTCCCAAAGTCCTGAAGCATCTCCTCCCAATATGAAATCGTTGAAGTTTACGATTGAGCCTCCTGCACTTGTATTGCAGGTTGTAGCAGTGCTCTCAATTTCTGCCTTCGGCTCTTCAATCACTTCTACTGCTACCACTGCACTTGTAGGTAAACAGGGGTCTTCGGTCTCAAGCTCATACTGAAATTCAAAGAGACCTGGAGCATTACCGAGAGCAACAAAAGTTCCTGAAGTTGCATCAAAGGTTCCCGCCTGTGGGCTTCCAGAAGCTATTGACCACAAGCCTCCGGGATTATTCTCAGAAAGCAGACCAGCGAGATCAATAAGGGTGTCATCATCTGCACAGGAGGAGCTAGTAGAGCCGTCTCCAGCATCCACTGCAGCCACCACCGATAGCACCTGTGATGATTCAGAATCACAGCCAGCAGGAGGAGCCACATCAAGCGTGAAGGTGATCAAATAATCTCCCGCATCAGCCGCACTTGCATCAAACAACGCTCCGGTGAGATCCGCCGGATTCGAGCCTGCAGGAGTATCGGAAATAGTCCATGAGCCACTCTCTGCACTCAATTGCAAACTTGCGAGATCGAGCGTACCATCCGAATTACAAAGCACAGGCGGAACATCGATTGCTGTGCTAGGACAAGCACAATCTTCCACAAGAACCTGCACAGGAATATCCAGCGGCTCACAAGGTGCATCGGCAGGAACCGTATAGGTAAAATTGTAGCTTCCTGGCAAGACGCCATCGAAATCTAAATCTGGGAAAGCCCCGATAGCACCGGAACCGTCCAGATCATTCCAACTACCCAATTCATTGCCACTGCTTATTAAAGAAGAAAAGTCCAATGTCGAACCACCGGCGCTTGTATTACAAATCGTAGTACTAGTACTAAGCTCGGCAACGGGTTGTTCTAAAATTGTAATGGTTACAATTTCTGAAACGGCAGGGCAAGTGCCATCACCGGCAATCTCATATAGAAAATCCAAGGTGACGGCTGAGTGGCCATCAGGATTGAAACTTGCATTCAAAGCATCGAAGCTGCCTGTATCCTCGTTGGCGGTTGCAACAATCCAGGTGCCACCGGCATCTTCATCGACAAGCAGGTCTTGTAGACTTATCAGATCAGTAGCAGAATTACAGTATTCAAATGCTCCGCCAGTTCCTGCCTGGGCCGAAAGGGATACATCAATCGTCACAAGGGCGGTGGCAGGCAAACAAGGTAAGTCAGCCGGAATTGTGTAAGTAAATTCGTAAGGACCTTCAGTATCAATGGAAGCATCAAAAGTTCCGTTAGCCGCGTCAAAAGAGTTCGCTATGTTTCCAGACTCTATCGTCCAGGCTCCTCCTCCGGGATCGTCAGTGAGGTAGCTATTCAGATCTACAACTCCGGCAGTCTCAGCACAGAGCGTTTCGCCCCCACCCGACACAGAGGCAGGAGCCGCATTCACCGTCAGATTCTCCGTTGAAAATGCATCACAGAAGAGAGGGGGCGGCATGTCTAAGGTAAATGTCAGTTCGTATTGTCCTGGATCTGCTGCAGCTGCATCCAAATTTACGCCAGAAATCGTGGCTGGATTTCCGGCTCCTGGATCATTGCTAATTGTCCAGGTTCCTGCTTCGCCAGTCACTTGCAGCGTTGACAGATCCAAAGCACCAAAATCATTACATAAATCGCCTGGAGGAAGGATAGCTGTGGAAGGACATGCGCAGTCCTCTACAGAAATAGCGATAGGAAACTCCGTCTCCAGACAAGTTCCCGCTGCAGAATTTGTTGTATAAGTAAAAATATAAGTGTTTGCTGCAATACCGCCAAAGTCGAGATTCGGAACCGTACCTGATGCGCCTGAAACATCCGTATCCGCCCAGCTTCCCGTAGCATCTCCAGAAATGATCAAACTACTTAGATCAATACTAGACCCTCCGGTTGTAGTGTTACACACAGAGCTAAGGGGTGTTATATCAACAAAAGGCGGTTCGCTCACTGTAACCGTTATGGTAGCTGAAGGGTCTGTACATGGGTCGGCTGCATCATGACTGTACTCAAAGGTATAAGAGTTGGCTGCCTGTAGGTTTGGATTAAAGGTTCCCAAAGCAGCGTCAAAAGCTGATCCACTTGATGGAACCAAAGATGTTTCGATCCAGGCACCTCCGGAATCTGCACCAGTCAAAAGCGCAAACAGATCCACATCAGTCGTCTCATCCGCACAGGCATCAATGCTGGTTCCAGTGCCAGCACTAAAGGACTCACTCACAGAAACAATCACAGGATCCGATTGGTCAGGACAGCCTGCCGGTGGTGCTGTATCCAGCGAATACACTAACTCGTAGTCTCCGGAGTCTGAGTCCGTAGCATCAAAGTCAGAACCAGAAAGAGTAGCAGGATTAGCCCCTCCTGGATCAGAAACCAGACTCCAGGAACCACTTTCTGTTGTTTGTTGCAAGAGGGCAAGATCAACCAACCCTGCATCATTACATACTGGGCTTGCGGGAAGAACCGCAACACTTGGGCATTCACAATTTTCCACGGAAACGGATATTGGGTATTCCTGCTCAGTACAGGGAGCAGTGGCACTTGCAGTGGTGTATGTAAAGGTGTAGCTGCCAGCCGCCAGGCCATCAAAATCGAGATTTGGAAGTGTTCCTGAAGCTCCCGACCCCTCGGTGTCTGTCCAGTCGCCCCCTGTATCTCCTGCAGAAACCAAACTGCTGAGATCGATGGTTGATCCTCCTGCGCTGGTATTACAAAGTGGTGAAGGCGTATCTACTGTTGCTTCTGGGGCTGCAGGGTAGTCAATTGTTACTGCAGTACTTACGGATCCGGCACAACCGGCGGCGCTTACGGATATTAACTCGTATACTTCTCCTTCATTAAGTTGCAAGGTTTGTGGACTAGAAGCAAAAGTAACCAATGGCTGATCTGTGCCATCAATCGAATAGATCACATCCCAGGGACCTGTGCCGTTCAGGACCAGATCAAGATCAATGGTCCCCCCAGAACCTTCACAAATAGAACCTGATGCGGTTAGTTCAGCCGAGGGACTTGTCAATGTATTTACATTGACTGCTTCGGTGATGGTTCCTGGACAAGTTCCTTCGCTAACCGAAACTAAAGCGATCGTTTGACCCTCTCCTATTTGTATTGTTTCGTTGTTGTTGCTATAGCTTTGCACCGGCTGATCCGTTCCGTCGATTGCATACACCACATCCCAGGGACCAGTGCCGGTCAATGTCAAATCAAGATCTACTAAATCTCCACTTCCAGCACAAATGTCACCCGAACCAGATAGATCTGCTGTAGGAGCATTCAAACTTCCAATGCTGACCGATCCAGAAACTGCACCAGCACAAGTGCCTTCAACAACTGATACAAGAGCAATGGTCTGCCCCTCCCCTGCCTGAATGATCTCGCTGGCATTGCTAAAAGTCTGCAAAGGCTGGTCTGTTCCGTCCAGCGAGTAAACAACATCCCAGGGACCGGTGCCGGTCAATTCCAAAGTCAAGTCAATCAAATCTCCACTGCCAGCACATACATCTCCACTACCAGACAAAGTGGCTGTTGGCCCCGAAGTTGAACCTATAGTGACACTTCCTGAAACCGTACCAGAACAAGTTCCCTCAACAACCGACACCAAAGCGATTGTCTGCCCTTCAGCTGCCTGTATGATTTCACTAGCATTCGCAAAAGTCTGCACTGGCTCATCCGTACCATTTATAGAATATACAACATCCCAGGGCCCAGGGCCAGTCAAGGCCAGCGACAAGTCAACTAAATCTCCGCTGCCAGCACAAACATCACCGCCACCAGACAAAGTGGCTGTAGGCCCTGAAGTAGAACCAATGGTCACACTTCCTGAAACTGTACCGACACAAGTTCCCTCAACTACAGAAACCAAAGCGATCGTCTCCCCTTCTGCTGCCTGTATGATTTCACTAGCATTTGCAAAAGTCTGTACAGGCTCATCTGTACCATTGATCGAATAAACAACATCCCAGGGGCCAGTGCCGGTTAAGTCCAAAGCCAAATTAATCAAATCACCACTTCCGGCACAAACATCTCCACTACCAGACAAGCTGGCTGTAGGCCCCGAACTTGTACCAATCGTCACACTTCCTGAAACCGAACCAGAACAAGTTCCTTCAACAACAGAAACCAAAGCAATCGTCTCTCCCTCTGCCGCTGGTAAAATTTCACTTGCATTTGTGAATGTCTGTAAAGGCTCGTCTGTGCCGTTTACTGAGTACACCACATCCCAGGGGCCTGTACCAGTAAATTCCAAAGTCAGATCAATCATATCTCCGCTACCTGCACATACATCACCTCCGCCCGAAAGTGTTGCCGTTGGCGCAGCAATCGATCCAATTGTAACACTTCCAGAAACGGTACCAGAGCAAACTCCCTCACTCACGGAAACCAGAGCAACAGTCTGCCCTTCACCGACCTGAATTACCTCACTTGCATTTGCGTAACTCTGTAACGGCTGGTCAGTTCCATCAATTGAATAGACTACATCCCACGGACCAGTACCTGTCAATTCCAGATTGAGGTCCACCAGGTCGGTACTGCCGGTACACACCGATCCGGAACCACTGAGCGTGGCTGTCGGTTGTGAAATCAAGGTAATATCTACGGCTTCACTAACACTACCCGAGCAGGTGTTAGCTACCACACTAGTGAGTGTAATTGTTTCTCCCTCTGCTACAGAAATTGTTTGTGGCGAAGAAGTATAATTCATCAAGGGCTGATCCGTTCCGTTAATCGCATAAACAACATCCCAGGGCCCCGTGCCTGTCAAATCCAAATCAACCGCAACTGTCGTTCCGCTTCCGGAACAAATTGTACCGCTGCCAGTCAGGGCCGCTGTAGGTGCATCCCCTACCACTATTGTTAAGGCTTGTGGAGTCCCTTCACAGTCCTCTCCCGAAACCGCCTCAGCCACATACACAGTATAAGAACCAGAAGTATTACTGAAATATCCCGGAGTAGGGATAGAATTCCCAGTACCAAGTGCTGTACCACCCAAAGCGGGATCGGCATCATACCAGTTTAGCGTATTGCCCGGAAGTTCTGGTGTTCCCGCAAGCGTTGTAGTAATAGGATCTCCAGCGCAATACGGACCGTAACTTTGTAAGCTCGGATCTCCCGTACTGCATAATAACTCGTCACTGCTGAATCCCCAGGTACAATTTGCACCAGCGTTACCATCTACGTACACATAGTAGTCTCCGATTGCCATATTCACATCGAGTATGGAGACTGTCCCGATCCCAACAGCGCAAGCAATCAAAGTTGAATTCCCCAAGGTACAATTGCCGTTGTTTTCCCAGATCCCCAATTGCAGATTCTCCCCACCAGTGTCATCACAAACAACATTAAAGATTTCGAGGGAAATAGGTTGTGGAGTACTGGCATCCACCGTAAAGGTATACCAAACTCCATTGTCATTCGCACTCCAACCACCTCCAGGACAGATATCAGGGGAACCTATACCGGGCTCAGGAGTCCAGCTATCTGGCTCACCTTGATCGGTTGCACAATAATTGCTACCCAAACCCTGAAGCGGTATAGCATCTGCACAAAAATCAGCAGCATAGGACTCATCGACCGTCATATCAAAGTCTGTGATACAGCCGGATGTAGAAGAAACAACAATATAGTAGGTCTGGCCCAAAGTAGAGATGACCGTCTCTTCGACAGTACTGCTGCTACCAGTCTGACCAAATTCGGCACACTCCACGTTCGGATTGTTCGGACAATCAGTGAAAATATGCAGTGCCTTACCTTCATCACTGCTCAGACTAAAGCTAATACACCCGCCAAGTTGAGAAGTATAAGTAAACACCAAGTCTTCCCCCCCAAGGTAGTTATCCTGACCCGGGCCAAAAACCGAATAGAAACAAAGATTTGAATTACTACCCGGGTCCACGTCATAGTCATCGCCTCCTCCACAGGTTGTTCCGCTGTATGAAAACGGAGTGTCACCAATAGCTATCGGATCTGCACATGTTGCGCCTTGTCCAACAACAGTTTGCGAATGACTGATCAGGATAAAGGCGCTTATGTACGCCCAAAACTTAAAGTTCATTTGAAGAAGTTTTCAAGAAATCATAAAGATCTTTGCAAGCAGACTAAAATTTACGCAGAATATTGAGCACCTTTCAATAACAATGTACTAATGTTATACAATTAGTTTATAGCGCTAAGTGACCGACACTCTCACATTCCTGACGCTCCTAAGAGTAAGACTAAACAAAGAATTCGGAGCGAAACTGATCCCGACGGTGATACGAGCTACCTGCTCTCCGCTATAATGGGCAGCCTTGCAGCTTGTTCCTGCTCAGTGCCCGCTGTCTCTCCTATCGTCGAGCCACCGGGCACTGGCAGTCACCACAGCTGCCAGGCCACCCATTTCCGCTGCGATCAGGGCTATTCTGCGCTGCCACTCGGTCGCTCAGAAAATGAATTCATCAGCTGTTACCAGCAAGAGTCAGCTAGCTATTGTCTTGCTGCAAAGTCGACCACAGCAATTGGTAATTAGGAGATTGTGGGCTTTAAACATCAGTACATTGCTTTGATCCCAAAGCACCAGACGGTCAACGAACAAGAAAATGCAGGAAAAAATAAGACATTAAGTGCAAGGCTAGTGCTTCGAAAACAAAGATATGTGAAACCTTTAAGGTGCTTATCTTTCTGTCAGACGAGATGCAAGGATGGAGCATAGCCGTAGCAAATTGACAGACGAGCAACGATGGATCACAGAAATAGAAGCCACAAAAGGTGTTGCGAACTTCGTTTGCGTAGCAATAGTACCATAGCATCGGTCCGACCAAGTGACAATAGCGATGCAGGAAATCAATTACTTTCTACTGCGATAATACGAACGCAGGTATTCATTTCTACTGAGGGACATAAGACGGTAATGGTAACTGTGGCATCATCACAAAGCACAGGGTCTCCATCATCACAAATGCGATAATCGAAGGATACAACACCAGCAAAGCCCTGCGAGGCAACGAATGTCATGTCTCCGGTGATTGGATCTACCTCAACACTTCCCCCTTCAATCGGACCCAGAATCTCTACAGTAGTGGGATCAATTTCTCCATCAATGTCGTAGTCATTTTCCGGTATGCCAAGCGTGATCGGGATAGTTCCAACAGTCGTTCCAGAATCATCAAGCGC
>JAHDEE010000042.1:17808-37132 GCA_020629005.1 Chitinophagales bacterium
GTGTCCTCAGGTGTCGAAGCATAATCATCTTCTGCTATAGGAGGATCGTTCACTGGATCGACTGTGATCACAACTTGTGCGGTATCACAAAGCAATGTAGAGTCGCAAGCGATGTAGTAGAAAGTGTCAATTCCAAACCAATCAGGATTCGGCGAATAAGTGGCCTCACCTGTCAAAGGATCGATCGAAACACTGCCGTTGGATGGGCCAGTAAGCAGTCTTACGTTCCCCGGATCAAGATTTCCATCCCAATCTTCATCATTTGCCAGAATGTCGATCAATACTGGAGTATCTTCAATCGTGCTAGAAACATCATTGCTGAGGCAGGGAGCAGCATAAACAAGGGCTGTATCATTGGCAGTGCAACCATTTCGCTCTCTGGTCACTTCCACATTATAAATGCCGACCTCGGTTGCGAAAGGATTTTGAAGTGCAGAGGTAAAACCACTTGGTCCTGTCCAACTATACAAATGCCCGGATTCGCCACCAATCAATTGAACTGGTGTTTCACACTCCCATATAATCGCTCCCTGCGCAAAGGCTATAGGCGAAATGGTATCTAACACCACAACGAAGGTATCACTGTCCTCCTCGCAGCCCTCGATTGGTGCGCCAAACAACACATAGGTTCCAGGTTCATCTACCTCCACTGCCATTGCCTCAGGATCGGTCAATATATTGCCATCGGCTGTTTCCCATCGGTAGTAAAACTCAGGACTAGAATCCAGCGCTGAAAGGCTAATGACCGGATCGGTGCAAGTAATTGAATCCCCTACAATCTCGACAGGGATAGCAGGCACTCCTCCAAAGGGGTATGGACCATTGAAGTCCTTAAGCTGAGCGGTGAAAGAATTAGAACTCCTACTTTTAAAGACAATGGAACTGAAAGGTGCCGAACAAGGATTAGCTCCCACAACTTCCAGGGGGTCCAATCCAAGCTTGGAAAGGTTTAGACCAACCTCAGCGTACTGGTAATTTTCAAATGTAGTACTGTATGTTCCATCACTTCGCAAACTACCCCAAGGTGGAGTCTGGGTGGACCCATCATTGCCAAGTCCACAACCAAACGAGCTCCCATCAACTGGAAGTACATCTGCATATCCGTAGGTAGAAGCATTGCTTGCTCCATCAATCATTGTACCCCAGGAAAATTTGGTCGGAGTCACTGTATTGAAATCAGTCTTAGACACCCAAATTCGAATCTCCAAAATTGGAGTTGCACCAGAAGCATACTCAAAGGCAACAATCAAGTCTCCTACACTTGCAATGCTGCCATCAGGATTGAATGTCCAGGCAGTATGCCCTTCATGTGGACCGGCAGTACTCATTTGCTCGTTTACGGGATCATAACTCATTTCCTGCGCAAAAATCTCGGCATCGAAATAGCTTTCACCTGTGGTACCGACACGGGAAAAACCCAAATCAAGCCATAAAGAATCCGTTATTAGAGTCCCTTCTCTTCGCAAGTGTGCAAAGGCATCTATGATATCGTTCTTCTTGAGCACATTGGCCGGACCTGTGTCCCAAATCGAGGGGTCTTCTCCGTTCTTGCTTGCGGCTGTATAAGAAGTAATGTCAATTGTGCCGGACCCACCATAATAATCCCGTGCATAGGTTGCATCCAAAAGCCTTGAGCCATTCTCTACAGAATTTTGAGGGAGAGACATTGGCTCGTAAAAAATCACATTATTCCCCGCTGAAAGTTGACTCGCATGTGTTGCTGTGTTGCTTTCGTTGATCACCCCTACCCCTGCACCGGCCGTACTTCCTTCGAACCAGTCATCTGTGTCGGCTCCGGAACCAGCAGCGTTACCATACTGCGCCTCATTCACATTAAGATCGGCATCAATACCAAAATTACCCCCTATACATCCATCGTATAGGCTTTGTGAAAAGAGCAAGGGACTGCTCAAGAGCCCTAGCAGAGCAATGTTAAAAACACGGATAAATTTCATCATAAGGGACCTGGCCTTATAAGGCCATCTACACCGCTACAGAAACCCTGCCAAGATACCCCTACTCAAATCTTACATGGAAACTTTCGATATTCCACCCGGGCCGAATCAAAGCTGCTCTTGACTGACAGATATTTTGCCATCGCTGAGAAATATAGCGCCAATCGTTGCCGATGCGACTCTTGCCAACGGACTCTAGAAATCAATTCTTCGGTTCAGTTTGAAGCTGAGACCCCAATTTCTCGACTGCAATTGCTCGGTATAATTGTTGGTCAATACAAGAAATAGGTAGCTAAGCGGGCGATACTCCCATTGCACTCTACTGTTGATGTTGAAGTTATTCTGTTGAGTACTGTATTGAAAGTAGCTGGTCCAGTTTAAGCGATTGCTAAAATAAACTTCAGCAGTGAGACTGGCGAGGTGAAAGTCTTTGGCACCAAGCTCTTTCAAATCAATTCTATTTACGTTGTAGCTGGCAGATACCACTGCTCGTGGCAATAGTCTATAGAGCAATGTCAATTGCGTATGCAGCCTTGTCCCGTTATAAAACTGACCTGCTTCGACCTTTGCCGTATAATATACCTTTCGATTCGTAGGAGACCAAAAACCCATTCTTCCAAAAGTATAAAAATAATCATCCGGGCTAATCGGTTGACCATTTGCCAGAAAATCAAAATTATATCGCAGGCGTTCGATTCTACTTACTCCAGACAAATAGGCATAGCTGCGATTGCGGAAGCGGATGGACATAGGGATAAAGAAAATTTCACTTTCCTTGAATCCGTAGTCGATATCCAATATGGTAAATGTTCGTACCAATCCCCTTCTCAGCCAATCCACACGTTTGGACTCTTTGAAATATTGAATCACATCCACTTCCGTGAAAATCACGTTTATTCCCTCGCGGGTAGTCTCGCCGGTTTCGGAATCGTAGTTATATAAGCGCGGAGTAAACCCTGTCTCCGTGATGTGATTCTTCTCTATTCTTTGAAATCCCAATTTGCTAACAAATTTCGGCGTCTCATACGCGGCAAATGCACCATAGAAAGCATTTTCACCTTTTTGGTCATTAGTAAAGGCTTGGGCATAATTGAAATTGCAAATCACCTTGTTATTAGGAGAATTATAGTTCATGTTCAGGCCCGTCACTCTGTTGTAATCACTATCCGTCTGCTTGTTCACCAGAAACATGGAACCATAAATGGATTCGCTAAACTGACGTCTTCCAACAGCCACCCCATAATTGCTACCAGGCTGGTCATCTTCCTCTTTAGTCTGAGCATTCAGAAGCCCAATTCTTGTTCGTGCTCCAACATTACCAGATAACTTAGCGCCAAAAAGAATATCGGCACTTGCACCAATTCTGCGACTATAAAACGGATCACACTGGGAGGTTCCCAGGCTGTTAAAGAGATCGGAGTTTTCCAGGAAGAATTTTCGTCGCTCCGGGAAGTTTATGGCGAAACGACTCAGATTAGTCACTTGCTGATCGACTTCCACCTGAGAAAAGTCCGGATTCAAAGTAAGGTCCAAACGTAGAGCCGAGTTGATGTTATACTGCACATCGAGGCTGGGAGTCAAGCGATCACTCTTTTCATCGCTTTCCTGATCCCGTTGATGACTATAGGTCAAAGAAGGTAGCACGGAGAATCGTCGCGTAACCGAAGTCGGCAAATTTTCAAGCTCAAACTCTCTGGTAAATCGAAGGTCAAAATGTTCGTAGATTCGCTGACTGTACACCAAAGTAGAAATCTGAGGAATCTTATTATCATTGACAAAAAACTGGAATCCCCAGGTAGAACGATCCGATTGAAAATTGATAGCTTCGAGCGGAATCGCTATTTCATAATACTTCATTGTTCCCTGAGTACTTACTGCACTTTTCCATACGGTATTCCAACTATCGTTTAGCTGATTAATGCCCCCGATCAGCGCGTCAAACTGAACCCCACTTGCATTGACCGCAAATACATAGCCATTGCTGCCTTCATTAAATGGATCAAGGACAAGTCCAAAGCAGTCGCTCAGGAAGATCGCCTCCTGGTATACGTCTCTTTTCAAAGAACTTACATTGTTAATCGCTTCCGTATCTTCATAGCGTGCCGAGACAAAAAGAAATTTTCCATTATGGAAAATCTTTACACTCGTCTGCCGCATGGCCATGCCTGTGTCTACAGGAAAATGGTTGTAAAATGATTCAATTGGGCTGAGTTGTTGCCAGACCTGATCGTCCAACAAGCCGTCTATTTCCGCCTCAGCCTGCAGATGAGGAACGCTCCTCACACTGTTCGCCCAGATTTTAGCCGAAAACAATATTGCGCCGATCAGGCAAATCCATTTGAATCTCATGACTAGGAATTCTGAATTTGTAAATGACAGACTCTTCCCGTTCAAGAGCAATTGCTCAAGTAGTTCGAGTCCAATGGTGTAATACTAAATTCTTGTCGATTGGCTACATGGCCTCAAGGAAATCTACAAGCTCGTGCATTCCTCTGTGTTTTGCTGCCATTAATGGTGTTCCGTACTCCCCGTACACATCTCTCAAATCTGCCCCATATTCCTGCAGCAGCTTAAGCATTCTCAGATCACCATTATTGACAGCAGCAATAACTGCTCCTTCATCTTGTCTTGCCTGATGATAAACGTCGGCCCCTGATTCCAACAGCAAAACACAAGCCTCGAAGTGGCCAAGTCGCACAGCGGCGTTGAGCGGAGCGCTTGCCGACTCAGTGGCACAGTAGAGGCAATTCGCGTCGATGGTTTGTAGCAATTCGATCATCCTTTCCAGGTCATTGTGAACGGTTGCTTCTAGTAGAAAGGCACAATTACGCTTTGATTTAGATGCTTGCTCGAGCCTTTCTCTGTCCAGGAATTCTCTGTCTTGATGTGCCAATTGAACAGGAGGCAGTAGCTCCGGAATGAGCTTCGGGATCTCCTGTGAAGGCCTTTCAGAAACGGCAAAACCAAGATCAAAACTTGGAGAGAAAAACAGCAGTGGCACAGCCACGAAAGAAGAAAGTGCCGCTGCCCTAAACTTGTAGAAGCCTCGGCTCAATTCTGGTCCAGCAGCAAGCAGCGAGCGGATTCGCGTTTGCAGTTCGGATGGTCGAGCTGACATCGAAGAGACAAACGGATAGCTTTGCAGTTCGCGACATTTCCACTCCGCAACCTGAAGCAGACATTGAGCCATTGCGATCCGATTACCAGTGTAGTTGCCTGCACGGGCATCGCAGATTAGTTCGTTGCTGGATTCGATTTGTTTCCTCACCCAAAACAGCAGAGGCTGAAAGAAGAACAGAATATTTACGATGGCCAAAAGTACCGACCACTGAAAGTCCTTTCGCCGGATATGAGCCAGTTCATGTGCCAGCATCGCTTTTAGATGAGCTTCTTCCATCTCCTGAACAGCTATCGTAGGTAGACATATCTCCTTACCCATCAGCACAATGGGACTTTGTAAATCAAGCGAGTGACTAAGCCGAACTTGCGCTTCTACACCTGCCTGTTGCTTTAGTTCGGAAAACATATCCAGTAGTTCAGGGACCAGAACCTGACGACGTAGACCGACAGTGGCGATAAAGCTTCGGTGCTGCAGGTACATTCGAAGAAGCAGGATCAGCGATCCTAGAATCCAAACAAAACAGAGCAACAGCGGCCAATTAGCAATCAAGCCGTCAATAGCTCCATTCACCTTAAATGAAGTAGCTACCTGTAGTCCCTCTGTTGGTGGCAAGGACATCGGTAACACAGCCTCGGCCTTCTCACAATCAGACCATCGTGGCAGCTCCGATTGAAGAGCAGGAATAGACCGGAAAGTCCGGGATTCTCCCAGCGCAATCGACAGTTCGTTGGTTCCAGTCTGGCACATCAACAAACTGCTAAAGAGGCCTCCGAGCATGGCGGTTTTCCAAAGGTAATTCGCCGTACATGGACCCTGAAAAAATGGTAGATTTTTCAAAACCGCTATTGCCAGAATCCAAAGGCTACTGTGCAAAACGAAGGTTAGGGCAAAGGCTAAAATAGAAAGATGGGGAAGGCTGTAAATCAATTCGGTCATCATCGTCAATTTGGGTTGTTAGCACTCTATTTCTTCTGCTCGTTTCTCTTCTGCGCTTGCTCAATGAGCTGCTTCAACTCAGAAAGTTCATCGGCTTCAAAGGAGCCTTCTTCCAGCAGATGATTCACAAGAACAGAAGATTTACCGGAGAATAATTGATCCACAAGCCTGCTCGCCATTGAACGCCTGGTTTGATCCTTGCTAATCTCAGCTTTGTAAATGTACTGCCTTCCAAGCTTCCTATAGCTAACAATATTTCGTTTGTGAAGTCTCTGCAAAACGGTTGCGATGGTTGTGCTTGCAAAACTGCGCTGCTTTTCAAGAGCCGACTGAATCTCACTGACGGATGCTTCACCAAGTTCCCAAAGCACATTCATTACCTTCAGCTGTAGCTCATCTAATTTGATCTGTTCTGACATAAATCGGTGTTGTAATACTACAAATGTAGTTTTTAAGGAACTACAATCGTAGTATTTCGAGAAATTTTTAGAAAAATTAACAGTTGTTGGAACTGAGAAAGAAGGGGATAGCGGGTAGAAAGTATACGCGGCGGAATGCCTCTTCAGCTTGCGTTCAACCGGCTGGTAGCAGTCCGTATTTCCACTTAGCATCACCGGTGCGGCTTTCCAGTTTTTACTTCTCAGTCGCTTGGCAAGCAATTGCGCTGCATCTTTTTTCACCAGTATTTTTTGCTCAAAATCAAGGCCAGCCGAGTAACCCCAATACGGATGGGTATTGCGCGCATAGCAATAAATGCATCCATGTTCGCAGCCCTGATAGGGATTGAGCGAGAAGGGATAGGGTACATCCGGAGAGTCAACCTTATTCAGGATACTCTTGGCTTTTACATCAATATATTGCGTGGAGAGCTGCTGCTCGGGCGGCCTCTCTTCCTGTTCGTAATAATGCTTCTCAAAAAGGATTTGGTGTGTTGATCTGCGCCCCACGTCCTTTGTGCCATTCCTGATCTTTCATGTTTAGAAAGGTAGCACAGATGCGCCGGCAGTGACGAATTTATCCAGCGAAGAATTAGCTCAAATTCCACTGCTGTCGAAAACAATAATTATGATAAAAATTTGGAGCGAGACGTTTTCCCTTCGCGCTACCGGCTTGCTCGGCCTCCGCTATTACAGTGCACCTGCCTGCTTGTTCCTGCTCAGTGCCTGCCGTCTCCTCCTAAGGTCGGAGCCAGCATGCACTGGCAGTCACCGGCGCATGCAGGCACCCTGTACCGCTGCGGTCGAGGCTATTCTGATCGTGGCGTGGCACGTAGCTTTCAAAGCCGGAGGTTCTCGATCAGGTCGGAGGCAATCATTGCACTGTAGCCCATTATGGAAGCCGCAAGATCGCCTGCTTTGCCGTGATAGAAAACGGCGAGCAAAGTGGCTGTAAGCGAATCATAGCCTTGAGCCAGCAAAGCAGTTACAATACCGGTCAGAACATCTCCGCTTCCTCCAGTCGCCATACCTGGATTGCCAGAAGTATTGTAAAACAATCGACCGCTTGGGCAGGCGACTACCGTATGAGCATCTTTCATGGCCAGTATACAATTGGTCTGCCGGCAGAAGGCGCGTAGCTTGGATAACCTTTCTGTGGTATTGAGAGAAGGACCGACCAATCGATCAAACTCTTTAATATGAGGTGTCAATACGGAGGCAAGGGGGAGTTTGCGAAATAGCTCAGGGTTTGCTGCAAGCATATTTAAGGCATCGGCGTCCAGAACTAATGGCTTCTTAGACCGTTCCAACAGCATATCCAGGGCATCGAGACTCTTGTCATTTGTGCCTAAGCCAGGACCTATAGCCACTGCCTGGTATCGGTCAATTTCCGGTAAAGCAGTAAAGACTTCTACATCCGCATCAATGCTGCACATTGCTTCCGGAATCGAAATCTGCATGATCTCATAGCCACAGGTAGGCACATGCACGGTGAGCAGGCCGAGACCAGAGCGCAAGGCAGCTCTGGCGGCTAAAACTGCGGCCCCCATTTTGCCTTTAGAGCCTGCTATCAAAAGTGCATGACCGTAATTGCCTTTGTGAGAAACACGAGGCCTTGGGTTAAGATGCGCTGTAATTGCTTCGTCGAGCACAAAATCTTTGCAGTCTTGCTTTTGGATAAATTCTTCGTCAAGACCAATAGCGACCTCTTGCCAATGCTTGAGATGCTTAGCCGACTCCGGAAAGAAGAAGCAGCGTTTTGGGCGTTGAAAGCTAATAGCCAGGTCAGCAGAGATAATGCTTCCTTGATCCGGCGAAATCTCGTCTGCAAACAAACCAGAAGGAAGGTCTATAGAGAAGATCGGTTTGCCGGAAGCATTCATTGCCTCAATTACCTGAGCCGGAAAACCTGTCACAGGTCGGCTTAGCCCAGTGCCAAACAAAGCATCGATCAAAAGATCACAATTATTGAAGTCTGGAAGTGCCATTTCGGGTTCCAGAATTTGAACAAACTCCAGGCGATCAAGATTGGCCTGGCAGTCTGGTGAAAGTTGTGGCCGATACTTCACCAGCATGGCTCGACAGTCGTAGCCAAACTGCAGCAATAAACGGCAAACAGCCAATCCATCGCCGCCATTGTTCCCAACTCCACAAACCACCAGAATACGTTTTCGATCCAGCCCTTTCTTTTCAATGGCTTTTACAAAGGCTCTGGAAGCTTGTTCCATAAGCTCCAGAGAACTAATTCCAGTGGTTCGAATGGTATAGGCATCGGCTGCACGGGTTTGAGGGGCAGTAAGAATATTGCGAAGCAGCATAAGTTTCTTCTAGGCTAAGATTGCATCTGTCTTAGCAGTTGCAGGGGAAAATATTACCCTCTTCGATGGGCTCAAAGGTATTGCAATTCCAGGCAGTATCAAATATCTTTACTTCATGCGAAAACCACCATTTTTTCTTAGCTTGCTCATGCTGATTTGCATTTGCTCCGCCATCTGTGCACAACCACATCTTGACTATCTTGGAGCAGGTCATAGCATCGGTGTTAAAGTGAGCAGCAGCTCTGATGAAGGAGAATCAAATGCCGCACACACGATTGATGGCTGGGGCATGCGCTACGATGAAATTGGCACTTCCAGATTTCTCGGCCAAGCCACTTTTGGGGCAAATATGGAAGAGATTGAACGAGTGCGGGAGATTGGGATCTCCTCCTGGATTAATGAAGAATTTGAAAAACCTGCTGGCTCCTATCTGGATCACCTCATTTCACAGGTGCATACTAGATTGGATTGGCAAGAACTCTATTATGGGGAGGATCACATCAATTCAGAAGAGTTTGAGCTTGGAATTTATGGAGGACATTTTCGGCAGAGCTGGTGGGATCGATTTATGACGGAAGACGACTATTTGAGGCAAAGAATTGCCTTTTGTCTTAGCCAGATATTTGTGATCTCTGGTAGCAGTGAAATTGGAGACTATGGCCTATCCATGGCAAGCTTTTATGACATTCTATATCAAAATGCGTTTGGCAACTATAGGGATATTTTGCATCAGGTGAGTCTGCATCCTGCGATGGGTTCATTCCTGAGCCACCTCAATAACTCCAGAGCTAACCCGGACCTTAACACAAATCCTGACGAAAATTATGCACGGGAAATCATGCAGCTCTTCACGATCGGCCTGTATGAGCTGGAACAAAATGGAATTCGCAAAGCGGACAGTAATGGAGCTTATATCGCGACTTATGACAACAATGATGTAAAGGAATATGCCAAAATTTTCACAGGACTGGGGCCACAAGATTGGGATCAGTCTTGTGCGTTGCTTGGTCTCGAAGGCGATTTCTTCCCTTGCAATGTAAATTGGGGAGAGGGTGCAGCGGTCAGCTTTGGAGACGAACTGTACAGCATCGATCGGGTTCATCCAATGAAGATGTACAATTTTTATCACGAGACCAGCAGCAAGACCTTGTTGGGTGATGAAGTTATTCCGCCAGGCCAAGATGGCCTGTTGGATATTGAAATGGCGGTGAACAATCTGTTTAATCATTCCAATGTTGGCCCTTTCATTGGGAAACGTTTGATTCAATTCCTGGTAAAATCCAATCCCAGCCCACAGTATGTAGAACGCGTGGCAGCTGCCTTTGCGGACAATGGACAAGGTGTACGCGGGGATATGAAGTCGGTGATCAGATCTATTTTGCTCGACACAGAAGCCAGAGACTGCGAGTGGATCGAGCATGCTTCAAATGGTAAACTTCGTGAGCCACTCTTGCGAAGGACACAACTACTAAAAGCATTCAATGCTTACAATGACATGAACTTCTATTGGAAGGACAGTTGGGTAGAGTCGGAATTGCTGATGCAGTCACCATTGGATGCACCCTCTGTTTTCAACTTCTATTCTCCCTTTCATCAGCCAAACGGACAAATATTCGATGCTGGCCTTGTTGCTCCCGAGTTTCAAATACATAATGCAATCACATCGATACGCTATGTTAACCTCATGGGCTGGTGCGCCTGGAACCCTTGCTATGAAGTTTCCTCACCCCTTGGATATGCCGAAGAGGCAGCAGAATGGTTTGAGGACAATTATGGAGAAGAGAAAGAAATGAAATACGAGCTGGAAGATCTCTATGAAATTGCAACTGATGCGGATTTGCTACTCGACAGACTGAACCTGCTGCTTGCTCATGGAAACCTCAGCCAAGAGACCATAGACGCGATAAAAATCATGATTGATCCACTGTCGGGGTATGCTGACGACAATCCTGAAGATGCAGTACACATGGCCATTTACTTTGTAATGATTTCACCGGATTACACCATCCTCAAATAGCCCCATGAGCAAAGAAACGAGAAAAATTCATCGCCGAAAATTCCTGGGACAGGCTGCTTGTGGAGCCATTGGCTTGACCACCTTTTTGTCTACCTGGCAAAGTCTGCAAGCAAGCGCCGCTGCAGCGACCTTGTCAGCGGGCCCTGCCTCTGATTATAAAGCCCTGGTTTGCATACTGCTGGGAGGCGGCAACGACAGCTATAATATGTTGGTGCCATATGGCACGTCTGAGTATGCGGAATATGCCGAGGTGCGCTCCAACCTGGCCATCCCACAAAACCTGCTGCTGGATCTAAATTATACTGACGTTTCGGGTAGAAGCCTCGGATTGCATCCTGCGATGCCAGAGCTGGCAGCGCTGTTTCAAAGCGGAAATCTTGCCTTTGTCAACAATATCGGAACGCTGGTGGAGCCGGTGACTAAAGCCCAATATCTGAGCCAGCAAGGCAATTTTCCATTGGGGCTATTTAGTCATGAAGATCAAATCAAGCATTGGCAGACTTCAGTACCTAACGAGCGAAGCCCGATTGGATGGGGCGGCAAGATAGCCGATCTACTGCATGCCTCGGTAAACGATAATCTCAATCTTTCGATGAATATTTCCTTGTCTGGAACCAACGTCTTTCAGACCGGCAGGGATTTTATCGAGTACGCGATTAGCCCAATTGAAGGAAGTCAGGGAATAAATGGTTATACCGAGTCGGATAACTGGAATGCACTGCGCAAACAAGTGATCGACAATCTGATTGATCACAATTACACGGACATGTTCAAGAAGACTTATGCCAATACCATACGCTATGCTCAAAATAGCCACGAATTGTTTAGCGGTGCGCTTGCGCAGTTTGACGTGAATACGGTATTTTCCGAAAACGAGCTTTCTCAAGCCCTTCACATGATTGCCCGGACCATTGGAATTCGCGAATCACTGGGCATGACCCGGCAAATTTTCTTTGTGCAATTTGATGGATGGGATCACCATGACGAAGTGTTGAACAAGCAGGTGGAAATGTTAGGTATTGTTAGTCGAGCCATGTCTGAGTTTTATGCTGCAACGGAGGAGCTGGGACTTGAAAATGAAGTGATGACTTTTACGATTTCTGACTTTGCGCGAACCTTGACTTCAAACGGCAATGGGACTGATCATGCCTGGGGAGGGCATCAAATGGTAATGGGTGGAGCTGTGAACGGAGGACAAACGTACGGCAGCTATCCAGACCTCTATCTCGGCAATGATCTTGATCTGTACAATGGTGTAATCATACCAACAACCAGCACAGATTCATACATCGCTGAACTGGCAACCTGGTTTGGTGTTGCCAAAACAGACCTTCCGATTATACTGCCAAACATTGCCAATTTCTACAACATCTTCTCTACTGAAAATCCTATTGGATTCGCTCAAATCTAGACTGATGAAAACACTAATAAACGTTCTACTAGTACTGCTTTTGAGTGTCTACCTGCAAGCACAGTGTACAACTGACGAACACAGCAATACCATAACAGACTCCTGGCAGTCTTGCCAGTCAAGTGTACACCCAGTAACCGGCGAAGAAGGATTTCACTGGCTGCAATACGACTTTGGACAAGTATATGCATTAACCAGCAGCCATGTTTGGAATTACAACGTAGCTGGTGAGACGGGTAAAGGAATGAGGGATGTTTCGATATACGCTTCCAATGATGGGGAAAACTGGCTATTCTGGGGAAACAGTACTTTTGAACAAGCATCAGGACTGAATAGCTATACTGGTTTCTCAGGACCCAATTTCGACAACCTACAGACTCGCTGGTTACTGATTGTAAGCAATAACAATTGGGGGGATGAGCTGTGCTTTGGCTTGTCTGAAATTAGATTTGACCTTGGAGAGACCCAAGCCAGCTCTCTGGCAGAAGTTCAGGAGTATGCGATGCCTGACATCTTGATTAGCCCTAATCCGACTTCAGGCCCAGTGAGTTTTGAAAGCGAGCGCGGCGACATATACGCAATTTTCATCATGAACACCAAAGGGCAAATCGTCCTGTCAAACAGTACCGACAGCCGTTCAGCTTCTGTTTCCTTGGATTGCTCCGGACTAAGTGATGGA
The DNA here is from genome assembly GCA_020629005.1 of Chitinophagales bacterium. Classification (GTDB taxonomy): domain Bacteria; phylum Bacteroidota; class Bacteroidia; order Chitinophagales; family UBA2359; genus JAHDDV01. Next base: position 30,683 of record JAHDEE010000042.1, read on the forward strand.
GTGTACATGGCAGAGATTCGGACTCCCGAAGGTAATATAAGTAAGAGTCTGGTCATACAACATTAGCCGTTCAATTTTTGCTGACTATTGCCCTCCTGTGATGGCAGATCACGCAAAGTATCGTAATCATTTTTTCTGCTTATCTTGAGGGAACCGACAAAGCAAATGTATGAGTACCCTAAAGATTGAAGGTCTGAATAAGACCTACCCAAACGGCACGCAGGCACTTAAAAACGTCAGCCTGCAATTAGGCACAGGAATGTTTGGTCTGCTTGGACCGAACGGAGCCGGCAAATCCTCTCTAATGCGCACACTGGCCACCTTACAAGAGGCAGATTCAGGAAGCGCATTTCTTGACAATATCGACATTCTAAATGACCCGATGTCTATACGTAAACTCCTTGGCTATCTGCCTCAAGAATTTGGTGTATATCCCAAAATCACTGCGGAGCAGCTACTGGATCATGTTGCCATACTCAAAGGAGTAAGCAATAAGTCAGAGCGCAAGCAGCTTGTTGACTACCTCTTGCAAAAGGTCAATCTCTTTGACAAGCGAAAGAAGAGTGTCAAAGGCTTTTCTGGTGGCATGAAACAGCGTGTGGGCATTGCGCAGGCCTTGATCGGCGATCCAAAGCTTATCATTGTGGATGAACCAACAGCAGGCCTGGATCCCGGAGAGCGAAACCGATTTCACAACTTGTTGGCAGAAGTTGGCGAGCAAGTGATCGTTATCCTCTCCACGCATATCGTGGACGATGTGAGGGAGTTGTGTACAAACATGGCCATTATGAATGAAGGGGCTATTGTGTATAGTGGAACCCCAAACGATGCACTCAGCGCGCTGGAGGGTAAAATATGGCGCAAGCAAATCGAACGGTCCGAAAGGGAGCAGTACAAATCCAATTACCAGGTCATATCGGATAAGATGGTTGGTGGCAGACCTGTCATCCATGTCTTAAGCGCTGGTCAGCCTGAGGGTGGATTCGAGAGCATTCCGCCGAATCTGGAAGATGTGTTCTTCACCCGTACCCATCAGTTAACCGCCTAAATCCTCTGCCATGTTCCTTGAATTCTTTAAGCGAGAGGTGTTTACAGCTCTCAAGCGCCCGATGATCTATATCTTTATGTTTATTTGTTTTCTACTGGTCTTCGGAGCGGTAGTCAGTGACACTGTTGTAATAGGCGGAGTCGTAGGAGATGTACACAAGAACGCACCAAGTGTTGTGGCAACTTTCGTCGGCATTCTCAACATTTTTGGGCTTCTGTTTGCAGCAGCCTTTTTCAATAATGCTGCCCTTCGAGATCACAACAGCGGCTTTCACGAAATTCTCTTCAGCACACCGATCAGTAAGGCAGGTTATTTTTTCGGTCGCTTCGCGGGTGCTTTTGTTTTGTCGACTCTGGTATCCCTGGGAATTTACGCGGCTTTTGTCGTCGGACCATCGATCGGCATCGCTATGAACTGGATTGGACCTGAGCGATTTGGCCCTACTCCCTGGACTGCCTTTCTAAAGTGTCAATTGATCTTCGTGCTTCCAAATGTCTTTTTTGCCGGAGCCATCATCTTCGCACTCGCAACAAAGTTCAAAAACACAATCGTGTCCTTCCTCGGGACCTTGTTGATCATCGTCACCTATATCGTTTCGTTAAATCTTACCAGTGATATGGACAACAGGGCCTTTGCGGCCATGGTCGACATATTCGCTGTCAGCACTTATTCTTTCGATACTCAATATTTTAGTCCCTTTGAGCAAAACACCATTGACCCATCTTTTACTGGGTATGTTTTGAAGAACCGAATCTTATGGACATTGATCGGTTTTTTGATATTGGCATTTGCCTATTGGAGATTTAGCTTTGCCAGCAAAGCGCAGAAGGTGCGCAAAAAAGTAGAAGCTGCAGCGAGTAGCAGCATCGCGGCAGTAGCGAAACCAATGATTCAACAAGACAGTCAAAGTTCCTCGCTTTGGTCGAACTTCTGGAGTTTCTTCAAGATTAACTTTCTGTCGATCACCAAAAGTACCGTCTTCATCATCCTGGGATTATTTGCTATCGTTTTGTTAGTGTTGAATCTATCCGGTGGATTTGAATTCTTTGGATTGAAATCCTATCCGGTCACTTACAAGATGCTGGACCAGATCAACGGGATTTCTACCTTGTTTGTGATGATTATCCTTGTTTTCTTCAGCGGTGAGCTGGTTTGGCGAGATCGCGATAATCATATCAATGAGGTGATCGACAGCTCTCCTCACCTTTCTGTGGTTTCACTGCTGGCTAAGTCTCTTTCAGTGGTGGCGCTCGCCTGCTTGCTACACGGAATACTCATGCTTGTAGGAGTCCTTTATCAGCTCTTTATGGGTTACACCAATATTGAACCAGCATTGTACCTGTATGATTTTCTGACTGGCGGTTTGATTCGCTATTTGATTTGGGGAGCATTCCTGATTTTCATGCAAGTGATCATCAACCAAAAATACCTGGCTTACTTTGCTTCTATATTGTTCATGTTTGCCTTGGATTTTGCTTTTGGCATCCTCAAGATGGAAAGCAAGATGATGATGCTTGGTACCACTCCCAAAACCATGTACTCCGATATGAACGGCAATGGACCCGGTGCTGCCGGTCATCTCTGGTTCTCCTCTTATTGGATGATCTTTGCTTTTTTCTTGCTGGTATTAGCTGGACTCTTTTGGCCCAGAGGAAAAAACAAAAGCATTAGAGATCGTTATGTATCCAGCAAAAAATCATTGGGGAATGCCTACTATGGAGCGCTAGGTTGCTTTGGCGTATCATGGGTAGCACTGTTCGGCTGGCTGTTCTACAATACTCAAATCCTCAACCCTTACGAAACCAGTAAACAACTGGAAGAAAAATCGGTAAGGTATGAGAAAGCATACAAGAAATATGCTGATGTACCAATGCCAAAAGTAGAGCGTGTGGTTTATGAAATCGACATCTACCCTGAAGAAAGGGCAATGAAGGGAAAATCTATATTACAAGTCCGAAACCTGGGCGACACTGCTATAGACTCTTTACATTTTACACTTGTGGATGGATACGAGCAAGAGTTGCAGATCAAAGATTCGGAATTGGTGTTTCACGACGAGGACACCGAATACCAAATCTTCAAACTTGCAAGCCCGCTGCAGGTTGGTGAACAGATGGAAATCGTATGCAATGCCAGTTACAAAGCGAAGGGATTTGAGAATACCGTTTCCAATACCTCGGTGGTGAAAAATGGCACCTTCTTCAACAATAGAAATCTACTCCCATCATTCGGTTATGATCCGTCATTTGAGGTTTTTGATAAAAACACGAGAGCAAAGTACGATCTACCAAAACGGGACCGAATGCCGGCTCTTGAACCTGTTTGCAGCAAGAAATGTCAAGTTAATTATCTCACCAATGGAATGTCTGACTGGGTTGATGTAGAAACCTTCATCAGTACTTCTGAAGATCAGATGGCCATTGCACCTGGAACGCGTATTAGCCAAGAAGTGGAGAACGGCAGACGCAAATATCACTACAAACTTGAAAAGGCCTCTCAAAATTTCTTTTCTTTTATCTCGGCAGATTATGAGCTTGCACAGAGAAACTGGAATGGGCTTTCACTTGAAATCTACTACCACAAGGCTCATGAGAAAAATGTGCCGATGATGCTAGATGGATTGGAGGCTTCTCTGGAATACTATACCAAAAACTTTGGACCTTACTACCATAAAGAAGCCAGGATAATTGAGTTTCCGAGATATGCGGATTTCGCCCAAGCATTTCCCGGCACAATGCCTTATTCAGAATCCATGGGCTTTATCATCAATCTGGAAGGTGAAAGTCAAAGCAATTTCGTGAATGCAGTCATTGCCCATGAGATGGCCCATCAATACTGGGCGCATCAGGTGATCGGCGCTGAGATGCAAGGCTCAACAATGCTCAGTGAGAGCTTTGCAGAATATTCCTCCCTGATGGTAATGAAGCATCAAAGCACTGACCTGCAGATGAGGGAATATGTTAAGTATGATCTGGATCGATACCTTCGAGGAAGAACTCAGGAAACAGATAAAGAAGTGCCTCTAAAGCAGGTGGAAAACCAGGGTCATATCCATTACGGCAAAGGAGCTGTTATACTGTTTGCTCTTCAAGATTATATTGGAGAGGATAAGGTAAACAGAGCTCTGCGAAACTTCCTGGCCGAGTATAGCTACAAGCCTCCACCCTACCCTACTTCACACGACTTCATGCGCTATTTGAAACCAGAGGTCCCCGATAGTCTGCAATACCTTCTGAAGGATTGGTTTGAGGATATCACGCTTTATGACCTACGCGCAAGCGAAGCTAAATCGACCACCAATGCCGATGGCTCGATATCGGTAGAAGTAAGCGTCAAGGCAAGTAAGTTCAAGTCGGATGAAAAAGGGGAACCAACAGAGGTACCTATAGGAGATTGGGTGGACATCGGATTCTTCACGGATCGGGCTGAAGAGGATTTATTCTTCACACAGCGCGTATATCTTGACAAACCGGAATCGGTGTTTAACTTCAAACTAGAGGAGCAGCCCGCCAAGGCAGCAATTGACCCAAGAAGACTCTTGATTGATCGAGTATGGGATGACAACAGAACTACAGTAAGCGTGCAATAGGAATGTACTCAATTTTGCAGCACAGCTGCTGCAAGACTTTGTAACAACGAGAAAAAGGGAGTATCCAAATGGATTCTCCCTCACTGGTCATAATAGGTACTTGAGTTTTTGACAACTCTTCTTTTTGGTTCTATTGTCCTACTACGATCATGTTGTTGGCAGCCAATTGGGCACCGTCTACTGTCAATGTGTATAGGTAGGTGCCAGGAGTCAAATCGCTTGCATCGAAATCAATGGTTTGTGTACCAGCATCAAAAGCACCATTGGCAATCTGCGCAACCATTCGTCCCTGCATGTCATACATTTGGATATTCACTTCTGAAGCAAGAGCAAGGTCAAACTCGATTGTCGTGAAGGTCGCAACAGGATTAGGGTAGTTTTGAATGCTTGCTGTATCTAGCATTGACGCATCTTCCTTAGCAGAGTAGGTGTATACGATTCTCATGCTTCGGGTCTCACCATTTGTGAAGGAAGTAATGGTGGATTCAGTGGCTCTTCCATAAGCATCATAGACAGTATCGATCTGCTGTTCATGATCGAAATTGGAAGTTGACTTCCCAGACACAATCTGCTCAAATACGCTTGCGGTCCAATCTGCCTCGACATCATTCCAGCTGTAAAGAGATGAAGAAGTTTGGGTGGTACCACTATAGGTGTAGTCGACACGTTGCGCATTAACCCAATCCATTTGCGTAGCATGCCAAAGCTTAGTGCCAACCGCTTGTAGATTACCTGCCTGATCGTATTCGCTTCTGGTATCCGAAAACAAGGTCCAGTCTGAAGTTTCATCATTCCAAACTTGAGCTACCAGCGCTGTTTGTTCACCTTGCTCTCCGAATTCGTAAGTCAGTTTCTGAATATTCTCCCACTGTTGGCTAATAGGATTGAATCGTTCTGTAATGCTGGAAGCCGGATTAGCTGTTTGAGCTGTAAGAGACACCGGAGCAAAAATGAGAACCAAAACTAGGAAAGTGAAAATTGACTTAAAACGCATCATGTTACCTATTATTAAGACTTAAAAAAACTGAAGCAATTCGCGACCAAACAAATTTGCTTCTTACTTAATGGCTACATGGTGGGAGGCGTAGTGGGTTTGTCGTGCTTTCAAAATTAAGACCCTACCTACTACAAAAAGTCATCTTTCAGAGGTACATTTTTTGGGGCCTTTTTAAGCCATTTTCATTAAGTCACTTACATTCAATTTGTTAGCATGCAAACATATTTTCACTCAATACAAGGCATTAATCTACAAGAAATTAAATCTCTCGCACAACCTTCTTTTGGCAAATGAATTACATGAGAAAATAGTGCCATGAGCATGGAATAATGAAGTCTGAGAGCGAAAATTCGCCCAGGAAGCGACAACGCACTACCATAACACAACACTGCTAGCTGCATCGAGAGAATACGACTTGATCAATTGTGTCCACGTGACAAGGGAGATGCAAAATAGCCCTGGGCGAAGTGGTATGAGCTGCTGAGCCAGCGTGGTGACTGCTCTGCTATGGGGGCTTGGAGCTTTGCGGAAAGACCACATAGCAGAAGCAGGAACAGCTGGTGCAGTAGCGAATAATAGCGGAGCACAGGACAGAAGGTAAAGCGACCGGATTTGCCTCGCTCCAAAATAAAAAAATAGCCTGCTCCGAAATTTCTCAGAACAGGCTAATCCTTTGGAATCCTTGCTATGTACTTGTGCTGCGTAAACAAAGTTCGTGACACCTTTTAGGAGCTTATCTTTTTGTCAGACAAGGCGCGAGAAGGGAGCATAGCCTTAGCTACGCGACCGACGAGCAACGAAGTATGACAGAAATAG
>JAHDEE010000283.1 GCA_020629005.1 Chitinophagales bacterium
CGTCTGTATCCACAAATGTCCCGGCGCAATTGCAGTCAGCATCAAAGACATCTTCGACAGTACAAACATCACCGTCATTACAACTTGCCCCGACATTGCAAAGAACGCCTCCTACACAAAAGGACTGAATTTCGGAGCTACCAAAAGCTCCACCACTAATCAATTGCGTACCATTGGCTACTAGATTATATGATCCATTTCCAAATCCACAACAAATACCATCATCAAATGTGTCAAAAATCTCAAAATCATAGCAGCCAGGGTCAAGACAAAGATCAAAACTCAAACTAAAAGATTGCTCCAGGTACTCATAGGGACCTCCCTGATGAACGATCTCGCCTTCGGCATTAGTAATCTGCCAGGTGGTCTCATCGGGGTATATATCGAAATTGATGTTCAAGCGCACAAGTTCATTTTCGCATGTGCAATCCTCGCAAGGTCCACCGCAGTCTATGCCAGTCTCCCCCTGATTCTGCAGTCCATCAGCGCAAGTGGGCAGATCAGCAGTTGCACCAGCTGTGCCACAACCTTCCGACAGCAGTATGGAGGATCGTGCTCCACCATATTGAAACAAGGCGCGCATACGTTCTCTTTGTCCTTGAGTAAACAAGTTCATGCATGCGTCATTTGTGTAGTCCATATAGTTTTGTGGCATATCTGGCGTATCGCAGCTAAATGCATTCAATGGACAGCCGTAGTTTGGACCGTCTGCAGGCGGTGTGTCTTCCACCAAATCATCAATGTCGCAGGGTCCATCACCCCAGATGTGGAAGAGATTAAGCCAGTGGCCCACCTCATGGGTAGTTGTACGCCCCAAATTAAAAGGTGCCGTTGCCGTACCGACGGTACCAAAGCTATCAAAGCCCACAACAATGCCATCACGATCCAAAGGACCTCCATTGGGAATTTGTGCAAAGCCCAGGAGATCGTCCCCAAGATTACAAACCCAAATATTGAGGTAGTCTGTACCAGGCCAACCATCTTTTCCACCTGTGGCATCGAACTTCACATTTCCATCAAGGCCGAAGGACTGAGTGTCTGTCGCGGTCCGCGTTATTCCATTAGTGGCATTGCCTCCCGGATCGACACTCGCTAGACAAAATTCAATTTCAACATCAGATTCCTGAGGCCAAAAACCATCCGCATCACTATTGAGCAATCTAAAGTCTTCATTCAACACATCAATCTGAGATTGGATCTGTTCCTCACTGATATTTTGTGTCTCGCCATTGTACACCACGTGCACCACTGTAGGAATCGTAATTGTCCCTGTCACTGTTCTCAACCCGAGGTCGAGCACCATGTCGGTGTGCAATTCCACTTCATCCCGCATTTCGAGTGCCTTGGGATTTGCATCCATAAATGCATCGTAAATATCCATTGTGGCGCAAGTGCGTTCCTGCGCTTGTACAGAAAGCGCTTGTACCAGCAGCAATACTGCCAGTGTTAAAAATCTTTTCATATCAAGTTTTGGTTTTGGTTAGCAGCACGAAGCGTCGAAAGAACTTCCCATTAGAGGCAGACCTAAGGCCTCCAAAAGGCAGAGGGGCAGTGAGCTAATATACTCCGATCAAGAAGAATTATTGACGCTGAATAATGGTGGGTCAGCACGCAAAGTTAACAAATCCCACACAATGTTACTGGCGTAAATCGTCAGTAACTTGAGCAGGAAACCCAAGGAAGTGGCTAAAACTCTGTAGATTAGAATTAGCCGCTATCATTCGATGACCTTGCAAAGACACAAAAAGCCCGATAGCGCAAAGGAGCGAATGTCGCTCTCAACGGCTATCGGGCTAAGCTGTACGTACTTCCAAAGTAGTGTAAGTCCTAATCAGGCGTGTAGGTCCAAATCGGAAGTCTAAACCAAAAGCACCACGAGCGCCTCTGGTCTGCGACCAGTATCCATCTATCTTTTGATCATGAATTTCTCACTGGCAAGGATTTGTTGCTCAGATACAAATGAAACGAAGTAAATGCCCGCTGACAGGGGACCCAAATCAAGCTCCAATATTTCCTTTATCTGATCGCTTTGCACCCTAATGGTCTCAATCAATCGTCCGTTGATATCTGTAATTTGAATCGTCAACTGCTCCGTAGCCAGGTTATCCGGATCGTTTAGTTTAAGCCTTAAGAGTGGTTCTACTTCTGTGACTGCACCGACGACCCTGAATAGCGAAGCATCTGCAATCGAGGAGGCTAAGAGATCATCATTGCTAACAAAAACTCCGTCGTCTGGGTTGTTTCCAGCTTCTTCAGTTTGGTTGGCTAATGCACTACTGTCAACAGCAACGAAAGATGTAAAGGCGGTTACCAGACTATAATCCAATCCAAGCTGCGTGATCTCCTCTTCAATACTAATTTCGTCCTGTTCGTTGCTTCCTATACCGTAGTCCGACATTAGCTTAATTTTCTTCCTAGCCCATAAGTATTTCAAAGCTATATTCTCCTCGGTGTCTTCAGCGTAATCAGCAAAATCGAGAGAAGCAGCGACGTGACCATCTCCATAATCACCATAAATACTAATAGTACCATCAGCTGGTTCTTCATATTTCCCGAAGACAATAATCGGACGTTGCGCAAAAACATCTGGAATTGTCAAGGGCTCGATATCATAAACTTCGATGCCCTCAAAATCTGCCTCAATATTGGTAAGCACAGGGCGCTCAATGTAGCGCTCGAATTGCTCCGCGATTTCGTCTACATCATCCCCATAGGTTGCTACAAAAGACTTTCCTTCCCCAACATAAGCTAGCCCTTCGATGATGTAACGGTTGACACTATTGCCAATTCCAAAAGCGAAGAAGTTTGCTTCATCGAGGTTGTCCCGGATCAACTGAAACGCTGCAGTCTCTACGGTCACCTGCCCGTCTGTAAGTATAACAAAGGTGCGGGAAAAGCCTTCTGTACCCTCCATATTCAAGGCTCTTTGCATTGCAGGTAGCAGATTTGTACTGCCACCGGAATTCTGCCCATTGGTCATATTTTGGGCGAGCATAATATTTTCAGGATTTACTTCGAGTGAGTTCTCAGCAAGTGCAGCAGAGCTTCCTGCAAAATAAATTATGTTGAATTTATCCTCCGTGTTCATCCCATCCAGCAAATTTTGCATCAGCTGTTGAGACAAATCCAGCGGCATACCATTCATCGAACCAGAGACATCCATGATAAATATGTACTCGCGCGGTGGACTCTCGAAAGGCAAATCCGGTCTCGCCGGCTGAATCATCGAAAGAAAGAAGTTCTCTTCTTCTCCTTCATAAAGTAAAAGTCCGGTTTCAATCTGGTCTCCGTCCAGCGTATAGTTTACGATAAAATCGCTTCCAGGATTTGTTGCTACCGTGGTTCTTGCAGAGTTTGACTGATAATCGAAAGTTGCCTGGTGAGACGAACATTCTGCCTGCAACGGCATTCCAGCATTGATCTTTAGCAAAATGTTTAGGTCTGTTTGCGCGAGTGGAACTGCATTTTCAATTGATTGTACAACCCAGGGTTCATTACTGGTCGTATACCTAGGGCCAACGATATTGGGGAATACAAATTGGTACACACCGTCGTTTGGAACTAGTAGCTCTGTGTACGTCATCAATACCTGGATGCTTTCTCCGGGAGCGATGTTGGCCAGGCTCATTTGAAAGACATTTGGTCTGTTCTGCTCCAATAGACTGGCGGTAACCCCGGCTTCGTTTGCTTCATTGAAGATTTCCTGCGCTTCATCTTTTCTCCTGATCTCGGCAACAATTGTGCGATCTCCTACCACCATTTCCATCGCATATACGGCTGCCTGTGATGACATGGGAAACACGTAAGTGGCATCTAAGGGTGAGTCTCCTGCATTAAAGTAGGTTTGTTCAACAACTACGTTGGCAATCACTCCACTGATAGTGGCATCAACGTTTGTAGACAAGAGAGAGAATTGAAGTTCTTCAGGATTTTCCGTAGTAACCGAGAAGTAGGGACACTCAGTAACATCCTCCTGCGCTGTCATTAGTCCTGTGCTTGCAATAAGCATTAGCAGAATAGTTAGGTAAATTCTCATCTGCTCAATTTTCTGTGATGTTTTTTCCATAAAACCTGTGTTTGAGTTAATGATGTTGAGCTGGATGATTCCCAATTGTCCAAAGGTGTGTAAAACCACAAAAGCCCTCGCAAAGCTATGGAGAGACCCAACTCTAAAAGGGTATAGCGAACTTTTGTAATTGTTACCCCTAACTGCGATTAGCTCTAGTGATAGCTGCAACAGCAGTCAGCAAACACAGGCTATAGGATCTCGAAGAATAGTGAATGCAAGGGACAAGCTACCACAGTAAAAACCGCAATCCTCCTTTACAAGGCAGAAGGCTGGTCTAATCTTCCCGCATTTAGACATGGAATTGGATGAGTATTATTCTCTTTCCTGGTAGGCCAGGTATTTGCCTATAATAATGGCCACCAGAATAGTAAGGTATAGCTGGCCAAAAATGCCCGCCACGATGGTGAAAGATTTGGCAATGTGGTGAACGGGAGAAATATCACCGAAACCGATAGTGGTCAGGGTAATATAACTGAAGTAGATGAAGTCGTAGAATTCGGCATCATGTGGCAAAGTGAATGCATTTGGCAGAGTTTGTTCAATTAAGAAAAAGAAAGGAGATACTATAATTCCCAGAATCAGATAACCGGCCACGCTTGCAAAAACCTCATTTAAGCCAATACGATCAGTATAGAAAATATGTCTGATCAGATTTCTGAAGATCATCAGGAAGAAGATCAGCACCATTATAGGAGTAAGGAAATTATACACTTCACCATGCCTGCCGAAGGCAAAAACGATAAATAGAACAGTGCCTAATATACCGAGGAATAGGAATTGTCGAATGTTCTCCGTGGTATAAAAGATACCCATCAAAATCACAAGACCAAAGCAGAAATCAAGCAAGAGAGGACCTGTTTCAAACAACTCAGAGAAAGGAGGCACGATGATCAGCATGATCAGACTCACCATAAAAAAGAGGTAATTTGGATGGTGAAAATGATAACGTAGATATTCTTGTAGACTATGAAACATCGTTTGGCTTTTGCTGAATAGCAAGATAAGCGATTGATGGAACATCTGCCTGCAAAGATGACTCAAACTTGCCCGTTCAAGATTCATGTTGTATTTTCCCCGCCAAAATTTAAAACAATGAGAATGGCTACTTTGCGAGGCTCACTAGCGCTCGCATTTCTATTTGCAGGACTTCAGAGCTTCGCGCAAGAAGATAAATTGGGCAACTGGCTGATGTACTTCGGCACAAATCGGTTAAGCGACGAGCTCAGCATTCATTCGGAAGTTCAATACCGAAACCATGAGGTAGCACCAGGAACGATAGAGCAACTGCTCTTGAGGACTGGACTAAACTACCATCTCATGGATGGCTTGATACTAACCGGTGGCTATGGTTATATCGCTTCTCATGTATACGAGAGCGAGCAAAAAGAACCGGAATCCAAGGAGCATCGTATATTCCAACAACTGATCCTGACCAATAAATACGATCGGGTTAAGTTCGAGCATCGCTACAGGGTAGAACAACGCTGGGTCAATGACGACTACAGAAACAGGCTGCGGTACAGACTTATGGTCTTTGTTCCTTTAAATAAGCCAACGATAAGCCCCGGAACCCTGTTCCTTGGAGTATATGACGAGATATTTATGAATACGAAACAGGTGTTCTTCGATCGCAATCGTCTGTATGGTGCCTTGGGTTACCAGTTTAGTAAGACAACGCAAGCACAAATCGGTTATCTAAGACAGAATGTAAATGACTTTGGCAAGCACCACATACAATTTGCCATCGTTTTCAATCCGGACTTGCGAAATTTGAGTGAGTGATAACCGCTAATCAAAGTCTTCTATTTTGGAGCGAGAGTGTCCCGGTCGCGCCAACGGTAGTCCCGTGCTACGCTTGTAGTCGGCACTCTGCCAGTTGTTCATGCACATCCACTAGCGTCTCCTCCTTTGGTCGGAGCCGCTATTGGCTGGCATTCACCACACTGGCAGAGCGCCGCCTACCGCTGCGCCCGGGGCTATTTTGCACGGTCTCACCTCCGCGCTGAAAAACGCAGACGAATTATTGGCAGCGATCTCTAAATCATTCAATGCACGCTCAGGCACTTCAATTACCTAACTACCGTTACATTCCCCTTAAACTGTTTCTCCCGTCCATCAGGGAAAGTAGCAAAGCAGTACCATACGTATACATCAAGATCTACTGCTTCACCTTTATAGGTTCCGTCCCAGCCATCATTGATATCTGAGGATACGAAGATATTTTTCCCCCATCTGTCATAGACAAAGAGATTATACGATGTCAGATTCAATCTGCTTATTCCTGTAAACACATCATTCATATTATCCCCATTAGGACTGAATGCATTGGGGAAAGAGATTGTGTTGACGCTGCAATCCTCTACAATAATGTCGGCGCTTTGCGATATATCTTCGCAGGGAATCGCAGCCGTTTGGGTGGTGTATATAAAACTATAGGTGCCAGCCGCAAAACCATCAAAATCTATTACAGTATTACTTAGCTCATCACCTGTCGTCACATCCGTCCAGAATCCATCTACCATTCCCGAAATAATCAAATCATCTAGATCCACTGTTGATCCAATCGAAGACACATTGCAGACAAGGCTTAGCGGTCGCAAAGCCAAAATTGGTGCAGCTTGAACTTCTATTGTTTGAGAACTGCTTTCAGGTAGACAGAAGGCGGGATCACC
>JAHDEE010000043.1:0-7621 GCA_020629005.1 Chitinophagales bacterium
AAATCCTCGGCTTTGATTAGCTGCTGAATATGTTTTTCAAAGAATTCTGGCACATAGCCGGAACCCTGTATCTCACTGGTATATTCCCCTACTAAATAAGCCATCTTGTCCACTTCAGCTTTGACAATCGGAAATACCCATTGGATGGCTCCACCCATAATGATAATGAGCAATAAAAAACTTGCAATCACGGCCATCATTCGATTGGAAAAGAAAAGTCGTTTTTGGAAGAAATTGACAACCGGATTGATCAAGTAAGCCAGCAACAAAGCAACCACAAAGGGAATTAAAGCTCCACTGATTTCCCGTAGAAAAAACCAGAGTCCGAGAACAACGAAAACGGTCAATGCGATTCGCACAACCCTATCAAAAGTGAAAGGCTTTCGTAGAAATTCCGGCATAAAAATTTAGTTTGCTAGCTTAACAACTGGTCGAATTATACAGAGTACAGTTGAAGGCGAAGCTTAATTTGTACAAATGTTGCCTTCATAAATCCTGAGTATCGTCTCCGGTACAAATAACTGCAAAAACAGTGAAACAATTCCGTCAGCTTATGATTTAATTGTCGCCACTGTTCACAAGAATAATATTTTGACCTGCTGCCAAATGGGAAGAAGTCAATTGTCGTCCGGCTTCGCCATAAGTCACCGAATTTGTCCATATTTTCAAGGATTATTCTATGATTTAACTAACTTGTCTAGCGACACTCCGGCATCATATCCGGATTCAACATACTAACTAACATATTGAGGAAATGGGAAAAATTTTAGCTTTCTTTTGCGCATTTTTGGTGTTAGGCAGTTCCGCTTTTGCACAGAACGGCACAGTCCGTGGTGCGATAAAAGACGGGGCCTCCTCTGAGCCTTTACCATTTGTAAATGTCGCCGTAGACCTGGGAGAAGATGGCATGACTGGTGGCCAGTCTGATTTCGACGGCAACTATACGGTTTCACTGCCGGCTGGTACACACACTTTGAAATTCAGCTACGTTGGTTATGAAAACAAAGAGGTCGAAGTCACGATTGCAGCAGGCGAATCCAAGACAATGGATGTGATGATCGAGGAAGAATCATTATCACTAAACACGGTTGTTGTAACCAGCAACAAGTTTGAAAAGCCGATTGGTGAGGTGACAGTAAGTATGGAAGTCATTAAGCCGGATTTTATTGAAAATGCAAATACGACTCAGGTTGATGAGGCTATCGAAAAAATTCCCGGGGTAAATATTATCGATGGACAGGCTAACATTCGTGGAGGGTCGGGTTATTCTTACGGAGCAGGTAGTCGGGTACTACTACTTGTTGATGACCTGCCGATGTTGACAGGTGATGCCGGTTTTCCCAATTGGGATTTTGTACCAGTAGAAAATATTGAGCAAGTGGAAGTAGTTAAGGGAGCGGCCTCAGCACTTTACGGTTCATCTGCCCTTAATGGAATTATCAACATTCGAACGGCTTATGCAAAATCTAAGCCGGTAACCAAGATTTCTTTATTTGGTGGAATCTATCAGAATCCGAGAGATAACAACTTTACTCGAACGCTTGAAGATGGAAGTACTGAAGAAGTAACAAAGGCCTGGTGGGATGATCCGGAGCAGGAAAATCCGGAAGCCCTGTTTTGGGTTGATCAACCATTTCAAACGGGACTATCTGTTTCTCACAAGCAGAAGTTTGGCCAGTTTGACCTTGTTGCGGGTACTTACCTGTACAATCGAGAGAGCTGGAGAAAGGATGAGTTTAACAGAAGAGCAAGAGTGAATCTTGGAACGCGGTACAGATTCAAGAATATCTCTGGTTTGTCTCTAGGGGCAAATTTCAACTTTCAGAGAGGCTACAGCGGAACCTTCTTCATCTGGAATGGAGATGAAGAGCAGATGTACAAGCCCTGGTCCTCTGTGGCCACGCCACTTAACAAGAGTCTAAGGATGACGGTAGACCCTTTTGTTACTTACTTTGATGCGAATGGTAATCGGCACAAGATTTTGAGCCGCTTCTACCGTTCGGAAAACACTAATAATACCAACCAAAGTAATTCCTCCAACCTTTACTATGGAGAATATCAGTTCCAAAAGAACTGGGAGGAGTCTGAAATTGTAATGTCTACTGGTGTAGTCGGAACCTATGCTACAATTGAAGCGGAATTGTATGGGGATACCACCTATGCGACTAACAATCTGGCAGGCTATCTACAGTTGGATAAGAAATTTTACGACAAATTGAACATCTCTTTCGGAGCGAGATATGAAATGAACAAGCTTAATACTGATGATGAGTGGGAGGCCAAACCAGTATTCCGATTTGGTGCTAATTACGAATTGGGTCAATATACTTTCTTGCGCGGTTCCTGGGGGCAAGGATATCGATATCCAACCATTGCTGAGCGATATGTTGAAACTAATCTTGGCTTTCTCGGCATTTTTGCAAATCCAACGCTTGAATCAGAAACCGGATGGAGTGCTGAGCTAGGACTCAAGCAGGGTTTGAAGCTGGGGGAGTGGAAAGGTTTTGCCGATCTTTCGGTCTTTTACACGGAATACCAAAACATGATGGAATTTACCTTTGGTGGTGCAAATGGCCTATTGGTCGGCTTCCAAAGTGTTAATATTGGAGATACGCAGATCGCAGGGACGGAAGTGACCCTTGCCGGTCAAGGCGAATTGTTTGGTAAATCGACAGACATATTGTTGGGCTACACTTACATTGATCCCAAACATACAGAATGGGATACTTCAGAAGTGCAGGAAGGCGAAGTTGAAACGCCAGGGCAAAAGAATGCGAGGCTTTCGAGCAACAGCGATAATGTGCTAAAGTATAGATTCCGTCATACGGCAAAGATCGATGTGCAGACTAAAATCACACCGGCCTGGTCAATTGGTGGAAATATCAATTACCTAAGTTACATGGAAGCTGTGGATGCAATTTTCGAGACCGTACTTCCGGATTTGACTTCCTATCGTGAAAGGAATAAAGATAAACCCAGTGTGTTTGTGGGTATGAGGACCGCTTTGCAAATGGGCAAAAATGAGCTTTCTCTTGTTATTGGCAACTTATTAAACAGCGAATATTCTGTGCGTCCTGCGATGGTGGAGGCTCCACGAAACTTCACACTAAAGTATACTTTGACGCTCTGATTTAACTCCAATTTTAAATAAATGTGACCGCCTTTTCCTTTGGGGATAGGCGGTCTTTTTTTAAGTGGCATTAAAGGATATTGCTTACCTTTGCCACATGTTAAAAGTTGGTACTTCCAAGCAGGATATTACGGCTTATGAGCTGGGATATGGCATGATGGGCTACGGAATGCATTTCCAAACAGTCAAAGGTGTTAAAGATAATTTGAGCGTAAGGGCTGTGGTGTTTGAACAGGGCGAAAATGTCTTTGCCTTTGTAAATGCTGAAATCTGTTTCTACACAATAGTATTGAAGCAGCGAGTTATACAAATCTTGAAGCAAGAAGCTCCCGAAGGTCGATGGAACGATTCCAATGTCATGCTTACTGCTCAACACACACATAGCGGACCTGGTGGGATGTCTCAACATTTACTGTACAATCTATCCATCCCAGGCTTTAGAAAAAACATCTTCGAACAAGTCGCACAAGGAACAGCGCTATCGATACTGGAGGCTGCAAATTCGGTTCAGGAGGCTAAATTGTACTGGGCAAAAGGCAGCTTTGACCCTGATGTGCCCGTAGCCTTCAATCGATCGCTCGAAGCTTACAATAAAAACCCTGAAGTAAAGCCGCTTGAGGAGGAGGACTGGCATTTGGCAGTGGATAGAGAAATGAAATTGTTGCGTATCGATAAGCTGGACGGGACACCCATGGCCGCCATCAACTGGTTTGGTGTGCATACAACCAGCATCTCAAACGACAATCAGCTTATCAGCTTTGACAACAAAGGCTATGCAAGTCAGTTTATGGAAGAGCAAATGGGCGAAGACTTTGTCGCGATTTTTGCTCAGGATACGGCAGGTGATGTAACGCCAAATTATGTTTGGGACAGCGAAAAAAAATGGACCCGAGGCATCTATAAGGACGATTTTAAAAGTGCTCGCTACAACGGACGTTTGCAGTTTGATCAGGCGATCAAGCTTTTTGATCAAGCTCAAAATGAAGAGCTAGATACAGCCGAGGTGATTGATGTAGAGTTGATGTATGTTGACATGTCCTGCGTTCGCGTAAATCCAGAATATGCCAATGGCCAAAACAACCAGTCCACCGGTCCTGCAACTCATGGAGTTGCTTTTCTTATCGGTACCAATGAAGGCCCAGGGGCACCAGAAGCTCTTGGTGCAGGACTGCGGTCTTTATCAAGGGGAGTAAAGACATATGAGCAAACGGTGGTATATGCGCTTTCTTCAAAAGAAGTGAAGGAGAAGATCAAGCATAAGTACGAAACGCATGGTGTCAAAGACATTGTGATCGAAGCTGGGGCTGGTCGGCTTATGGGAACTTCTAATATTAAAGAACTAGTTGCCGGTGGCCTTGATCCTTCGATCCGGAATTTCAAACTTGCAGATCGACTTGGATACACAAAGAGGCTACCCTGGATACCACAGATATTACCATTCCAAATTGCGATTCTGGGACCAATTGCAATTGTAGGCTTGCCGAGCGAAATAACGACAATTGCAGGGAAGCGATTGCGACAAACGATGGCGGATATACTTGCCGCCAAGGGAGTACAAGAGGTTATGCTATCCACCTATGCCAACGCGTATCATGGTTATGTGACGACCTTCGAAGAGTATCAATGTCAAAAGTATGAAGGTGGACATACCGTATTTGGGCATTGGACATTAGCAGCTTACCAAAGCCGTTTTGCCGAGTTAGCGAAAGCAATGTTGGAATCAAGTGACAAGCGAAGCTTTGATAAGGAGACGCAACCTCCCTTTTTTGCTGAAGAAGAAATTTGGAACGGCGATTCTTAACTTAAGTATCGGCTCCGTACTCGATTGCTGCCCTAAAACGAGAATAAATGAAAAAATACCTACTGAACTTTCTCAGTCTTTGTTTCCTGCTCTCTTCGACTTTGGTTTTTGAAAGCTGTACAAAGAAAGGAGACGACGATCCCTGGATCAGTTTTAGAACGCGAAATCAGCGCCTGACAGGAGATTGGATACTTAGTAGTTTGACAAGCTTTGATCAATTGGAACGCTCTACCAGTGTCACCTTCAATCAATTGATTCCCTGTGATACCGCAGGGATAGAAGGCATCAACAGTACACTAGTTACTAGTCAGCAATCTGCCAGTAGCGCTTCGGGATATGGGGAAATACAAAGTGAGGTAGGAAGTGTAGGCTCCGTTGCAACCTTTACCATCCATTCCTTTTCTTACGACCTCAAGATCGACAAGAACGGTACTTATCAGGTGCAAGGCTCCTACGCCTACGCTAAAGAAGCAGAGGGGGAAAATATCAGCGGTACCTTTGCTGCACTGAACAATGCCTGGCATTGGGTAGATGGAGACAAACAAAAAGACGGAATCACCTTTATCAACTATCCAGTTCTAGATGTCGGGGCAGCATCAGAAGCAGAGGGTCGCCCGATTAGTTACCTTCCTACGGTGACTTTCGAGATGACCAGACTTTCAAAGGATGACCTCAAGATTAGCATGCAGACCAGAGAAGATAACGAAACTGAAATCGTTTCTGATACTTACTTTGTACCAAGCTCAATCGACTCGCTAGCACAATGTATATCGACTACTAAGGTCAAAGAAATAATGCGATACCGACTTGGTCTGAACTTCAGAAAAAAGACTGAGAACGATACGCTGTAAAAGACAGGGGTAATCTCCAAACATGAAGATCAATATTCGTAAGGCCCAGCAAAGTGATTTCCAGCAGGCACATGAACTCATAAAGGAACTGGCGGAATACGAAAAAGCAGCCCATGAAGTGCAACTTCCGCTAAACGAGTTTGTTAAAGATGGGACAGCCGATCCACCTGCATTTCATTTACATGTAGCGGTTAACGAAGAGCAGCAAGTTGTTGCAATGGCGCTCTATTATATCATCTATTCTACCTGGAAAGGAAAAATTGTCTATCTCGATGATTTGGTAGTTACGGAGAAGTATCGACGCAGTGGCTTGGGCTCCAGACTGATGAAAGAGGTGATCCGGTTTGCGATCGCGCAGCAAGCGCGTCAGCTGCGCTGGCATGTGCTGGATTGGAATGAGCCGGCAATCAATTTGTACAAGAAAATGGGTGCCAAAATTGAGTCTGATTGGGATACCTGCAAGATGACGCTGGCACAAATGAAAATCTATGAGAGTCTTTAAATTTGGTGGTGCATCCGTGAAAGATGCGGAGGCGATAAGAAATGTTGGAGAAATCCTGAAGCAGCATCCTGAGGAAGAATTGCTCATTGTGATTTCCGCAATGGGCAAGACGACAAATGCTTTGGAGGCAGTGTTGAATGCTTATGTAAATCGTGATTCCAACACACAGGAACTTTTCAATAAGGTTAAAAAGCAGCACTTCGATTGCCTAAAGGAGCTTTTTGGCAGCGACAAACATCCAGCTTTTACTGAGCTCAACGATACCTTTGTTGAAATCGACTGGATTTTGGAAGACGAACCCAGTGAGAGTTATGCTTATTTGTACGATCAACTAGTCTCCATGGGGGAATTCGCCTCAACGAGAATGCTCAGCAGTTGGCTCACCGAAATCGGATTGCCACACACCTGGCTGGACGCCCGTGACTGTATCAAAACGGATAATACCTATCGCGAAGCCACTGTGGATTGGACCCAAACAGAAACAGAAATCAAGAACAGAATTCCCAGGTTGTTGGAAAAGGGATTGGTACTTACACAGGGTTTTATTGGCTGTACTTCAGAGAATTTTACCACGACCCTTGGCAGAGAAGGCTCCGACTACACCGCGGCAATTTTTGCCCATTGTCTCGATGCTAACGAGGTCAATGTGTGGAAGGATGTTCCTGCGATACTTACTGCTGATCCAAAACGGGTCTCAGATGCTATCGAGTTGCGAGAGATCAGCTATTATGCCGCCATTGAGATGACCTGGTATGGTGCCTCGGTGATTCACCCAAAAACAATCAAACCTTTGTTTGCCAAGGATATTCCATTGCGTGTCAGGTCGTTTTTGGATTCTTCACTTCCGGGAACCACCATCAAATCAACGGATGCAAAACCGGAACATCCCTTGCTGATTGTGAAAGAGAATCAATTGCTGGTCAGCCTCTATACCAAGGACTTTTCGTTCTTTCAGGAGGACAAGTTGAGTGCGGTTTACCAATTGCTTGCCAAGCATATGATTAGGGCCAATCTCAGCCAGAATGCGGCACTGAGTCTGTCCCTTTGTATAGATCACAAGCCCAGGAAGATTGAAGCGCTGCTAAAAGAGCTTGGTGAGCTATTTACTATCAGAACGAATGAAGGACTGGAGCTGATTACTATTCGTCACTATGACCAAGCGAGCATTGATAGATTCATAAAAGACCGTGATGCATTGCTTCAGCAAAAAAGCCGAAACACCATTCAGGTTTTGGTCAAGGCTTAGCAGTGACTCCTCCTCCGCAATGCTGCTCCAGTAGCTGAGTCACTTCAATTCCATAACGCTGTTCGAAACCGAGCTTCTGGGCTTTGCTAAA
>JAHDEE010000043.1:7631-37062 GCA_020629005.1 Chitinophagales bacterium
CCATTCATGGTCTTAGCAGTGACTCCTCCAACTCCAGTAGCTCATACAATTCCATTGTTCGAAACCGAGCTTCTGGGCTTTGCTAAACTGAATACAGGCCTCTTCGATGGAGCCGCTTTCCATTAGTATGAGTCCAAGATTACGGAAAGCATATGCATTTTGCGGATCCATTGCGATTGCCAGCTCAAGATCAGCTCGTGCCTCAGCATATTGCCCTAGGTTACGATAACTCTCTCCTCGATTACTGTAAGCATAGGCTGCCTCTTTAGGGGCCAGATGTACCGCCTCTGTAAAATCTTCGATTGCCCGTTTGTGTTTTCCCATTCCAGCATAGCAGAGACCTCTGTTACAATAGCCTTCCGGACCATGAGGCCGTAGGTCAATAACTCTATTGCAATCTGCAATTGCCGAGCGATGTAGGTTCAAATAGAAGCCCTTTAAGACCCCTCGGAGATTATAAGCTTCACTAAAATTATTGTCCTGTTCGATCGCCAAGTCAAGCATTTTGACCGCTGCACTATAATCCTTATCCTTCATCAGAATCACCGCTCGTAGCAAGTAAGTCTCTGCTTTTTGATTGCCATATTGCTGTGCTTTGGCAATGAATGGTGCGGCATCTTCCATTGCCGACTCTTTCACAAGTATCTGTCCCATAAGTGCATAGGCCAGGTAGTTTCCAGGTTGTATCTCAATTGCATATTTCAGATCATTAAGGGCAGCAGAATGATCACCTTGAAGCTTGCGAATCCGAGATCGAGCAATGTATGCTTCGTAATATCGCCGATTGATATCCGTGGCTTTGTTTAGATCTTCGACCGCCTCCTCCAGCCGCCCCAGCTTTTCAAATACCAAAGCACGATTGTAGTATATTTCCAGATAAGCAGGAGAAAGAAGCATAGCCATGCTGTAGTACCAGAGAGATCGATCATATTGACCAAGCTCGTAGTAGGCAATGCCTAGCAGATTAAAACTGGCCATATGTTCACTATCCAGCTCGACTGCTTTTGCTGCCAAATCAACAGCAGATTCGGGATGTCCATCCTCGAGCTTTTTCACTGCACGCTCATAATACTTCAGCGCCTTTGCATTTTGTGCAAAAGCCGAGAAAGAGAGGCCAAAAAGCAAGAAACAAACCAGTATACGATTGATCATCTGCGGGGCTTTCTTAGTAAACGCTGTAATAGCTTGACATATTTTTACGCCGGTGGGGCTAGTTGGAAGAGCTTGGTTTTTGGTTCTTAGTTCTTAGTTCTTAGTTTTTAGTTTTTAGTTTTTAGCTTTTAGTTTTTGGTTTTTGGTTTTTGGTTTTGGTTTTGGTTTTTGGTTTTGGGATTCCGGATTGACGAGCAGTTGTATGGATGAGGTCTGATAATAGCATGTTGAAGGCGTAGTAACAACGTGGGGGATTGGTGCAAAATAGCCGCGGGCGAAGTGGTATGAGGTAGTCAGCTGCCGTGGTGACTGGCTGGCAATGGGGGCTCGGAGCTTGCGGAGAGACCACAGTGCCAGACCAGGAACAGGCAGATGGCTGCCGAATACAAACGGAGCACGGGTAGAACAGTACGCGACCGAATCAGCTTCGCTCCAAAAAAGCAAAATGGCTTACAAGCACAACGCTTAATTTGCGATATCACCTTGTTAGAAGAACACAAAGGAGATTGACTCGTTATTATCTTAAGAGCCGGAATCTTCAGCAAGCCTGGGAGTTCCTTACAAATAAAACATTGCTATATGAAGCTGGAGATACTAGCGATTGGCGTACATCCCGATGATGCGGAATTGGGTTGTGGTGGTGTGCTTGCTTTGGAGGCAGCAAAAGGAACTGCGACAGGAATTGTCGATCTGACTGCAGGAGAATTGGGTACCAGGGGCACAGTGGAGTTGCGTGCCGAGGAGGCCAGCGCTGCTGCCGAGGTGCTAGGCTTGAAGGCACGTGAAAATCTCGGTTTTGCAGATGGCTTCTTTAGGAATGATGAGCAGCATCAGCGGAAATTGATTGCTGCGATTCGTAAGTACCAGCCGCGTATTGTGATTACCAATGCACCAGATGATCGACATCCGGATCATGGGAGAGCGGCGGAACTGACCTATGATGCTTGTTTTCTGGCTGGTTTGCGACAAATCAAGACTTCTGCCAATGGCACACCGCAGGATCCGTGGCGACCTGAGATTCTGTTGCACTACATTCAGGATCGATACCTTAAACCTGACATAGTGATCGATATTACGGAGGTAATGGAAACCAAGATGGATTCCATTAAGGCTCATTCTTCTCAATTTTTTGATCCGGAGTCTAAGGAGCCGGAAACCTACATTTCTTCCCGGAACTTTTATGATGCTTTGTATGGAAGAGCTCAGGAGCTGGGACGCAGCTGTCAATTTCGGTACGCCGAAGGCTTTTTGTGCCGCAGAATCTTGGGGGTAAAGCAAATAACTGACCTAGTATAATCCGGCTTCTCTTGTTTGAATTTGTACTTTTGTGGGAGTTATTTCGCGGCTACAAGAAACAAAAGCAAAGAAGATATGCAGCTTAAAGAGGAACTGATTCCACTGGAGAACTTTTTCCGGAATCCTGAGCGTACCAACTATATGATCTCACCATACGGGAAATATATTTCCTTTTTGGCGCCCTATGAAGATCGATTGAACGTTCATCTTTATGAGCGTGAAAATCCCGGGACGTTGAGCCGTTTGACTCAGGTGTTGGATCGTAGCATTGAAGCCTACGGCTGGGCAGGGGAATCTCATATTTGGTATCTGCGCGATTTTGGTGGCGACGAAAATCATCATTTGTTTTCGGTGGACGTGGCAAGCGGAGTAGAAAAAGATCTGACACCTCATGAAGGAGTAAAGGTCGTGCTAATGGATCAACGCACTGAAAACGAATCAGAGGTGCTCATTTCGATGAATCGACGTAACCCTGCACTCTTTGATGTGTACAGCGTCAATATAGCCACCGGTGAAGTTGAAATGCGGGCTGAGAATCCTGGCAACGTTCTTGATTGGACCTGCGATCACAAAGGTAAGGTCCGATTGGCACTTAAGAGCGATGGTGCAAATACGGAAGTACTTTACCGCGAAAAGGAAGAGGATGCATTTGAATCAATCATGTCTCATGATTTTCGCACCTCCTTCACTAGCTTGTTTTTTACCTTCGATAATCAGAATATCTATGCCCTGAGCAACGTAGGCCGAGATAAGTCGGCAGTAGTCATTTACGATCCTCGCAAGAAAGAAGAAATTGAAGAGGTGTATGCGCATCCTTTGGTAGATGTGGCGCGGTTGCGAATGTCGCGAAAGCGTAAGTGTCTTACAGTAGCCTATTCGCTCGTGGATAAAACGGAACCTCATTATTTTGATGACTTTACCAGGGAGTTAACAGAGAAGATTGCTAAAGACGATCCTTCGATGCAGTTTTATTTGGTTAGCAACAGCGAGGAGGAAGATTATTATATTGTTCGATCTTTTAGCGATAGAAATCTAGGCACTTATTATTTGTTCGATGTTGCAAAAGATAAGCTGGAAAAGCTGGCAGAGATTAGTCCCTGGCTAGATGATGCTCAGATGGCTGAAATGCAACCGATTTCATATGAAGCAAGAGATGGATTGAGGATCCAGGGTTATCTGACATTGCCTGTTGATTATCAAGAGGGACAAAAGCTTGCAACTGTTATTCATCCGCATGGTGGACCCTGGTTTCGAGATGAATGGGGCTTTAATCCTGAATTGCAATTCCTGGCCAATCGGGGATATGCGGTATTGCAAATGAATTTTAGGGGTTCAACTGGCTTTGGTCGGGCATTTTGGGAGGCCAGCTTTGGTGAGTGGGGAGGTAAAATGCAGGATGACATAACGGATGGCGTAAAATACCTTATAGGCCGTGGTATTGCGGATCCAGACAGAGTTGCCATTTATGGAGGTAGTTATGGTGGATATGCTGCACTTGCAGGTATGACATTCACTCCTGAATTGTATGCTTGCGGTGTTGCTTTTGTCGGAGTCTCCAATATTTTTACCTTTTTAGAGACGATACCTCCTTATTGGGAGCCTTATTTGGAAGTGATGTACGAGATGATTGGACACCCCGAAAAGGACAAAGAGCGATTACGTGCTAAATCTCCCGTGTTTCACGTTGACAAGGTTCAGGCGCCTCTTTTTGTTGTACAGGGAGCCAAGGACCCGCGGGTTAAGAAGAGTGAGTCGGATCAAATAGTGGCTGCAATGAGAGAACGTGGCATCACTGTTGATTACATGGTGAAGGAAAATGAAGGCCATGGCTTCAAGAATCAGGAGAACAAGTTTGAGTTCTACCAGGCATTCGAAAAGTTCCTGCAAAAACATCTTGCATGATTTTGACCGAATTTGCGTCATTTTACAGCAGTAAAGTATATTTTTGCACATGAGTTAGCTGGCAATGCCAAGCAACCAATTAACTACTAGCCTAAAATTTAGACATGTCGAAGGAGATAACCAAAAAGCAGGAGTATACGGATGTTTTGGAGCAGGTGGTCGAGACATCTTCATTACTGGTTCACAATGATGAGTACAACACATTTGAGTGGGTAATCAAAGCTCTGGTTGAGATTTGCAATCATTATCCTGAACAGGCGGAGCAGTGTGCATGGATTATTCATACAAAAGGCAGCTATGCCGTACGAAGTGGTAGTTATGAGGAACTGAAACCCCTAAAAGATTCGATTACCGAGCGCGGCATTGGAGCCACAATAGAGGGTATTTAGACGATTGCTAATAAAATAGAGTACCCCATTGTCAGTAGTTTTTCTGAACAAAAAGCTCCAATTTCCTGAAACGTCCCAAGCAAACGAAGATGGTCTTTTGGCCATCGGTGGCGATTTGTCTCCAAGTCGCCTTTTGTTAGCTTACAGTCGTGGTATATTCCCTTGGTTCAATGAGTATGATCCGATTCTCTGGTGGTCACCAGACCCGAGGTTTGTGCTTTATCCGGAAGACATCAAGGTTTCTAAGAGCATGCGCCCCATCTTAAGGAGAGAGCAGTTTAAGGTCACATATGACACTGATTTTCCGGCAATTATAAGGGGTTGCAAGCAGACTTATCGCGAGGGCCAGGGAGGCACCTGGATTACAGATGAGGTGGAGTCTGCTTATACTAAGTTGCACAAGCTCGGCTTTGCTCATTCCGTAGAGGTGTGGGAGAATGATGAAATCGTGGGTGGATTGTATGGCGTGAATCTGGGTAGTTGCTTTTTTGGGGAATCCATGTTTACCAGAGCTTCCAATGCCTCCAAAGTTGGTTTTATAACCTTGGTAGACGATATGGTGAAACGAGGCTTTACCATCATTGACTGTCAATTGCATACACATCATCTCGAGCGCTTTGGGGCTGTAGAAATAAGCAGAGACAATTTTCTGAAAGAGCTTTCGGATGCCTTGAAAGTTACCACTAATAAGGGTAGTTGGCAAAGTTGGAGGACCGAGCAAGAGGCCTAAGGGATAGAGAATCGAAATGCTGGAGCTACTTCAATCATTTGACCAATCCCTCTTTCAGCTTGTAAATCAGCAGTGGACAAATGCTATCTTCGATGCTGTACTACCAGTGTTTCGCGATAAGATGACCTGGGTTCCATTGTACGCACTCTTGCTGTTCTTACTGCCTTACAGGTATGGTAAGAGTGGCGTATATTTAATTGTGCTGGTAGCCATCGCAGTTGGCCTAAGCGATCTGATTAGTAGTTCGTTAGTCAAGCCCTATATCGAAAGGTTGCGTCCTTGTAAGAATCCTCAATTACTGGATGAAGTGAGACTGCTGGTCAATTGTGGCTCGGGAAAAAGTTTTACGTCATCTCATGCAGCTAACCATTTTTCGCTAGCAGCGGCGCTGTGTATTCCTTTGAGAAAATTCCGGTCGTTTTTGTTACCGGTCGCATTGATCTGGGCGGCAATGATCAGCTATGCACAGGTCTATGTGGGTGTTCATTACCCCTTGGACGTAGTAGCGGGCGCTTTGCTGGGGCTGTGTCTTGGAGCCATTTTTGGGCTGATTGCTGAAGATCGCCTACCCGTCTTGACAAGACTGTAATTTTTGGCTCTTTACATGGTAAAGATCCCTTTTACAATATCAATTTGATTCTGACAGGTCGCCCGTGGTTCAGTGTGGTCGGTTTAGGTTTAATTGTTTTCTGGTAATCAGTATCTTGTGGAGGTCTGTGAACTTCTTTCTGGCAGACTATGCTGTTCGATAAATCTGTCTTGACCTTCAGGATTTGCTTCAGACGATGGGCCAAGGCTTGAAGGGACTGGATTTGTATCAGAGGATTCCTTCTCTTCGGGGCGTAGAGAAAGTAGATAAGGTTTTGCAACTTGCCAAGAGGGGAGGGATGGCAGAAATAGATACCAGTAGAACGGTCTCTTTTTTACGTTGCTGCGGCACTAATGAATTACAAAGTTTCGGCTGCTATTGGGCACCTATGGAAGTAAAGAAAACATACGAATTTAATCCTGATACAGATTTGCTTGGGCAAGGTGGATTTGGTAAGGTCTACAAGGCCAGAGATGTAAATCTGGAAATGGATGTGGCGCTGAAGCGCTACAATACCGGCGAACTGCCGGACAAATACAGTCTGTTTGAGGAGATTAAGAAATCTATCCGGCTTAGTCATACTAATCTTGTAAGATACTACGATGCCTTTGAAGTAGAATCCGGAACCACCTTTGGTGACAAGATTCAGATTGGGGTGATGGAGTACATAAATGGCGGTAATCTACACGATTATCTATCTTCGAATCCCAGCCTAAACGAAATTCGAGAGGTGTTTCTAGGCATTATGGATGGGCTGGACTACCTTCATAATCGTCCCCAAAAGATCATTCATCGTGATCTGAAGCCAGAGAATATCTTGATGCAAAAGGAGGGTTCCGAAGTCATTCCTAAGATATGCGACTTTGGCATCAGTAAAGTCCTTGGTGCAGATGATAAGAATTCGAGTACGATGATCATCGGCTCCGTGGAGTATATGGCTCCTGAGCAATTCAATGGAAAGAGATATGGAATAAATGGTGGGCTGAGTACCAACCTGGACATTTGGTCTTTGGGGGTTATGATTTATGAGGCCTTTGAGAAGGCCCCACCGTTTGGCAAAACTACGATGGGCTTCGCTCGTGATGAGGTGATGCGCAATATTCTGGAAAAAGAAGACCTTAACTTCAGCAATCTACCGCCGGATTTTGCCCATGTTTGCCGTCTTTGTTTGGTCAAAGATGCGAATCAACGAGAGTCCGATATGAAGGTCTTGATGGAGATTCTCCGTCAACAACTTCCTGCTCCTGCCGTAAGTCAATCGGCAAATACCCAAATGTTTGGCAATAGTAATGTTGGTCAGACGGCGGTGGTTGGAGGTGCAACCACTGTGGGAGCATTAGCAGCGCAAAGACGTCGGGAGAGTCAATCGAATACTGGCACAGGATATTCAGCGCCAGTTAATAGCGGTAGCGATTATAGACCTCCAGAGCCGGTTTTGCCTCAGGCTCCAATCGCGGAGCGTGAGCCTGCAAAATTTGGATTGAGTTATTGGATACCTTTAATCACTGCTGCAATTGGTTTTGGCTTTTTCCACAATAAGACCACTTTGCTGGGCGCAAACCCGCATTCAGAAGACAATTTGTTTTATCAATTTCTCCTATTCGCCGGACTATCGGTGATCAATATCTTCTCTGTAATTCTGCTTAACACGAAGAGATACGAGTACTTTAACTATGCTTTATCCTTTACAATTTTGACCTTTTACCTTGTTCGTTGTTATTTATACTACGATGCTGGTGGTGCGAGCAGTGCATTGGATACCAGGGTGTTAACTATGTCCTGGTACTTTGTGCTTGGAGCAATGGGCATAACGGCCATCAGTTTGCTTGCCAGAATACGAAGTTTACGCTGGTTTGAGGTAATTCCGATTTTCCTTACCGCAAGCTTTTTGCTATCATTGCTGCTGCATTGGCGCCTCTCACAGAAATCAATGATTTTGGCTGAAGGTGGGATGGCAGCAGTGTTATTAGTTGTGGCTATCTGGGCAAGCAAGCGATAAAGGGCCGAGTCGTGACAAAGATTACTATTTGGTTGCTGTGAACGGCATTTCTGGTTCATTTATTGGTACTTTGAAGTTGGCAGGACCAGCAACTTCCGGTGATTTGAAATAATGTATCTTAGCGTGAATCCGTTAAGAATAGTACTAGACTAGGATATTGTCTGAGATTTTTCAGGCAAATACGATAACAAGCAGATGGATTTCAAGAAGCGATACCAATTCGATGTGAGTAAGGACCTTGTAGGTAAGGGAGGTTTCGCAAAGGTCTTTAAGGCATTTGATCAGGTACGGAAAAGAACGGTTGCGCTTAAGTTCTACACAGGTACCTGGACGAATAAGTATGACATTATCGGTGAAATCAACCGAATGGAGGACTTGGTGCACCCCAATCTGATCAGATATTATGATGCGACCATTATCGAGAGTCAGAATGTGCTGGGTGAGCGAGAGCAAATCCAGATCGGTATCATGGAATATGCCAATGCTGGTGATTTTAGTCAATTCTTTGGCAAAGTAGAGATTGATGAGCAACTGATAAGGAAATTGCTATGCGATATTTTACAGGGCCTCAAGTATTTGCATCAGCAACGTATGGCCCACCGTGATCTCAAGCCCAAAAATATCCTGCTAAATCGCGACGGATCCAATCTTGTGGCCAAGATTGCTGACTTTGGAATCAGCAAGAAAATTACAGACTCCAGTAACACGGCCAGTTCGCAGCTTCTGGGAAGTATTGAGTATATGGCACCTGAACAATTTAATTCGGGCCGTTACGGAATAAACGGTAGATTGGCTACCAATGTTGATCTATGGTCGCTTGGAGTGATTATGCACCAGTTGATGACGAGAAGGACGCCTTTTGGGAATAGATCTGAAGGAATCTCGCAGGAGCAAATCCTTAACAATATTCTTTTCTCCGATATGGAGTTGGAGCTGGAAAAGATTGCAGAGCCCATAAAGTCGGTGATCAAGCGCTGCCTGGTAAAGCATGCGGGTGAAAGAGCAGCTGCAGCGGATGAATTGCTAGCCATCATTGCCAATTTTGAGCACAACGGCAATGTGAACAGCATTTCGACAAAGGAGGATCAGGGAGTACCCACTGTGATACTTGATTCAAGTATGAAGAATGGCTCTGAACCCACATTTATCGAGTCGGTGGAAACTCTAAAAGCAGCAGATGATGGTGTCAAGACGCGTGTTTTTGAGCCAATTACTTCGAGAGATGAAGTAGAAAGTAAAAGCTCGGCAGATCAATCCGTTAAGACAAGGGTTTTCACACCGATTGAGGAGGAAGAGAAAGCAAAAAAGGAAGAACCGGTAAAGACTCCTGCTCCTGAGCCCGCAAAAAAGGACTACAGTCAGGTTAATCTGACCAAGGGATCCTCCAATCAGCCACAGTCAAGTCGGCAATTGAAGTCGATGAACCTGTCCCGAGCGCATATGGAGACCATTAACCGTGGCAAGCAGGCATTTCAAAGACGAGACTTTGTCGAGAGTTATGACTTGTTGAGTCCTTTCATTGATGTTATAGAATTGGACACTGAAGCAAAATTTTACCTCGGTTTCATGATCTTTAATGGTAAATGTGGAGGAGCACATGATTATGCCCTGGGAAAAGTAATCATGGAAGAGGCAAAAGCTGAAAACCGACCAATGGTATTGGACCTAATGCTAAAATACGTGCTGAAAACTTAGTAATATTGTGGGAGAGCAATTGACCTCAAAAAACACATAATGACAATTCAGTGCTACAACTGTAAGGGAGAAACCATGGTTACTGCTCCCGATTATCGATGTAAAATTTGCAATTATCCCCTGAAAAACTACTTGCCCACAGAGCCTGAAAAGCCAAAGAGCAAGATTGTCATCGACATCGAGCATGAGGATTCTGCCAGTGCTGGCACTTTACATGAGCTCTTGATCAAGAACAAAGGGGGAGGAGAGAAGCCCCAGGAGGTCAAGGACAAGCAGGTGCCTTCCAAATCCGAGTCAGCAGATTCAGGTAAATCCGGTAATCATATCAACATAGATATTAACTCAGCCCCACAACAGCCTGTTGTGAAAGAGCAAAGTGCAAAGCGTGAGCCGGATTTTGCTAAGGTGGACAGACTCAATGAGATTCTTACTGAAAAGCCACAGAAATTGGCTCCAAGCTCTCCTTCACGAATTGTCATGAAGGAAAATAAGAACCCGGAAAAAGCGGATAAAGTGATTGCCGGATGGCTCGTGACACATACGGAGGAGAGAGATCATGTTACTTACAACCTCTATCTTGGTGATAACATAATGGGTAGACCTGATGGCCCCCACCATATTGATATTAAAATAGAAAAAGACCCCTATGTAAGCCGGATTCATAGTCGAATCCGAGTAACAAAAGATTATCTGCATCGATTTCGGTTTGAGCTTATAGATGATGGGCTGGAGCGAGGAGGTGTACCCAGTACTAACGGTACCTACATCAATGGAAACTCTCTCAGAATTCCGGGAGATCGAGGCGTTTTTCTCAAGAATGGAGATACAGTGCAGGTAGGAGAAACCAAACTGGTTTTCAAGAGCGTAGATGAGTATGAAGATTTCCAGTCTGCTGCCATTAGTGTGCAGGGGACGGATTTTACCCAAACTATCCATATTAAGTAATTGTACCCCGCTATTAATCAATTTGTCGAATGAAAGGAAGAACAAAGAATCTGATGTTGGGCCTGCTTTGTGCAGCAGTGTTGATCTTATTGATGGTCCTTGGGCACACGATGGTAAGCCAACCTACAATTAAACGACTGTTTCAGATGTTTGGAGGTCAAATGCCTGAAGGTATCATTCAGTTTTTGACATTTACTGCATTCTTTTGGGGAATGTTTGAAATTATGGATCGAAACAAAAAAGTAAAATACGAGCGCCAGAGCTTTGGATTAAATATACTTCCGGAAAAGGAGCATTGGGTGCTTTCGCCAAATGACATCAATGATCTTAAAATGAAGATGATTGATTATGAGCAGCAGTATAAATTCCTGATGACAGATCTTGTAAAGAAGGCTTGTACAAAGTTTCGTGCAAACAACAACGTCTCTGATGTGATGAATGTGGTGGCGTCTCAGATTCGAATCAATCTTACAAAAGCGGAAAGCAGCCAATCCATGGTGCGCTACCTGGCCTGGGCGATTCCTTCCATCGGATTTATTGGAACAATCATGGGAATCGCGAAAGCGCTGGGACTTGCCGACAAGGCTGCTGATCCCGAATCTTTGAGCATGATCGCCTCCTTTATGTATGTTGCTTTCGACACCACTCTGGTAGCACTCTTGCTGAGTATCGTGATGATGCTATTCTTGCATAATATGCAGGAAGCCGAAGAGAATCTACATACCGAAATGGAAGAATATGTCATTGAAAATCTAGTCAATCGAATCAATCTCGAATAAAGCATTCATGTCCATTACCCCTGAAAAAGTTTTAAAAGCCCTTAGTTATGTGGATGATCCGGATCTAGGAAAAGATCTCGTGACATTAAACATGATTAAAGACGTTTCGGTCGACGGAAAGAAAGTTTCTTTCACTGTTGTGCTGACGACTCCTGCATGTCCAATGAAGGAGCAAATTAAGCACGCCTGCAAGAATGCCATACTGCACATGGTGGATCAGGAAGCTACGGTAGAGATAAATATGACTGCTGAAGTGAGCAGCAACCGAGGCAATGAAGAGAAAGTTCTTCCTGGCGTTCGAAACATTATTGCCGTTGCTTCTGGCAAAGGAGGTGTAGGTAAGTCTACCGTTGCGGTAAATCTTGCACTCTCGCTAGCCAATACCGGTGCAAAAGTCGGTTTGATCGACGCGGACATCTATGGACCTTCAATACCTCAGATGCTGGGTCTAAATAATGCCCGACCAGCGGTGGAAAAAGTGGGTGAGAAATTGATGATTCTGCCGGTCGAGAAATTCGGAATCAAGACATTATCGATCGGATTTCTTGTTAATCCCGATCAAGCCGTTGTTTGGCGGGGTCCTATGGTCACTTCTGCACTTCGGCAATTTGTAGCGGATTGCATTTGGGGTGACCTGGATTATCTGATTTACGACCTTCCTCCAGGGACCGGCGATGTACATCTAACGCTGGTACAATCTGTTCCTGTTACAGGTGCTATCATTGTGACCACACCCCAAGAAGTTGCTCTGGCAGATGTGCGCAAGGCTGTGTCAATGTTCAAGCTACCTCAGATCAATGTTCCCATACTGGGAGTGGTGGAAAATATGGCTTATTTTAGTCCCTCCGACATGCCCGAGAAAAAATACTATATCTTTGGGCAAGGTGGTGGCCGTAAACTAGCCGATGAGTACGATACGCCACTTTTGGGACAAATCCCGATTGTGGAAGCTATACGGGAAGCTGGGGACAGCGGTATTCCTGTTGCCATGAATGAGGATTCTCAACAACATGCTGCATTTAAGTTTCTTGCCGAAACGACCGCTCGAAACATTGCAATTAGAAACTCCGGTTTGCCTCAAACTAAAAAGGTCGAAATCTCAGTCTCATGATCTTGTCGAAAGAAGATTTAATAGCAAAAGTTGAGCATTCACTCAATAGCATTCGCCCACATCTGGAAACAGATGGAGGGAATATCGAGGTAGTCGATATCACAGAAGAAAATGTGGTGCAAGTTCGACTGCTGGGTAACTGTGATGGTTGCCCAATGAGTGCAATGACCATGAAGGCAGGGGTAGAACAAGCAATTCTCAATGCCGTGCCTGAAGTCGCAGGCGTAGAGCCTGTCAACTAAAATCTCGCATTGGATGGATTTGTCTCATATCCTCAACCATCTTGGTGAAGACCGCGAAAACTACAAGTTTGCAGTTTCACCGCCAATCTTTCAAACAAGTAACTTTACCTTTCGCGATATTGAGCATATGCGTCGCTCGCTGGAGGATGAACTCAACAATCCATTTTATAGCAGAGGGTGCAATCCTACTGTTGCAATTCTAAGAAAGAAAATTGCCGCGCTCGAAAAGGCTGAAGATGCCCTGGTTCTGGCCAGTGGTAGCGCAGCTGTCTCTACCGCCGTAATCAGTCAGGTTAAATCCGGAGATCATATTATCTGTGTAGACAAACCTTACAGCTGGACAAACAAACTACTCGTAAACCTCCTCAATAGATTTAATGTAGCCTACACTTTTGTTGATGGCACTTCGATGGAAGCAATAAAGGCAGCAAAGCAAGAGAACACTAGCTTGCTCTATCTGGAGTCCCCTAATTCGCTGACCTTTGAATTGCAGGATCTAAAGGCCTGTGCCAAATTTGCAAAAGCTAATGATCTAGTCACCATTATTGACAACAGCTATTGTTCTCCTTATTTCCAAAACCCGATTGAATTTGGGATTGATATCGTAGTACATTCCGCGACCAAATTCATAGCAGGGCACAGCGATTTGGTGGCTGGTGTAATCTGTGGAAGTAAAGAAAAAATCCGTGAGATATTCCAAGGCGAGTATATGACCTTGGGCGGAATTATCTCAGCTCATGATGCGGCATTGATGATCAGAAGTCTCCGGACACTACCGCTGCGCATGGAAAGAATTGCCCATAGCACTGAGCTGGTGGTGAAAGCTATTTCACATCATAACAAAATTGCAAAACTCCATTATCCTTTCCAGCCTAACAATGATCAATATGATCTAGCGCGAAGTCAAATGACTGGTGCCCCCGGGCTCTTTAGCCTGGAGATAGAGGCAAGTTCTATCAGCCAGGTTGAGGCATTTTGTCATCGCCTAAAAACATTCCTGCCGGCCTGTTCCTGGGGTGGACATGAATCATTGATTTTTCCTATGTGTGTGCTGCACAATTCCCAAAATTACGGCAGCGGCACTCTGCCTTGGAACTTCATCCGGTTCTATGTCGGACTTGAAGAAGCTCAAATCCTCATCGATGATTTAGTGTCGTCACTTGACCAATTGAGCTAGCTTTTTCTCCTAATTTTCTACAATTCATGTGACCCTAAAAAGCTCTTTTTTAGGGCCTTGCAACCATGCGACAGCAAAGCCTGTCAATTTGAATATGCCGTCATAAATTACTTATATTTGCACCACGAAAAAATGAGCATGCTTGCCACAAGAAAAATCCAAATGGTCGACCTGCAAGGTCAGTTTGCAGGGATCAGGGAAGAAGTAGAACAGGGTATACAAGAGGTACTGCACACTTGCCAGTTTATTAACGGACCAGCGGTACACGACTTGTCGAAAAACCTCGCAGATTTTCTTGGTGTAAAGGATGCAATTCCTTGTGCCAATGGTACTGATGCCTTATTAGTGGCGTTAATGGCCTTGGGATTGGAACCCGGAGATGAAGTAATCACTGTCTCACACACCTTTGTCGCAACTGCCGAAGTTATCGCCTTACTTAGATTGAAACCTGTCTTTGTCGATGTCTATGAGGACAGCTTCAATATGAACGTTGACCAACTTGAAGCAGCTATTAGCGAGAAAACAAGGTGCATCATTCCAGTGCACTTGTTTGGACAGGCGGCTAACATGGAGGCGATAATGAAAATCGCTAAAGAGCACAATCTTTTTGTTGTTGAAGACAATGCACAGGCGATTGGTGCCGAGGTTAGCTTCACTGGAGGCTCCGTTACAAAGACTGGAGGCATAGGGCATATCGGCTGCACTTCTTTTTATCCTTCAAAAAATCTGGGAGCATACGGTGATGCCGGTGCTCTTTTTACCAATGATGAGGCACTCGCTCAAAATATTCGACAGATTGTAAATCATGGTCAAAAAACAAAGTACACTTCAGAATGCATTGGCGTCAATTCAAGACTGGACAGTTTTCAGGCAGTGGTGCTCAATGCTAAACTAAAGCGGTTGGACCAGTACAATGCAGCCAGACGGAATGCTGCTGATATTTATGATTCACTGTTTGCAAATCAATCAGGTATCAAAGTGCCACATCGATCTGACTTCAGTACACACGTTTTCCATCAGTACACATTAGTGATTGAAGGCAATCGAGATTTACTGAGGGAGAAGTTAACCGAAGAGGGCATTCCATCAATGGTGTATTACCCGGTTCCAATTCATCTGCAACCGGCATACAAAGCATGGGGTGGTGCAGATGGTGACCTTCCTGTAACTGAACGTCTGGCATATCAGGGTATTTCGCTGCCAATGCACACGGAACTCACAGAAGAGCAACAAAAGCATGTGGCCAGCACTTTGATTGAATGCCTGACACATTGTTAATCGTCATCTATGGTGGATGACTGATCAACTACCCTAAAAACGGAATGGGTAGTCAATATTTTTAGAAAATAAATTTGTATGAAAGTAGCAGTAGTAGGTACAGGATATGTAGGATTGGTTTCAGGAACCTGTTTTTCCGAAACAGGAAACCAGGTAGTATGTGTAGATATCGATGAAGCAAAAGTAGCAAAGCTCAAGGCAGGCGTTGTGCCAATCTACGAGCCCGGTTTGGAAACACTCTTTGATCGAAATGTAAAGCAAGGACGAATCGAATTTACAACCGATTTGGCAAAAGCAGTTGAACATGCGGAGATCATCTTTTTGGCTTTGCCTACTCCGCCAGGAGAAGATGGTTCGGCAGATCTCTCCTATGTATTGAAAGCAGCTGGCGACATCGCAAAACTGGTGAAGGAGTATAAAATCATCGTAAATAAGAGCACAGTTCCTATTGGCACGGCTGAGAAAGTAAAGGCAGTGTTCGACCGATTGACCACCGTCGAAATTGACGTTGTGTCCAATCCCGAATTTCTGCGAGAAGGAGTGGCAGTTGATGACTTCATGAAACCGGATCGCGTGGTGATTGGTACCGACTCTGAAAAGGCAGAAAAGCAGATGCGAAAGTTGTACGAACCATTTGTTCGCCAGGGCAATCCTATCTATGTGATGGACATTCGCTCGGCTGAAATGACCAAGTACGCTGCCAACAGCTACCTGGCTGCAAGAATCTCTTTCATGAACGAGATCGCAAACCTCTGTGAACTGGTAGGAGCCAATGTAGACAATGTGCGAATCGGAATGGGCAGTGATAGCAGAATCGGGAAGCGATTCCTGTTCCCCGGAATTGGCTATGGCGGAAGCTGCTTCCCTAAAGATGTACTCGCATTGTTTAAGGCTGCTGAAGAGAACAAGTACGACTTCAAGATTCTCAACTCAGTACTGAAAGTGAACGACGGGCAGAAACTTACCCTGCTTCCCAAAATATCCAGTTACTTTGGCAATGATCTGAAAGGTAAAAAAATCGCCCTATGGGGTTTAGCCTTCAAACCAAACACCGATGATATTCGGGAGGCTCCGGCATTGTATATGATCAAAGAGCTGTTGGATGCAGGCGCTTCTGTGACCACTTATGATCCGGAAGCGATGGAGAACGTGAAAGAGCTATTCGGAGAAAAAATAGCCTTTGCTGATGATCAGTATTCTGCACTCGATGGTGCCGATGCTTTGGTAATTGCTACAGAATGGTCGGTTTTCAGAACGCCGGACTTTGATCGCATCAAGGAAAAGCTCTCGAATCCTGCCATCTTCGACGGACGTAATCTGTATTCTCTTGACGATATGAATTCAAGAGGATTCTTCTACTCTAGCGTTGGTAGAGCTACCGTTGAAGCCTAAGCGAAAGACTAACAAATCTAATTGCGAGTAAAACTATTGCAACAATGTCAAAGCGGATTTTAATAACAGGAGCGGCCGGTTTTCTTGGCTCGCACCTAAGTGATAAGTTTCTCAGGGAAGGTTACAAGGTGACCGGAATGGATAACCTTATCACCGGCTCAATGGAAAATCTGGAGCATCTCTTTCGTGATGCGAAATTTGATTTCTATCATCATGATGTTTCCAAATTCGTACATGTACCTGGAGAGCTGGATTATATTCTGCACTTTGCTTCTCCGGCGAGCCCGGATGATTACCTAAAAATGCCGATTCAAACACTCAAGGTTGGCTCTTTAGGTGTGCACAATCTGCTAGGACTTGCAAGGGTGAAAAAGGCAAGAATACTGATCGCTTCTACTTCTGAAGTATATGGAGATCCGCTGGAGCATCCGCAACGTGAAGAATACTGGGGCAATGTAAATCCGGTTGGTCCAAGAGGCGTTTACGATGAAGCTAAACGTTTCCAGGAAGCCATTACCATGGCCTACCACACCTATCACGATGTGGAAACGCGAATTGTTCGAATTTTCAATACCTATGGACCAAGAATGCGATTGAATGATGGTAGGGTTTTGCCAAACTTCATGTACCAGGCACTTATGGGTCAGGACTTGACCATCTACGGAGATGGAACGCAAACCAGATCTTTCTGCTATGTTGATGATCTGGTCGAAGGTATATACGGGCTGCTGCTGAGCGATTACGTTCAACCTGTTAATCTCGGCAATCCTTCGGAGATTTCGATTCTCGATTTCGCAAGTGAAATTCTCGATATTACCGGATCCGGATCGCAATTAGTCTTCAAGGATTTGCCTGTCAACGATCCCAAACAAAGGAGACCAGACATTAGCAGAGCCAAGCAGATTCTGGGCTGGGAGCCTAAGGTAGATCGCAAGGAAGGATTGAGAAAGACACTCGAATACTTCAAGGAAGTCATGAAAGAAGAAATCGAAGGCGATCTTGCTTAAGACCCTTCGGCAACGCAACGCCTAGCCCTTGATGCAAATTTTGATGAACGAAAGACTTTTACGTGGAGATGCAAGCCTGGCTGTTATTGGTCTTGGTTATGTAGGGCTGCCCGTTGCGCTGGAGTTTGCCAGACATTGCAGGGTGATAGGCTTTGACATTCAGGAAGACCGAGTGCAAATGATGCGCTCAGGTATCGATCCAAGTAAGGAGGTGCCTTCCGAGGAATTTGAAGGCAGGAATATCTACTTCACTGCCAATCCAGACGAATTAGCTGAAGCCACTTTCTACGTCGTGGCGGTACCTACGCCAGTGGATGATCACAAGGTTCCGGACCTCACATATGTCCTGGCTGCTTCCAAAACTGTGGGCAAAGTCTTGAAAAGGGGAGACTATGTCGTGTTTGAGTCTACCGTCTTTCCTGGTTGCACAGAAGAAGATTGTCTCCCTGTGCTGGAGGCCGAAAGCGGACTCAAATGCGGGGTCGATTTTAAGCTCGGTTATTCACCAGAAAGAATCAATCCCGGAGATAAGAAACACACCATCACCAAGATCACGAAGGTAGTGTCTGGCTCCGATGAGGAAGCAGGCAAAAATATCGCCAAGGTCTATGAAATGATCATTGAAGCGGGGGTGCATTTGGCGCCAACCATTAAAGTAGCAGAAGCTGCAAAGATCATCGAAAACACGCAAAGAGATCTCAACATCGCCCTGATGAACGAACTCTCGATCATCTTCGACAAGATGGGCATCAATACCTGGGACGTACTCGAGGCAGCAAGAACCAAGTGGAACTTTCTTCCCTTTTTTCCTGGTCTCGTGGGCGGGCACTGTATTGGTGTTGATCCCTACTATCTGACCTACAAGTCGACCGAACTTGGTTATGTTCCTCATGTCATTCTATCGGGACGAAGTGTCAACGATAATATGAGTGGCTACGTAGCCAAAAGGGCCGTACAGATGCTCATAAGGCAGGGAAAAGACATCAAAAATGTTCGTGTTCTGGTTATGGGGGCCACCTTCAAGGAAAATGTTAGCGATATTAGAAACTCCAGAGTGTTTGATCTTGTAAAAGAGCTTGAAGCCTACTCCATCGACGTAGATTTGGTAGATCCACACGCAAGCAAAGAGGAGGTCAAACACGAGTATGATGTTGCACTGGCGCCCTCCGCTCAGCCGCAGTACGACTGCATCGTTGTCGCCGTTGCTCATCAGGATTATCTCGATCTTACTGAAGAAGACTTTGAACGACTCTCCTCCGAAAAGGGTATATTATTTGATATCAAAGGCATCTATAAGGACAAGATACAGCGACTGCAGTATTGGTCCCTCTAAAATTCTCTATGCAATTTCAAAGAAAACTACTCATCACCGGAGGTGCGGGATTCATTGGCTCTCATGTCCTCAGGCGAATGGTCAACAAGTACCCGGACACCCTATTCGTCAATCTCGACAAACTCACCTATGCTGGAAATCTCGAGAACCTGCAAGATATCCAAAATGCGAGCAACTATGTGTTCGTCAAGGACGACATTGTAGACGAAAAAGGTGTACAGGATCTTTTCGACAAATACGCCTTTGACGGAGTAATCCATCTCGCAGCCGAATCGCATGTTGATCGGAGTATTGAGGATCCATTTGCATTTATAAGAACAAATATACTAGGTACCCTCAATTTGCTGCAGATCGCCAGAACAGCCTGGAAGGACACCGAAGGCAAACGCTTTTATCATGTCTCAACAGATGAAGTCTATGGCACCCTCGGAGAAACAGGTCTTTTTCACGAAAAGACACCCTACGATCCCCGTTCGCCATATTCCGCTTCCAAAGCCAGTTCAGACCACCTCGTCCGAGCCTACATGCACACCTACAATCTGCCGATTGTTGTGTCCAATTGTTCGAACAATTACGGATCTCATCAATTTCCCGAAAAATTGATTCCCCTCTTTATCGACAATGTCGTAAACAACAAGCCGCTTCCGGTTTATGGTGATGGCAAATACACCCGCGATTGGCTATGGGTAGAGGATCATGCAGCGGCGATAGACTTGATATTTCATGAGGGCAATAACGGAGAAACCTATAATATCGGTGGATTTAACGAATGGAAAAATATTGATCTGATTCACCAGTTGTGCAAGATCATGGACACCAAATTGGGCCGCCCTTCCGGAACCACAGCGGAAACCATCATCTTTGTAAAAGATCGCGCTGGTCATGACCGACGTTATGCCATCGATGCCTCGAAACTTAACAAAGACCTGGGTTGGAAGCCAAGCCTCACCTTCGAAGTCGGGCTCGAAAAGACCATAGACTGGTACCTTGCCAACCCCGAATGGTTGCAGCGGATCAGAACAGGCGAATATCAGCAGCTTTACAA
This sequence comes from Chitinophagales bacterium, assembly GCA_020629005.1. GTDB lineage: Bacteria > Bacteroidota > Bacteroidia > Chitinophagales > UBA2359 > JAHDDV01. Next base: position 27,693 of record JAHDEE010000043.1, read on the forward strand.
AAAACAATTCGGAGAAAAGGAGGCATAAAACCTCTGTCTGCGTACCTTTACGGTAACTTAGATGACTATGTACGAAACCCCCTTCCACCTCAGCTCAATTGAGGATCAAAGCTTCCTGATAACCGGAGGAGCCGGCTTTATCGGTTCCAATCTGGTACAGTATCTGCTCCAGCACAATGCCAGAAAAGTCCGTGTCTTAGACGACCTCAGCACTGGTTCCTACGACAATATACTGGCCTTCGAAAAGCAATCGAATTTCGAGTTCATAAAAGGTGACATCACAGATCTGGATACCTGCTGTGCAGCGGCTGAAGGTATTGATTTGGTTAGTCATCAGGCAGCCCTTGGTTCTGTGCCGCGTTCCGTTTCCAATCCCATTCGAACCGCCATGGTCAATGCTATGGGTTTTGTCAACATGCTCGAAGGAGCGCGTCTTGCAGGTGTTAAGCGATTGGTCTTTGCCTCTTCCTCCTCCATCTATGGCGAAAACAAAGCCATGCCCAAAGCGGAGACAGAGATCGGTGCACCGATTTCTCCCTATGCCGCATCCAAACAAGCCAATGAGAGCTTCGCCCTCGCCTATGATCGCGTCTACGAGATGCGTGTAATTGGCCTCCGTTATTTCAATGTCTTTGGCCCCCGACAAAATCCCGACGGAGCATACGCCGCCGTCATCCCCAAGTTCATCCAAAAATTGCAAAACGATGAGCAAATCACGATCTATGGAGATGGGGAACAAACGAGAGATTTTACTTTTGTAGAGAATGTCGTACAAGCAAACCTTAAAGCACTTACAACCAGTAATTCCGCTGCCTTTGGCCAAATGTTCAACATCGCGGTGGGCCAAAACTACTCCGTCAATCACATGGTCAAGATCATGTCCCAATACATGGGTATGGAAGGCAAAGTCGAATATGCCGCACCCAGAAAAGGAGATATCGTTCATTCGCTCGCAGATGCATCAAAAGCAAAAGAGCTGCTCCAGTTTGACCCCGGCGTTGCCTTCGAAGCTGGCCTCCGTCACACTATCGATTACATGCTAAAAACCAGCTCGCAGACAGATACTAAATAGTTTTCAATTTTGGAGCGAAACGATACTCGGCCGTAGAAACGGGCTCCCCGCTCTCCGGTCCAATGTGCGGCACATGCAGCCGCTTCGTGTATCCACTGTCGTGGTCTCTCCTAAAGTCGAGCCCTCGCCAGTGGCACACTCACTCGTCTGCCTGCACCGCCCATTTCCTCTGCGATCGGGGCTATTTTGCTACTATTTTCTTCGCGTACCAATACCTGCATAGTACAGTATGCAGTGTCTAGTCAAACATGCTAGGATAGAGTGCGCTTAGTTGACGATGAGATGGCAGTTCTCCCTGCTCCCTGCTCCTTGCCCCTACTCCCCAACCAACTCCACCGCATCCACAAAATCCTGGAGATGAGCGAATTGATCTGTCAATTTGCCGTCACGGCAGATGGTGGCTCGAGCAATCATGTCAGACTTTTCGGGCTTGATCAGCTCAGGGAAAACCCTGTCTACCAATACCTCCCCGAAACCCATAGAGGCGTCTCTTGGAAGTTCATTAGGTAGGTTGTCAATCGTCATCATGTCGACCGTGTTGGGTAGGTAAGGGGCCACTTCTTTGCCGGTTTGCGGATCAAAGCCGAATACCGGTTCACCTATGACAGTAGCTTTGAGCGTGGACGGAATCGAAGCCACCGGAGCTATATCGCAGGTAACATCAGCGATTACTTTGATTCTGAAGTCCCGTGATTTCATGTCTTCCAAAGTGAAATAGGCAGGGGCAGGATGCTGCCAGAAGATACCGTTGATCAGCAGGTCAGTGTGTTTGCTGAAGTGGCTGAAAGGACAGCAGTATCGTTCCGGATTAAGGTAGTACTCCGGTTGATTGTAGCCGCCTTTCTCTTTTCTTTCGTAGAGCAATTCGTTAGGCAAATGCACAAACACCGGCTCCTCATATTGGTTGCAGCAGTAATCCTGTGCCTTTACTTCCCTTATACCAAAAGCTCGCATGATTTGCAGTGCGCCTCTGGCCACTTTGCCATTGCCGGTTACCGCTACCTTGATCGGAGGCAATGCTACAGATTTATAACCTTCTACCATGGCAGCATAATCATGACAATCATGGGCATTAGGTAATTTGAAAGCCCCGGTCTTGCGACCTAAGGCCTGCATACCATTATGCGCACCGACGACACCGGCAAAGAAGCCGAAGCCAATGACCCTGCGTTGTCTATCATCAGTGATTAGCTCGTAGTCTATCATCCTGATGCCTTTGTCGATCATTGCTTTCAGCAGCTTGCGATTATAGATTTGGCGCTTATGCGTATGTGAGAAGAAGAGATATGTTTTGTTGGGCACCAGAGATTCTATAGGGACCTCTTTCACTCCAATCAGCACATCGCAGTGCTCCACACTGTCCTTCAAGGTGATTCCGGCGGCCTCATACTCTTCATCCTTAATGCAGCGATTGCTGGACCGTTGCACTTCTATGTCAATTTGATCACCAAATTTTTCCAGCAATTGCTGGCAATACCTGGGAGGTAGTGCTACTCGGGAATCAGGTGGATTTTTTTCTTCTCTAATGATACCAAATAGCTTCTTTGACATTTTGTGTTGGGGATTGAATTTGGAAAAAATGGCCTTTAGGAAATGGATTACTTTACGGGAGAGTGATTACTTGAAAGGTAATTTCATGCCTTTGCCAGCACCCTGCATTTTAGTCATGGTCTTCATCATTTTCCTCATTTCGTGGAATTGCTTGATGAACTGATTAATCTCCTGCACGGTGTTGCCACTTCCTTTGGCAATACGTTTTCTTCTACTACCGTTGATGATAGCCGGATCAGAGCGCTCTTGTGGAGTCATCGATGCAATAATCGCTTCAATTTTCTTGAAAGCCCCTTCGTCTATGTCAATATCGCGAATCTGCTTACCCAGACCTGGAATCATTCCAAGCAAGTCCTTGATGTTACCCATCTTTTTGATCTGCTTTATTTGGGAAAGGAAATCATTGAAGTCGAACTTGTTTTTTTGGATCTTCTTCTGAAGCTCCATTGCCTTTTTCTCGTCAAACTGCTCCTGGGCTTTTTCTACCAACGATACAATATCACCCATGCCCAAAATTCGCTGCGCCATCCGCTCTGGATAAAAGATGTCCATTGTGTCCATCTTCTCACCCATGCTCACAAACTTAATTGGTTTGTTTACAGTGTATTTAATCGAGAGCGCGGCACCACCTCTGGTATCACCATCCAGCTTTGTGAGCACGACTCCATCGAAGCCAAGTTTCTCGTTAAAGGTGTGAGCGGTATTCACTGCATCCTGACCGGTCATAGAATCAACAACGAATAGTGTCTCTCCCGGATTGATGCTGTGCTTGATAGCGGTAATTTCCCGCATCATTTCTTCGTCAACTGCTAGTCGGCCAGCCGTATCGATAATGACAACATTGTGCTTATTCTCCCGTGCATAAGCTATTGCTTTTGAGGCAATTGTCACCGGCATCTGAGACTCAGGATCAGAAAATACCGGCACTTTAATTCCTTCCGCCAAGACCTTTAGCTGATCCACAGCCGCAGGGCGATAAACATCACAAGCTACCAATAGAGGCTTCTTCTGCTTTTTGGTTTTTAAGAAGTTGGCCAATTTGGCAGAGAAGGTTGTTTTACCTGAACCCTGAAGTCCGGAAATCAGGATTATGGCAGGTTCTCCATTTAGGTTGATACCAGCGGCATGGCCACCCATTAGCTGTGTAAGCTCATCCATCACGATCTTGACCATGAGTTGGCCTGGGCTTACAGAGGTTAGCACCTCCTGACCAAGGGCTTCTTCCTTTACCTTATTGGTAAATTCCTTGGCGATCTTATAGTTTACATCGGCGTCCACCAATGCGCGACGAATCTCTTTTACGGTAGCAGCAATATTGAGATCAGTAATGCTGCCTTTTCCTTGTACATTCTTAAAGGCCCGATCGAGCCTGTCCTGTAAGCTTTCAAACATGATTTAGCTGGTATTAATTTTCCACAAAGATAGAATAGCAGAGTGCAAAAAAAAACATTGAATTCACGAATGAACTCAATGTTTTTTTGTTTTGCAATTGTCTGTCTTAGGCTCCGAGGTACACTTTCAAGAGCTTGCTCTTGGATGCGGCTCGCAACTTGTTAATTGCCTTGTCCTTAATTTGACGTACACGCTCACGTGTCAGTCCAAATCTTTCTCCAATGTCTTCCAAAGACATGCTATGCTCCACACCAATGCCGAAGTACAATTTGATTACATCTCTTTGTCTTTCAGTTAGTGTAGACAGACTTCGCTCAATTTCTCGACGGAGTGATTCGGCATAGTCCAGGTGCGTGTCAGTTTTTGGTGTATTTCCGTTTTCCAATACATCCAGCAGTGAGTTGTCCTCACCTTCAACAAAAGGAGCATCTACCGATACATGTCTTGCAGCTACGCCTAGAGTAGTTTCTACTTCTTCTGTGGCAATCTCCAGCTGCTCAGCTAGCTCGTCAGATGATGGCTCTCTCTCGTACTCTTGTTCCAGCTGAGAAAAAGCTTTATTGATCTTGTTAAGGGACCCAACCTTATTAAGAGGAAGACGTACAATTCTTGATTGCTCTGCAAGCGCCTGAAGAATACTTTGACGTATCCACCATACGGCGTAAGAAATGAATTTGAATCCTCTTGTTTCATCGAATCGTTGCGCAGCCTTGATCAGGCCGAGATTTCCCTCGTTAATCAGGTCGCTTAGCGAAAGACCCTGGTTCTGATACTGTTTTGCAACTGAAACAACAAATCTAAGATTGGCTTTGGTTAATTTTTCTAGTGCGATTTGGTCACCCTGCTTAATCCGTTTGGCAAGATCCACCTCCTCCTCCGGAGTGAGTAGATCAACTTTACCAATTTCCTGAAGGTACTTTTCAAGAGACTGGCTTTCACGGTTAGTAATTGACTTGGTAATCTTTAGCTGCCTCATAAATTAATCTGGCTTTTGTAACCCATACACGAAATAGTGTAGGGCGAATTTAACGCATTTTAACATCAAATGAAAGACGCATTCTTGACTAGAACACTGTAGGCTGGGAGCGGTTCAGTGAAGTATCGCTATACTAAGAAATCTTTCTTGATGTGGATTGTCCCTGAAGATAGTGATACCGATACTTTCAGCCTAATAATCGCATGAATAATATCTGTAATGGATTTCTAAGACGACTTTGCAGAGCAAAAGTCACACCAAGTGTCTACACTGTGTTAAAATTTTGTCCACAGCCGTTCACTACCTTAACCCCTTGCTTCAATGTCAGTCCGAGAAGGTTAATTCCATGACCCTTTTAATGAAATTTGCCGTTTTATGCACTTTTATTTTGATTAATAGCTCCTTTTGTTATATTGCGCATCCTTAAGAGATCACGAAATAGACTAGAATGGGACAGCGGAAGCGCTTCAACATGGATTTTGTAATAAAATCATCACCAACAATTCTCTACAACTTTTTGTCTACACCATCAGGCCTGGCACAATGGTTTGCAGATCACGTCGACAGAACAGAAAATGACTACAGTTTTTTCTGGGAAGGCTTTGAAGAGAAAGCAATTTTGCTCGATTTTGAAGAGAACTCCTTTGTGCGCTTCAAGATGGTTGAAAATGATGACGAAGACTTCTTTGAGTTTAAAATAGAGAAATCACCGATTACAGGAGATACCATACTCATAATTACCGACCATGCTGATGACATCGATATGGATGATCAAAAGCGACTTTGGACCAGCCAGGTCGGAACACTCACAGCAAGAGTAGGAGGGGCCAACTAGTGTTCGTACTGGCTTAACAATAAAGTCAGATAATCTTCCAAAGCGGCTGCTCCCAGATCAGGAACCCGCAACCAATGATTTAGAGACAATTTGCGACTTATCTTAACAAACGCATGGCGTTCCAACTGCCTGCGGATGGTTTGCTCGTCACAGGAGTTAACCGTCCTGTAGTTTTCAGGACCAAAATCATAGGCCCAGGCATCCTGGCTAATGCCGAAATAGGTGTCTTCTCTGTGTGCTATCTGTTGTACATGCTGGAGTTGATCTGAAAACTGATCGAGAAACTGACCGGAGAGATGTAAGGTGAAGCTAAACTCGTGGCCCCACCAAAACATGCTGCGATAAGTGAAAATATGCTTCTTATTAAAGTAACGAGGTAAGTCCATGACCACATAGGGCAGACCCTGGTAGTTTTCGCCCTTCGAAATCTTGCCAGAAACAAGGTCCATGCCCTCCGGGTAAGGAAACCTTGAGTGCATGTCCATCGTTTTGATATTGGTACTGAGCTGTCGAAAAAGTTGGACAATCTTATCAATGATTTCTGCTTTGGATCGCAGAAAATTCACATCTCGGATAATCTCCAATTCCAGGGGGTCTAGATTTGCATTTTTCACAACAGTTCGGTTTCACGTTATAGAGGGTACTGTGAAGGCTATTGATGCTGGGTTTTTGCACAGTACCAGACCTGATAAGAATTTCGTCCCAAATTTAAGCCAATAATGCTAGCTTTAGGCTTTTCTGATTTATCGCCAGTATGAAGAAGATTGATCGACTGGTTATAAAGGCCTTTCTTGGTCCTTTTCTGGTTACCTTTTTTATTGCGCTGTTTGTGTTGGTCATGCAATTGCTCTGGAAGTACATTGATGACCTGGTAGGCAAAGGTCTGGAACTCACAGTCATTGCGGAGCTGATATTCTATTGGACCACCACACTGGTGCCAATGGCCTTGCCAATTGCGGTCTTGCTTAGCTCTATCATGACCTTTGGCGGACTGGGAGAGCGATATGAACTGGTAGCTGTAAAGGCTGCGGGCATCTCCCTACTACGCTTTATGGCTCCCCTGATTGCCATTGCTTTTGTGATCGCTGGCATCGCATTCGCCTTCTCCAATTATGTACTACCCTGGAGCAACAAGAAAGCCATGGTGCTGTTGGCTAGCATCAACACACAAAGACCGGCATTTGGTATTGACGAAGGAGTCTTCTATGGAGGTATAGACGGCTACACCATCAGAGTTGCAGAAAAAGACAGCGATTCCGGAAGCATGAGAGATATACTCATCTATGATCACACCGGTGATCGACGGGAAAGCACAACTGTATTAGTCGCGGACAGCGGCAGGATGTACACTGCTCAGCAGGGGCAGCTGCTCATCTTTAAGTTGTACAACGGAAAGCAATACGAAGAGATTGAACCTAATCTGCGAGATGAAGAGCCATTGTTTAAACAGCGCCGCACCTATTTTAAAGAGTACGAGCTCAGTTTCGATCTTAGCTCTTTCGGCTTTAAAGTAATAGACGAAGGACGATTGCGTAACAATTACAAAGTCATGAGCTTAGCGAAATTGAAAACGCGGTTGGATACTATGCAAAACCAAATCAATCGCCAGCCCGAAGTCTTCTATCGACAAATAAAACCCTACCTCAGCATGAAAGATGATTCCATCTTCACCAGAGCAGGGGAGGGGCATGAGGCTGTGGAAGGTGGAGATCTCCTGCTGGCATATGGACTGGATGCGCAGGATCGATTCCGAATCACCTCCAGGGCACTTAATGAAGTCCGGAATGTCAGAACCTTCCTGAGTTCATCAGAGAGCCATAAGAGAAACAAAAAACGCAGCGTCGTAAAGGCAAGCATTGAATATCACCGAAAATTTACCATCGCTTTGGCCTGTGTGGTCCTATTCTTCATCGGTGCTCCGCTCGGAGCAATCATCCGAAAGGGAGGTATGGGCATGCCCATGGTGGTGGCCATCATCTTTTTCATCATCTGGCATATCCTCTCAGAAATCGGACGAAAACTTGCCGATGATGCAGTCGTAAGCCCTTTCGAAGGCATGTGGATGTCCTTGTTCATACTACTGCCCATTGGGATTTTTCTAAGTTATAAAGCAATGAACGACTCGCCTATTTTCACCAGCGAGCTGTATAGCAGAATATGGGAGAAAATAAGCTTCTGGCAAAACAAGAAAATGGCTAAGAATTAAAGGCAATGGAAAAGCTTATAGAATGGATGCAAGGGCATAGCAAATTGGATCAAAATGAAATCGATCTGTTGCATTCCCATTGGAATCGATCAAATAAGTACAAACGACAACAATTTTTAATCCAGCCCGGCCAGTTAGAGCATTTCATCCATTTTGTAGAGGAAGGTACTTTTCGCATTTTTTACCCCTATCAGGACCAAGAGATCTGTGTTGGCTTTGCCTATCCTCAAACCATTCTCTGCGCCTACCCCTCACTAATCAGAAGCCTGCCCTCTAAATATTACATCCAATGCCTGCGAGCATCGAGCTTGCTCAGTATTAGTTGGAGTGATTATCAGCTACTCATGCAATCTTCTGAGACCTTCAAGAACCTTTGGTTAAAACTCACCGAGGAGGCTCTGCTAGGCAAGATTGAGCGCGAAGCCGAAATGCTTACCTTCAGCCCGGCAGAAAGACTTGAGCGACTACAAAAGCGTTCCCCACACATTTTTCAGCTTATCCCTCGCAAGTATATCGCCTCGTATCTGCGCATGAGCCCGGAAACATTGAGCCGCATCTTGTCGAATTCTTGATTTTCGTCAAGGTTTTTGCTGCAAGTCTGCTCTAACTTTGTTTCAGGAACAAGAAATCAATACTATGAATACCAATAGCACACTGAAGAAACTCGAATCGGAAATTTTAGAGATGGAGTCGCAGATGCGCCAACAGATCGAAAACGCAGATGACACAGCATTGAATTGGAAAGCCAATGCGGAGAGCTGGAGCGTACTCGAATGCCTGGAACACCTAAATCGCTACTCGGAATATTACTTGCCGGCCCTGGCCACTGCTCTGCAAAAGGCCCCAAAAGCGGTGCAAAGCGATATCAAACTTCATTTTTTAGGTCGCAAATCAATAGAAGCGGTATCGCTGGATCACTACAAGCCGCAAAAAACGCTGAAGCGCATGAATCCCGTTTCCAGTAAGCTCGACAAGAGTACGCTGGCGGCGTTTATGCAGCATCAACAGACATTGAAAGGGCTAGTTAAACAAGCGACAACAGTGAATCTCAATAAGAAACTCGTACCGGTAGAGTTCTTCAAATTGCTCAAACTTTCCATCGCAGAGACCCTGATCTTTATGGTGGAACACGAGAAAAGGCATATGGCACAGGCAATGAAGGCGCTCAAAGAGTCTCAATCACTGGTAGCTTAATTTTTTGTTTGCTATTTGGAGCGAAACGCAGTACGGCCGTTGAGATGGTCTTCCTGCTCTTCGTTACAATACAGGTACTATGCAGCCGCTTCGTGTATCCGGTACTGCCGTCTCTTCGGCAAGCTCCGAGCCGGCATTACCGGC
>JAHDEE010000284.1:0-3105 GCA_020629005.1 Chitinophagales bacterium
AACGGCGTACAGCAAAAGATGATCTACGTCGAAACACCAAAAGAAACCCTAACAGACACCGACTTCTACTGGACCGATATAGGGAAAGGCTTTCCGGATGGCTACTGGCTGGGAGAAACGCCCGTGACACAGGAGTTTTGGCAGGCGGTGATGGGAGAGCCATGGGAGAAATGCAGATTTAGAAGCAAAGGAAGGCCTGTGGATACTGTGAGCTGGAATAACCTGGTTGGTGAAGCTGGTAAATATGCCAGCGGCTTCTTTCATGAGCTGAATATACACAGAAACAAAGTGGAAATGCCTGCCACGCAGAGAGCGGGCAGCTACCAACTTCCAAGCGAAGCCCAATGGGAGTTTGCCGCTCGTGGTGGGCTAAAAACTATTTTGCGCAAGTACAAATTTTCAGCGGGAAACAATGCAAATGACTCAGGGTGGAATCATCGGAACAGTGGTGGATGCTCAAGGCCGGTTGCCCTAAAGCTGCCTAATGAACTGGGCCTATATGATATGAGCGGTAATGTATGGGAGTGGAGTGCTGATTATTATGCAGCTTTAGGACTGCAGCCGAGGTCCGGAAACAGCTTTCAGCGAGGGGATATATCGGAGAGTAAAAAGGTGGTTCGTGGCGGCTCCTGGCTCAGTCCTCCGGAGGGCTTGTCCATGTCGAACCGCGACAGGGACCACCAGGGGTATGTCTACGGCGACATTGGTTGTCGCCTCGCCCGGTACTAAATTTTTTAGCTTTTACTGGCGTTTGAGCAGGAAAAAAGATCGCGCGAAGCGCGACGATTTTTTTTTGAAGTTCTGTATTATGGTCTAATGGGTATTATATAAATTTTGCTACGGGTGAATATCGATCTTGAGTATATAAAGGCTAAGTTTGACCAACAGGAATGCTCAGCCACAGAAAGCATTGACAAACAGCTGGAGACCTTTCGTCGGGAATTCATCTCTTTAAGTGTGCTTTGGCGGGCAGAAACCGCCTTGGCACTGATCTGTCATCAGCTGGAGGCATTAGAATTGCTGGACCTCAGACATCCCGCATTTAGCGAATTGCGATACTTAATGGTCACTGGCAACAAGGCGCTACATACGATCAAATGGCCTGAGAAAACACCACACTTACAGCATGTGGACCTCAGTGCGAACGCATTGCGGAACTGCGCACTAGGCGAAATGCCACGACTTGCAAGACTGGACCTCAGTCGAAATCAACTGCAAGCACTCGTTCTCACGGATAACTGTCCCGAACTCTACTTTCTGGACCTCTCGGAAAACAAGCTGCCGAGCTTTGAGCTGACAGATTGTCCCAAACTACGCTATTTAAGTCTGTATAAAAATCAGCTCAGCTCCTTTAAGACTCAGGCACGATTGCCAAAACTAGAGGAGTTAGACTTAGAAGACAATCAAATTCGGCAACTGAGTGAAAGGGATATAGGCAATATGCCCAAGCTCGATTGCCTGTTTTTACATGGCAATCTTCTCGAGAATATTCCGGAAACTGTATTAGCTGAAGGGGAGCGAAGCAATTCGGCTGCTAATGTATTGAAGCATTTTGCAGGGAGAAGAAAGCCACTTTGGGAGGCCAAACTCGTGTTGCTCGGAAATGCAAACGTAGGAAAGACCTCCATATGCCGGAAAATACAGGATATAGATGCAGAGCTGCCGGAAGATGAGCAAACCCCGGGATTGGAAACCAGCTTTGTCATGATTCCCATTCCTGAACAATACCTGGAAGAGCAACTATTGGAAAAGACCAGGGACAAGGAGGAAGCAGAAGAAAAGCCAGCGTTCAAAATCAATTTTTGGGACTTCGGTGGACAGGGCTGCTACCGGGAAATCCAGCAGCTGTTTTGCAGTCCCAAGGCAATCTACTTTTATGTTACTTCTCCCACCGATCGAACGGAGCAGGACGACTATTCCGGTTCCGAATATTGGCTTAGCATGGTCTCGGCATATGGCTTTCATAAAGAACAGGGTCTGCAAAGTCCCGTCTTGTATCTGTTAAACAAATGTGAGCTACCCGAATCGCTGATAAATGAACAGCAAGTGCAGCAGGGCTTTCAGAATTTACTGAAACTGCATTTCAAGAAGGTGAGCTGCAAGCGCAAATACGGTATTGCGGAACTCAAGCAAGATCTGATCCCAAAGCTGCTAATGGAGCTGGATCCCCACATCTTTAAGAAAGAGGTGCGAGTCGAATTTTTTGACATGCAGAAGAAGCTGCAAGAATTGCGCGACTCAAAGGTCAAATACCTAAAGCTGGAGTCATTGATAGCCGCATTGGAAATGGAAAATCAGGATCAGGATTTTTGGATAGAACAACTCGATCTTATTGGCGAAATCTTGTACTTCGTAGGAGGTAAAAGCCAGGATTTTGTCATCATAGATCCTAACTGGATCAAAGACTCCCTGGCCAAAGCCATTGACAGTGAATATTTGGAAGAACACGGAGGAACCTTTGCAGAAAGCTCAATGCCAGCCATTTGGCCGGAAAATACTAAAGAAGACCGCAATCGCTTTTTAGACCTGATGCTAGATATAAGGCTCTGCTATGCCATTGAGGCAGCAAATCGGAAGAAGAAATATTTGATGCCCTCAAAATTTCCAAAGTTTCGAGATGACTTTGACCGTTCAATCCTTGATGCCCCCTGTAAGTTGAGAGTGAAATTCGAGCCTTTTATCCCGGCCGGTACCGTCAACCGATTGATCGTAAAGCATCATCAAAATGCTACGATTAGCTGGAGGCATAATGTAGTTTTGCGTTTCCCCAGGGATAAGGGCAAGAGAATGTATCTGAGGGAGTTGTGGCAAGAGCATGCTGTCGAAATCTACTTTCCTGATGGAGGCTGTAAAGATTCTGTGCAAAGGATTTTACAGAGCATCGAAGAAGACATTCAAAAACTAAAAGCACGGCGAGCCATTGGTAACATAGACATTTCCTTGTTCGGCTACATGAAAGAGTCCTGGGTAATTGATAAGAGCCTTTGTGATTACAAAGAACTGGGCTGCTTTGAATTCCTATTTTCAGATACAAGCGATAGACAAAAAGAAATGGGTAGAATGAAAGAGCGATACAAAGAACTGGTGAATCAAGGTCATTGGTCA
>JAHDEE010000284.1:3205-6710 GCA_020629005.1 Chitinophagales bacterium
AAAGAGCAAAGAGGAAGGAGCAAAGATAAGAGCGCAAGGACAAGCAGAATGTTAGAACTCAAAACCAATGACTAGCAACTAATTAATTACCACGACCGAGCCCGCTGGCAAAATAGCCGTGATAGAAATGGAAATGGAGGTGCTATATAGCGCCTGAGTCGCTGTGCTGACGGTGGCTCCAAAAAGAGACAACGGCAGTGCAGCAGCGAAGAAGCTATATAGTGCCTCCATTGCAATGGATAGCACGTGGACTGTTTCCACGACCGAGTCTGTTTCGCTCCAAAAAAACAAACCGTTTGAGGATGCGCTAATCTGCAAATGAGGCACAGCGCAATGAACATTTGTAAGTCCCTTGCAATACTCAGCTTTGTTCACCCACACCGAGGCTTGAGTGTTTGGTGTTTTGGAAAGCGTGGTTAATCTGCCGTAGATCAACAGCCAGCAGCAACCAAATCAATACCGGAACGACCAGGACCAGTCCTGTATTATCCATGATGGCGGCATTCAAAAAATCCATGCAGCGGCTACCGACTGAGGGTTCAAACCCGGCAACTGCACGATCACATTCGTAGAAGAGATAGTGAATTTTGATCGATAGATAGGCATGTACGGCGACATAGATCAGCAGGCTTCCAAGTCCCAGGGCGATGATCTTGCGAGCATAGGAGAGGTAGGGCTGGGCGAGTATAAGCGACAGCAGCATGGCCAAAGGCAAGAAAGCCAGATACCAACTGCTTGTCTGGAAGGAATGCTTCTTGGCGATCTGCCGATTGACAATGGAGACCTTGGTGTCCAAACCTGCCTGCTTGATGGCAGAGAAACGAACTGACTTGGCATTGCTCCACTGCCCAAAGGAGGCATTGCCAATTTGCCGAAACTTACTTGTAAAAGAATCGTGCAGGCCAAGATAATGTCCGGCAAGCAAGATTGCGGAATATACCAAAAGGCAACTTATCGCAAATTTCATTATGCTTCTGCGCCTACTCATGCGATGAAACTTTGGGTCGGGTCCGTAGGCTTTTGGCGTAGCGTCCAATCAATCCAAAAGAAGCAGAAGGCAATGGCCAAAACAATGAACAGAAACTGCCAAATCTCCACATGTAAGAGATCAAATACTGAATGGAAGTAGACACCACAAAGGAAGAGGCTGACAATTCTAAGCAGGTTGAGGCTGCACAAGAATACGATAGCCGCCACCACTCCCAGCATCTTGTGAATGGCAGTGCAAGGGTAGGCCAGCATTGCAGCGGTGGTCATGGCTACTGGCTCAAGGGCATCACAGCCCTGCTTGATGTCCACCGTGAAAACGGAAGAGTAGATGGCAGAGCCCAGGTACTGGGTCTCTTGACCGAGGAGATTGAGCAGCCAGCTTGACAATTGTGCATTAAGTGCGATGATCATGGGATGAACAAGCTGCTCAAAAAACTCCTGGTGAATGAATACGTAAAAGACCACCAATAAAAGCGACATTGCCCCAACAAACTTCAAGATTGGATTTTTGCGCTTCCACCAACCATGCAGCAGTATTATCGGTGATCTCGATTCCTGTGCTTTCTTTGTCTTGGTCTTTTTTTTAGGCTTTTTCATAGGTCTAGGGCAATTTCGGTAAGAAGCAATTATTCCTTGTTCCTCGCCTCTCTATGTAAAAGTATGTATTGAACAAGATAGATCACGATGGCCGTACTCATCATGCAACCAATCAAATTCCTCCAATAGAAATCTCCTTCTACAATTGAAATCAGCAGTGTAAGTCCGATAATAATCGGAATGCTATTCACAAAGTATCTGGTAAATAGGTCGCGATCAAATCGCAGCATTCTTCTGGCAAGATTCATAGTCCCGATACCCGATCCTGGCTCGCCATCAAGCGATATTGATCCTAGTCTTGCCGGACTCAAGGACTGGGCTAAAATGGAAATAATGGAAAGGCTCATCAACAGAAGTCCAAACAGTATCAGCCCCCATTGGGATAGCGTCGGTATGTTATTGCCTCCGCCAATGTTCATACCGGTCACGGGAATGACCTGGCACAGCGTGTCATCGCAGAAGACACTGGTGGTGCCGTTATTGTATTCGAATTGGTAGGCGAGGCATACTGTGTAGTTGCCAGCAGTCGGAAAAGTAACGGCCGGGTTGCTGATGTTTCCCTGAGAGAGAACATTAGTTACATTTGGGCTCGTCTGTTGAAGCCATCTGGGTTGCAGAGGTCCTGCGGTCACAATGGCGCAAGTTGGTGTTGGAGTGACTGTGGACAGATTCTGAAATGTATAGGTGAAGCCGGTGTTTGACCAGGAGAAGGCCGGCGATAAATTGCATGGAGTCGATTGAGGACTATCGCAAAGGCTAGATCCAAAAGTGATGTTTTTGCAAAGTGTATCAGAACAGGTTGTGCCATCAGGTGCAGTCACGATCATTTCCTGGCAAACCTGATAGGCACCAGCCGTAGCAAGGCTGTAATTTAGGAATTGACCACTTCCAATGACGGTATTGTTCAAGGTCCAATTGTAGCTCACCACAGAGCACTGCGGATCAATAGTACTGGCGTCTTGAAATATCACCTGGATGTTCGCTCCGCCACCCACCACTACATGCCCTTGATTCCAATCTCTGGTAACGAAGCAATCTTGACAATTGATGGGGCAAGGAGCATAAGATACGCCTTGCAGCTGGAAGCAGTCTGGCTTTTCGGTTCCGTCTGGTAGTACATATACCGCCCTATAGACTGCATCCGTATTTGTGGGAGGAGTGAAGGTAGTGCCCGTATGCTCAATGGTTGTGCTACCATCTACATACCAATTGTAAGTGCTGTTTTTGATGTGGCAAGGTGCCTCCAGCGTGATCACCGAATTACAAGGCAAGGAGGGGAAATCGAGGGAAACATTATTGGGCGCATAAGAGAAGGGACAAGCGGGGAAGAGTTCAATTTGATCTACCCAAAAATTAGGTCCGGCCGTTGAGGCAATAGTGTTCTTTTGGTCTGGCCAGATCACCAGATAATCATAAGCGTCATTAGCAGTAAAACAGTCCTCAACTTTTTGCGCACCATTGTACGGAGCTTGCTCGTTTAGTACCAGTTGCCCCGTTCCCGAGCCAGCGGGATAGCCACTAAATACATTGCGATTGTTCGTCAGCAGCACATTTATATCCTTGGTCATTATAGGGTTAGTTGTGGTAGACCTGCGGAAATAAGAAAAGGTATATTCTTCTCCTACAACCGTTTTTTCACTGAGCTTTGTCACAATGCCTTCTGAGCCCCGAAAGACAGGCGGAAGACCAGCGATCGGATTAGCCGTGATATCCCAATTAACGGCCCACATCTTAAAGGCGCCATTTAGCGCATTGCAACTATCAATATTGAAAGGATTCCAGGGATAACAAATGCTGTTGGCATGGAAGGCATAGTCTTCCCATCCCGGATAATTGGGGAGAGTCGGCGACGGCGGAGAGTTTACATTGCAAACAGACTCGTTGAGACAAGTACCGCAAAACGGTTCATCGCAAGGCC
>JAHDEE010000044.1 GCA_020629005.1 Chitinophagales bacterium
AAAATGGCTGCGTGGCCAATCTTACGGCCAGCCGCATGTCCATGAAAAGCATGCGAAAAATGCGAATCTTTCAATCCGGCGCCTACATTTCCATTGATTTTCTGGACAAGAAATCTCAGATTATCAGGATGTCGGCCACAGAGATCAAGGATATGCCCAGTCAGCTGATCGATACCGGAGCTGGCAAGGCGAATAAATATGTTGGATTTGAGAACCCGGAGGTTCCGGAAGTTAATTCCATCGGTTTAGAACATGAACTCTTTGCTGACAGTATAGAATTTGACCGGAAACCCTCGGTAACGTTAATGGATGGCTATAGGGCACTCCAGGCAGCGACAACAATTATGTCTAACTTGCAGGTACCGACTGATAAACTCTTGTGATGAGCTTAGTAGAGACTAGATGCATACTTTTTTTGCTTGTATTGGCAATCGGATTCAGCTCCTGTGATGAAGCAGAAGAAATTCCAGCCTACCTGTATATAGAAGACTTTGGTATGCAAACGGATCCATTGGACGAAGGCAGCAACTCGCAGAATTACAGAGACGTTTGGGTATATATTGATCAGCAACCAGCTGGCATTTTTGAGCTTCCGGCCTCTGTACCAGTACTGAGAAGCGGGGAAACTACTGTATCACTTTTCCCTGGAATCTACGAAAACGGGATCTCGGCGACCCGGGTCATCTATCCAATGACCACGGCCTTCGACCAAACCGTCACCTTGAATCCACTGGAAATAGATACCTTAAGCCCTGTCGTGGGCTACAAAGAGGAATGCAATTTCAAGATGGTGGCTGATTTTGAGTTTGGCAACCCCTTTGATTCCTCCTCACCGGATATGCAATTGTCCTTGACAGAAAACGAGCAAGATGTCTTTGAGGGTAACAAGTCGATGAAAATGCGCTCCACCCTTGAGCTGCCCAATTTCCAAATCTTATCAAATGTAGCTTATGAGCTACCAGTAGATGGCAGACAGACCTATCTTGAGTTCAATTACAAATGCGATGCTCCTTTCACCATTCTGGTCAAGGCTTTCGGAGATGGCACTGCTTCTTTTGAGGTCATTTCAGTTCGGGAAAAAGAAGATTGGAACAAATTCTATGTGCACCTCACGCCATCCTTAGGTCAGTTGTTTGTGGAAGGCTTTAATGGTCCTTTTCAGATTGTGTTTGCTGGAGGGCTTAAGGATGATATGGAATCTGCCAATTGGTATTGGGATAACGTAAAACTAATTCACCTATGAGTTCAGCCATACCACTCACAAAGTCAACTGCTTTGGCACTGGCTCAGGACTCGGCTGAGCGCAAAAAGGACAAACGCATCGGATTGGTGCGATACATTGTGGCAGATTATCTGGCCGCTATGCTGGCCTGGGCCCTGTTCTTTTCCTTTAGAAAATTTAAGCTTCAGGATATCCCCTTTGAATGGTCCTACTTTCAGGATCCAAACTTTTTCATGGGTATAGCAATGGTGCCTGTTTTTTGGGTACTGCTGCATCTGTTTTTTGGCACCTACACCGATATCTATAGAAAGTCCAGACTGGCCGAGCTTGGCAAAACTTTTCTAACGACTTTAATTGGTGCCTCCATCCTGTTCTTCACCTTAATACTTGACGATTGGGTGACGGGCTTGCATGGCTATTTCTACTCCTTCTTTGCCCTATTCAGCATACAATTTATTTGCGACACCATTTTCAGGATGTATATGCTGACCAAGGCCAACAGGCAGATAGAAAGCGGTGAAGTTGGGTATAATACTTTGCTAATCGGTGGCAACAAAAAAGCGCTCAAGTTATACCGGGAGATTACCGAACGGGAGCGAGCTTTGGGCTATAAATTTGTGGGATTTATCAATGTCAAGGATAAGAAAAACAAACTGGAGTCCTACCTGCCGAGACTGGGCGACAAAGCATCCTTGAGAAAAGTGGTCAAGCAATATCAGGTAGAGGAAGTGATTGTGGCGATTGAGACTTCCGAGCATCACCTGATCAACGACATCATCAATATGATTCCTGATCAAGAGATAGTGATCAAGATCATTCCCGATATGTATGACATCCTTTCCGGCTCCGTCAAAATGAATCATGTTTTGGGAGCAGTCTTAATTGAGATTAAGTCGCAATTGATGCCCAAATGGGAAGTGATCATGAAGCGGGCTTTCGATCTGTTGGTGAGTGGCGTTTGTCTGGTTGTCTTATCGCCCTTGTATTTGTTCCTGATGTTTCAGGTTCGTCGTTCGTCCAAAGGTCCTATTTTTTACAAGCAAGAACGCATGGGACTACATGGTAAACCCTTTCACATCATTAAGTTTAGAAGCATGTATGTGAATGCGGAGGAAGCTGGCCCTGCCCTTTCGAGCGACCATGATCCGCGTATCACACCGATTGGCCGGATTCTCAGAAAGTATCGATTGGATGAGACCCCGCAGTTTTGGAATGTATTCAAGGGGGAAATGTCTTTGGTGGGGCCCAGACCCGAACGTCGCTTCTTCTACGACCAAATAGTAGTAAAAGCTCCAGCATACCGGCATTTGCACAAGGTGAAGCCTGGCATCACTTCCTGGGGAATGATTAAGTTTGGTTATGCAGAAAACGTTGACCAAATGATAGAAAGAATGAAGTACGACATCTTATACGTAGAAAACATGTCGCTTACCATCGATCTAAAGATCATGATTTATACGGTACTCATTCTTGTAAAGGGCTCTGGAAAATAGTACCTTTAACGCAATGCCCATGCTTGGCAAAATGGCCCTTGTTGTCTGTTTTGCACACATCCCACTCATTATAAACAGATTAGCTCTTTTTTGTCCGATTTGACCTTGAGTACAGGCCGGACTTGAAATAAATTGCTCCTGATGAAAATCTGGTATATAGTGCTGGTATGCGCCGTTGTTACCTTCATCTCTTCCTGTAAAACACATACAAATGACATTGTTGGTGTCTGGGAACGAGTCGGAGATTATGGAGAAGGCAGCGTGGTAGAGGTGGAAAAAGTGGGTTCCTTCTTCCAGGCGAAACTGATTGACTTCCCGTTGACCGGACTCATGTCTGAAATGGGATTCCAGAAAGGCGATATGAAATGGCGCAATGTCAACTTCGTCCATGAGCGCTACTATCAAGGTGAAGACCTTCTCAAGATTGTCAATAAGCAAGGAGAGGTCGTTTCCACTCGCTACGACCCTGTGCATCTGGAATTACTATCGGAAAACGTACTGGAAGTCCGGGCCTTTGCGGCTGGAGATGAATTCGTGGGCACTGTGCAGCGCTGGAATCGCATGATTCCAGAGGGAGAAAGACACAATCGCTGATTTTCCCAAAGCCCACAAAAAACGCATGCCGCTAACAAGGGGCTAAGCCACCAGTGTGAATAGCAAGGATTCTCGATCCTGCTCTGAAGTAACCTTTAGATAGCAGATCGAATAGTGCGAAAAACATTTTGCCGGTGTATACCGGCTCGGTTGGAATCCCAAAATCAGCTTCAAACTGCTGTATAAAATCCAGCAAGGCAGGCTTGTGCTTTGCATAACCGCCAAAATGGTAATCAAGCATGAGCTCCAGTTTCGTCGTTCCGCAATTGCTGCCATATTCTCCTAATAGGAGACTTATCTCATCCTTCAAAAAAGACCCACCTTTTAAGACGCTGACTGCAACAATATTTCCGCTTGGATTTGATGCCAATAAACCAGCCGTAGTTCCTCCACTGCCGCAAGCAAGCATATAATAATCAAATCCGCCTTTCTGGGTGTTAATCTCTTGCATCATCTCCAGCACCCCCGGTATGGCCAGTGCATTACTGCCGCCTTCAGGAATCACGAAAGCATGAGGGAACTGTGCACTGATGTCGGCCAGAAATTCAGCATTATTTTTTTGTCGGTATCTACTTCGACTGAGATAGTGCAGCTGCATACCTTGGTCGATCACAAAACCTAATCGCTTGTTGAGCGGCAAATGCTGCTCACCGCGGATGAAACCAAGCGTTTCAAAACCAAATAGCTTTCCCGCGGCAGCCAGTGCATAAATGTGATTGGAATAAGCACCACCAAAGCTGAGCAACTGTCGATACCCGGCTTTGCTGGCAGCCAGCAAATTGTGTTTGAGCTTTCTCCATTTGTTTCCAGAAATCGCCGGATGAATCAAATCTTCGCGTTTCACCCACAGCTCTATTCCAGCAGCTGCCAATTGTGGATGTTGCAGGGACTGTATTGGCGTTTCCCTTCCAAATGCCAGGATCTTTTCTTGTTGTTGCAGCATATGCAGTGCCATACGCTATGGCTCCTTAAATTCGATAAGATAGTCCTCCACTTCTCCGCCGTAAAAGTTGCCACAGGCATCCGGCCACTCTCCTGTATCCAGTTGCATGACCACCCGCATCAATTTGAATCCAGGCTCCTGAGATTCCGAAAGACTAAAGCCGCCAAATACCTGCTCATTGCTTTGCGATTCGAAAACGAGCTCTGACGGCTCGAAGTCTTCGTTCGAATTATGATCAATCCAGACTCTCCATCTTTGTGTGTAGTTACTCAAAGCAAACCCCGGGCTCAAAGAAAGCGTAACCGAGGAACCCAGGATCAAGGGCTCAAATGCCTGCTCAAATAGGGCATAACCTTCATTTCCACTTTCATGTACTTCTCCATTCACTTGCACAGAGGCGATCCACTCTGCAGTGCCTGATCCCGAAGCCGTGCAGCAAGGCATAACGCTAATCATGACCTCTTCCTCATAGTCGCACCCAAACTCATCTTGTACCAAAACCGTGTAGAGGGTACTTTCATCCGGAGTTCCAATTGTATGTGCTTCCAGCGGACTTGCAACTGCTGTCAGTGGAGTCCAAACATAGGAGGAACCACCGGAAGCCCACAATTTCACTGGTTCACCACGGCAAATCTCCCGATCCTTGCTTGCTGCAATCTCGCTATGATGAACCTTGACACGAACCTGGGCAAAATCCTCACAGCCTTTCGCATTATCTGCACGAAGTACATAGAGCTGATCAAATTTGGGACTAACCTCGATTGTGCTGCCTTCCTCATCAGCAGGCCACCAATAGTAATTCTCCGCACCCATTCCGGTCAAGGAAACGGTATCACCCCTGCAGATTTCAAGCTCCGCTTCTTCAACCTCCAGGAAATCACTTTGGCCAACCGAAACATAAACGCTGGCAGTATCACGGCAACCCAGTTCATTTAATACCGCTACTCGGTACAGGGTACTCTCTGCCGGTTCAGCTATTGGATTTGCTGAGGAAACAGACGAAAGACCTGTTTGCGGCCACCAATAATAGTAGGATCCTCCACTTACTTCCAACTCAGTTTGATCTCCCAGGCATATTTCGACATCACCGGAGGACTGAGCAAAATCATCAGCATGAGGAATCACTTCTACAATTCTGGTTTCGAGACAGCCATCCGCACTGGTAACGGCAACTGCATAGACTTGTGCCTCCTCCACAATCACGGTCGTTGTTGCGCTTTCTGTGTCCGAAAGACCAACCGCCGGAGACCAACTGTAGCTTACACCTCCCTCGGATTGCAGCTGAACTTCTTCTCCTTTACAGGCAAATACCTGCTCTTGTGCTACTTGTGCAAAACCTGAGGCTGCAAGCTCTACATAGACTTCCTCGACAAACTTACAGGCGGCACCGGCTTGAGTGATGGTGACCGTATACAATTGCTCTTGGTCTGTTGTGATCATAGGGTTTTGAACATCAGTGGCAGAAAGCCCATCAGCAGGATGCCAGCTGTGGGTCTCGCCCTCAGAGGCAGGAAGTTGAAATGCTTCTCCAGGACAAACCAGAATGGTTTGTGAATTGGCAATCTCCTGAGCTTCAATAACTGTCACCGTGATGGATTCCGAAGTCACACAACCATCGGGGCTTGTGAGTTGCGCAGTATACTCAGTCGTAACTTCAGGACTTATCAGTTGTACAGTGGAAGATGGATTTTCAAAGGCATCCGCCGGAGACCAGAAAAGCGTTCCTGGGCCTATGCTAGCCTGCAAAGAAGCAACATCACCAGCACAAATCGTCGGATCCGAACCCAGCTGAAGTACCGGTGCCGCATTTACCTCTACAGCCACTGTGATATTTTGTACGCAGCCATTCTCTTGTGTTAGTGTGGCAACATAAGTTGTGCTGGATGCCGGATTTGCCTCAGTGCTCGCCGCAGTGGGATCTGCCAATCCTGTTTCCGGCCACCACTGTACAGATGCAGCACCTGTTGCAAAAATGACTGCCGGCTCACCCGGACAGACAGAGACTAAACCTGAATAGTCTATCTCTTCGATGCTCAGTACCTCCACAAAAACTGCATGCTGCTCAGAGCAGCCGTGCTCATTGCTTACCTCCACCTGATAAAGTTGCGATTCATTCGGAGCAACCACCAACTGGGCCTCCGATTGATTAAGAGGATCAGCATCTGCAGACCAGGAATAGTGGTCACCGCCAGTGGCTTGCAACAATACCGACTCACCTGGACATATAACTACATCCTCACTCACAGAAGTCTCTCCCAAATCATAGACGTAGACAATCACCGATCGCTCTGTCTGGCAACCATTTTCGTCCTGTACCACCACGGTGTATTCTGTTGTTTCTTCGGGACTGGCATGCGGGCTGGCGATCAAAGGATTAGACAAACCAGCTTCAGGACTCCATACAAAGCTGCTGCCCTGACAACTCAACTGAGTTGATTCTCCTTTGCAGATTCCCTGGTTTTGGGTGATCTGCGGTTGAAAATCCAGGACTTCAACATGCACTTCTGCATAGCCTACACAGCCGTTTGCATCAGTACCATAAACGGAATAGGTTTGACTGGAAGAGGGAGCCGCCGTAGTCACGGAGCCTGTAACGGCTGTAAGACCGGGAGCAGGATTCCATTGATAGCTTTCCGCTCCTGCTGCTGATAGCTCTGCGCTCTCTCCCTGACAAATAATCAGATCAGGACTTACCACTAATGTCGGAGCATCAGCAACTTCTACGATCACTGAATTTTGACCAGTGCAACCGAAACCATCATCGACTGTCACCGTATAGTTTGTGTTTTGATATACTGTCGCTACCGGGTTGGCAATATTCGCATTTGACAATCCTGTTGAAGGACTCCACTGATAATACAAGCCTCCGCTGGCTTGCAGCTGGACCGTAGAGCCAGCACAAGTTTCGTGCAAGGGAGTCACTGTAACAGGCAAACCATCGGAAACCGAGACAAGCACGCTTGCCTCAGAGACACATCCATACAAATCCGTCACTGTAACTGTATACACTTGATCGCTGGCGGGAGCAGCAACCGGATTATGCACATTTGCATTGGACAAGCCCTCTGCCGGAGACCAGGAATAGTACTGCCCGCCTCCAGCGGTTAATTGCACGGAGGTACCGGGGCAAATTTCAGTATCCTCGGATATGGTAGCCATAATGGATTGATCAGCATAAACCATCACATTGCCTTGATTAACGCAACCACTTAGATCGGAAACCGTAACGGTGTAGAGCATATCTTCCTGGACTGTTGCAACAGGATTAGCAATATTCGGATTTGATAGACCAGTTGGTGGAGACCAGGAGTAGAATTGCCCGCCACTGGCTTGCAAACTTACACTGGCACCTGGACAAATATGCAAATCCTCGCTTACAGAAATATCAAGCTCGGCATCCAGGTAGACCCAAACGCTAGCCTGATTTACGCAGCCATTACCATCGCTTACCGATACCGTATATAGCTGATCATTTGAGGGAATTGCGATTGGATTAGCGATATTCGGATCAGATAGACCTTGTGTTGGAGACCATTGATAATAACTGCCACCAGTAGCCTGAAGTGCCACGCTTGCGCCAGGACATATATGCTGCTCTGGACTAACTGAGACGCTTAGTTCGGAATCAAGGTATACCCATACGCTTTCTTCAGCTGTACAGCCATTGCTATCGGTGATCATCACCGAGTAAAGTTGATCAGTGGGAGGCGAGGCGACCGGATTTGCTATATTAGGATCGGAAAGCCCAACTGTGGGTGACCATTGATAGTCTACCCCGCCATAGGCCGAAATGGTCGCGCTGCCACCTGCACAAATGTGCGCATCTGCACTTGCAGATGTACTGATTGCTTCAACGTTTACCTGCACCACATCTATCGCAGAACAACCATACTGATCAGTGACAGTCACTGTATATAGCTGATCCTGAAGTGGACTGGCAATAGGATTTTGAATATTCGAATTTGAAAGACTGCCCGAGGGACTCCACTGATAAGACACTCCCCCACTGGCACCTAGCTGGGCTGAAGCTCCTGGACAAATGTTTTGGTTGGCACTCACCTCAATCGGGATCGGGCCATTTACGTGCACCTGCACCTGCGCTTCACCTGTACAGGAATTCCCATCTGATACGGTGACTGTGTAAAGCTGATCGCTCATTGGCCCCGCGATTGGACTTGCAGAATAAGGATCACTCAGTCCGGTTTGCGGACTCCATTCGTACTGTGTTCCACCGGAGGCGTACAGATAGGCACTTTCCCCCGGGCAGATATATACGTGCTCAATTACATCCACTTCAAGGCTGCCGCCCACACTCACCATGATGTCATTTTGACTAGAACAACCAAATGAATCGAAGACCGTCACCGTATACAGCTGATCGCTTTGCGGGCTTGCAATTGGGTTATAAACATAGGGATTAGACAAACCAGTAGTTGGACTCCACTCATAAGTCTGTCCACCTCCTGCAACCAGGGCTACACTACCTCCGGGACAGATACTTACATCTTGACCAACAAAAGCGCTGGGAGCCGCCTGCTCCTCCACAGTAATCTGCGATTGACCTTGACAGCCCGCATTATCTGTCACTGTAAGGAAATAGGTACCAGGCTCCGTCACCGATATTGAAGAGCCTGACTGATTATTGGACCACTGATAGCTGCTATAACCAGCAGCTCCCGAAAGGACCAGGCTCTCGCCGGAACAAAAGGTAAAGCTGCTATTCGAACTACTGATGTTTGGTTGAAAGGGGGTACATTCATTGATTTCGCAAGACCATGTTAGTTCGAAGCCCCCTGCCTGTCCTGTGCCATTTGAAAAATGTTCAACAGTGATGGCCCCTCCACTCGAATTAATAATTCCTCCATTCGGAAGCACATTTCCAGTGTAGGTACCGATTAGAGTGGAAGCCGTACTGTTGCCATCGTATATTTTCAGATAGTCATCGGACCAGTAATCGAAAGATTGGAACTGAAGACGAACAGAAGAAGCGCCAGCAGGTGCAATTACGGTACTCTTTTGACTGTTTGCAGGATAGGCTGTAGTTCCTCCCCCTTCATCAAAAAGCCTCCCTTCACAAGAGCTGTGCAAAGCAGTATAATCGATATCGTAAACGCAGGCATTTGCCGCAGAGACATTAATGTAGTTGCTCCGGATTCTGCTGTCATCTGCCCCACAGCCGGTAACTATCAAAGTTACCGTATAAGTGCCGGGCGTAGAATAGGTATGGATTGGATTGGACCATTGACTGGTGGTGCCATCACCAAAGTTCCAGGCATAGGATTCAGCCCCTGGTGTGAGATTTTGAAAATGAACCGGACTACCCACGAGGCAGTACTCGGTCGGATAAGCCGTAAAATCTGCTTGCGGAGCGGAACTGGCAAAGGCATTTCCCACACCAACTGCGTACCAGGCATTTGTGACAGCCACTTCTTCGGCAGAGCATTCACCATACAACTGTTTTGCCGCCAGTATGCTATAGTACCGAGCATCCTGGTAGTCACTATAGGGACTCAAGTAAGCACTCAGATTTAGGAAGGCGATGTTCAGCGCCTTATTCTGGCCAATAGGAGTAATACTATAGCTATCTCCATGATCATTCGTGCCACTTCCACCCTGCGACAATAGGTAAAACCACTTGTTCTGTACGCCAGAATTACTGTGAACCCAGCCATAATCATTATCCGCATTTGCAAAAGGTTCACTGGTCCAGTAGTAGCCATCATAGGTATCCGGATGGTACAAGTCCTTAGGAGAAGACATAGAGCGAAGTGCAACGTTCTCAAGGCAGATCTCACTACCGAAATACCAGTCAGCATTTTCCGGCCTAGCAGATCGCTCCACAGCATTCCCGAAAATATCGCAGAAGGATTCATTTAGTGCGCCAGACTCAAACTCATACACCAGATCAGCCGTATGCTCCACCACTCCGTGTGTGAACTCATGGCCAATCACGTCTATACTTGCGAAAGGCAAATACTGAACTCCATCTCCATCCCCAATGATTATTCTCCCGACAGGATCCCAAAAGGAATTACTGTAGTCTACATCATAATGCAACAAATTATCAACCCTCGTATCCAGATTATCGAAGCTCTTCCAGTCAAACAAATCATCATACAACTCATAGGTCTGTTGCAAGGCCCAATGTGCATCCGTGGCAACTTCATCTTGATCGCTGTTGAAATTGCTCCAGTAATTGTCCGAATCGGTGAAATCAACGATACCTCCAACGGTAGTTGTTTGCTGCAAATTTCGGGTACGAATACCCCCGCCAGTCAGGGTCTCTCTAAGTCGATAACTGCCCTCATGCGAATCACAATTGATGGACCTTTGCCCGCTCCATTTGGTATTAGCAGTTCCAACTACATCCTCAGAAGGCATCAAATTCTTGACGCTCAAGACCTCACCGCTTACAGCATCCACTAATACAGCTTGTTTTGCATGTGGCTCCAGAGAGTAAATCTCGAATCGGTAGACCAGGCGAAAATCACCTAATTCACCTCCATTATGCTTCATGGGAAAATAAATCAGCTCCCCCTTGGGATTTTCCAATTCCGACGGATGGTACAAATCAAGGTTTTTGTCGTTCGCTTCAAGCTCCCAGATATAAGTCTCCGCTCCGACTTCCATCAGCGCTATACTAAGAGCAGACTCTTCAGGCAAACTAGCCCGACTGCTGCCTGGAGCTTGTCGAACGAATCTGCCCGTGATGCTAGCACCCTCACCAAAATGTAAAACAATCACGCAACCTTTTATCGGCTTTCCCAAATAGTACTGCTGAAATCGAAAGTGCTCGCTTCCCCAGGGATCAGCGTAGGATTGCATCCCGCGAAACTCAAAATCTGGAGTCAATTCCAGCATATCATGAACCTTGCTCGGAAAGTCTCTAGCAGTCTCAAGTACACCTTCTTCAATATGTAAGTGGGCAGGATTCCCCGTAAGATGATCCGTTCGCAAAACGCGCACACCAGCATTCGCCTGATTGGCTAGCAGGGAAACAGGGACAAGGTAAGTGCACACAAGTATTAACAATGCTTGCAAAAGCAAGACAGACTTCTGGTAACAATGCATATCGGCAATGACATCACGCACAGTTGATCTATCGGCCAATTACTGGGACTTATCTTGGCGACTGGGAAAAGGGACGAACGGCGCTATTAAGTGAAATGATTTAATCTTTTTAGTGCCCTAAAAATACGAAATCACGCTCAACTATTCGACCGGACCAAGACGCATCGCATCTAAAACGGTCGGTTTCCCGTATTGCCCAAAGGAGGAATACTATACCAAAGGCGGAATAAAACTCCAGACAGCAACCCGAAAGCAAACCCGCCAATGTGTGCCCACCAGGCTACACCACCAGAAGGAGCACCACTCAAACTACCCATACCACTAATCAATTGCTGCCCAATCCAAAAACCAAGGAATAAGATGGCCGCTACTCTAAAGGAGCGCATGAAGATCAAAACCAGAATCTTTATTTGCGATTTAGGAAACATCACCAGATAGGCACCTAAAACCGCAGCTATCGCCCCGCTGGCCCCTACTGTCGGAATTGTACCCGGACACATGGCGGTAACCTGACCTTCGCATGAGGCAATTGCAGAATTCAGACAGGGATTACAACAGCCTGCGATCATCTCGCCGCCTGTGCCTAATACTATATGCGCCAAATGAGCAGCCAGACCCCCCAATATATAGAAAATAGCAAACGGCACACTTCCTATGGTCGCCTCAATGTTATCCCCAAAAACCCAAAGGAAAAGCATATTGCCAATCAAATGCATCCATCCCCCATGCATGAACATACTGGTGAACAATGTGATGTAATCTTCACCATTCGCAATCTCCGCAGGTATAGCTCCCCATTCACAAACCAGCGCGCCTGGCTGAGTAAACTGATAAAGAAAAAACACCACATTAATAGCAATAAATGCATAGGCAACTAATGGTGGATGCCCACCCCTTACCTGATCATCACCGATTGGAAAAACCATAGTTTCAATTCAATAATGCAAATAGGCTGCAATGCAGCACAACACTAGCAATACCGCCACAGAGCAAATCCCTGGAAATCAACGGCCAGCACAGCAGCAAAGTAGTGAAATTTTAAAAGACATTCTCGTACCGCAATGGCCATTTATACGATTATGCACCTAAACCTGCTGCTCCCACACTAGTCTCAAACTCTATAGCAAGCTTTGTCATCCCCCTATGAAGAAAATAAAATTGACAAGAATGCTTGCAGTTTTGATTTTTTTGGCCAATACTTGAAGCCCATACCGATCCCTGATTATGATAAAGAAACTAGCCTTTGCCCCACTTCTGCTATTACTGCTCATTTTGCTGCTGGGTTTCCGCGCCAAGACCAGCTATCCGCAAGACTACTTCCGTCCACCGCTCAATATCCCCTTAGTGCTTTCTGGTTCATTTTGTGAACTTAGATCAAATCACTTTCACTCGGGCATTGATATCAAAACCAAAGGTGTGGAAGGCTACCGGGTCTACGCAGCTGCCGAAGGATACGTTTCCAGAATCAAGGTAAAACCAGGAGGTTTTGGTAAAGCAGTCTACATAAGACATCCAAACGGCTACACTACAGTATATGCGCACCTCAGCACTTTCAATGATAAAATCGAGGCCTACGTAAAGAAAAAACAATACGCCCAGGAGAGCTTTGGCGTAGACCTATACCCGGATGCATCCATGTTCAGGGTTGAAAAAGGGGAAAAAATCGCCCTCTCAGGCAATTCAGGCAGCAGCGGCGGACCTCATCTACATTTCGAAGTGCGCGAAACCGCCACCGAACATCCAGTCAATCCACTCCTGTTTGGTTTCGATGTAAAAGATACCCAGGCGCCTGACATACACAAACTGGCTATCTACGCAATGGAAAAAGGCAGTGCACCACTACCCACCCCAGACATCTATAAAGTCTCCGGAAGTGGTCCACAACACAGCATCAATGAAGGAATTGTAATGGTTCCCAGCGATTTTATGGGCGTAGGAATCAATGCTCACGATACATTTGATGGAGCAAGCAATCACAACGGAGAGTTCAGTGTCGAGCTAAACGTCGACGACCAAACTGTCTTCTTCTTCGAACGAGACGAACTGTCATTTTCATTCTCTCGATACATCAATTCTTATATAGACTATGCCTACAAAGCAGCCTCCCGACTAAGAGGCAATACCACCACCATACAGAAATTTTTTACCGATCCCGGCAACAAATTCCCCTTCTTCGACATTGAAGTCAACGAAGGACTCGTCGACCTCAGCGATGGCGAGGTTCACGACATCGTCATCAGAGTACGAGACCAGAAAGGAAACCTCGCAAAGCTGGCTTTCAAAGCACAGAAGAGCGATGGCAGCCCGGCAAAGCCCGACAAATATTTCCAAAAACGCTTCGATTACAATCAAGCAGGCTCCCATACGGCTGATGGCTTTCGTATCGACATCCCACAAGGCGCCCTTTACCGGGATCTCGACTTTGAATACGACGCTCAGTATCCTGGCGACGCAGACATCTATAGCAAAGTCCACCAGGTACACAACGGTATGGTTCCATTGCACAAGCATTTTGTGCTAAAAATCGAGGCTGAAAACCTACCGGCAGCACTCAACTCAAAAGCCATTATCGCTTACAAAGATTACCGCGGCCGCGAGTCTGCCCTAAGCAGCAGCTCCTGGGATGGAAATTTCATGCGGGTCAAAAACCGCGAGTTTGGCAAATACTATATCACGATTGATGACACCCCGCCAAAAATAACGCCCGTAAATATTTCCGATGGAAAAAACATGTCTTCCAACAGCAGCATCCAGGTCAAGATAAGCGACGATCTATCAGGAATCGACAAGTTTAGAGCCACCGTCGACGGCCAGTGGATACTGATGGAATACGATCCCAAACGCTCCAGATTGACCCACCATTTCGATGGGCGAGTCAGCAAAGGATCCCACACTTTCAAATTGACCGTCAAAGATGGGCGAGCCAACAAATCTACCTACACAGCGAACTTTACTAAGTAATCCTGACCCTGAAAGTATCAGCAGCATCGTACGCTAGCAATTCTGCCTCTTCAATTCAACGGGCAAAAGCACAAATGTGCAAGGGATGGCAAAGGCTATAATTAGAATAATAAGGAGCGAATCAAATCCCACCGCGCCAAAGGTCTTCCGGCTGTCCGTTCCAATGTAGGTACTATCCGTGGGCTTCGAGTATCCGGTACTGCTGTCTCTCCGGCAAGCTCCGAGCCAGCATTACCGGCACTCTCAGTCCCACGCCTAGCACCTCCATTTCCTCTTCCATCCGGGCTATTCTGCACAGTCTACCCGTCGCGCTAAGTGAACTAAAACGCACTAGAAAAGCCACTGTCTAATCCAGTAAGCATAAAAAAAGCAGGAACCAAACAGCCATATGGCTATCTGAATTCCTGCTTTTTCATTCAATTTATGCTTGACATACTGACAAGCATTTCGACACGATCAGTCAGGCTGATCGATCATGTAATTTCATTTCTATTTGCTGATTACCAATCGCTCAGTAGCAACTGCAGAATCAAAAGCAAACTGTACCATGTAAACCCCCGCTGGAAGATCGCTAAGATCTAGCTCCTGGCTAAAGCTTCTCATGTCATTTTGACTTGTTTGGTGAACCAACTCACCCGCAACATCAAATACGCTCAAAGTGAAAGCAACAGAATGATCTAGCTCGATACCAACTTGTACAATTCCTTGTGAAGGATTTGGATAGAACTCGAAAGTCTGAAGTCCTTCAACCTGAGTAACAGAAGTGCTGAATTCGATCACAGTGAAGTCCATTGAAGACTCACATCCAAACTCATCTGTCAAAGTAACCGTGTAGTTTCCTCCTTGCTCAAGATCAGCAACATCTACATTCAGAATCAATCCTGAACCCAGCTCTCCAGCATCTGAAGACCAAACCACTTCGTGGTTTACAGGCTCAGAGAATGGATTATCAACACTGTCAATGAACCACTGTACTTGATCGCCTAGATCTTCTTGACCCATTTCAAACTCCAAAGAACAATCAGGAGTTGAAACTTCGATCTCCTCTGAAACACAACCGCTTTCATCAGATACTACTACGCTGTAGCTTGTACCAGGAGTTAGATCAGTAATGGTTTCAGAATCCTGATCAAGACCAGCCCAATCGAAAGTGTAGTCACCTGCTCCACCTGATGGAGAAACGGTCAATGTAGTAGGATACTCTTCAACAACGTTAACATCAATGTTACATTCAACCAGGATATCTTCACAATGCTCCAGGCCATCAGTTCCGAATACACAAATAGTGTATGTTCCTGACTCTGCATAAACTGCTGTTGCAGTACTTCCTTCAGCTGTCTCGCCATTTCCGAAGTCCCAGGACCAGTCACAGTTAGTACCATCGGCCTGACCTGTCAAATCTACTGACAAACCATTTACCTCATATGCATAAGTGATTGAAGTAGCTGGACCACTAGCCAATATACCGTATACCATTGGAATAACCGCTCCAGAACTAACTCCAGTACCAACCCAGTTTCCAGCAGCATTAAGTGTAAGACTCTCACCAGGCGTATTTCTCTGAGTAGAACAAGCCATTCCTAGCTCACCTTCTGGAGTACTTGGCTCAACTGAGATAAAGTACTTTCCGGTTGGTAGTTCAATTGGGCAGTCAAAGGTGGTAGTAAATGTACCGCCATCTGGTGTGTCAGCTTCAGGAATAAACGGACCAAATGTATAAAACACTTCACCCACTCCTTCTTCAGTCATATTGTAAACGTTCAACTCAGTTTCACCCCAAACGCCACTTTCCGGACCGACTGCATCAAAGGTAATCCCTGCAAGTTGAGAGTCTTCGAAAGCTTCGATAGAAGATCCGTAAGCACCCGTACCCGCAAGCGTAAATACTGTAAAGCTGAAATCTAGCGTAGCATTTCCTTCTTCATCCGGTACAACGATATCAACAAAGTCAATAGCTCGTCCGTACTTACCGGTTGTTAGGCTGCTGGTAAACACCTTTAGGTTATCAAATCCGTTCAACTCCTCATCATCTTCAGCTGAAGAAATGAAGTAGTTGAAGATATAAGTACCAGTGTCAGCAGGCTCAAAAGTGTTAGGAATAGTAAAGGTCTGAGTTTCACCAGAAGCCAATTCCGAAGGCTCACCTGTAAACTCACCAACAGTCGTCAACTGATTCGCTTCGAAGTCATTGTACTGAATCGTCATCAACATAGTAACTTCAGTTCTGTCTTCAGCTCCGTTGTTGGTTACATCAATGGTAAAATCACCGAAGTTTGCCCACTCTGAGATCGGGAAGTAAGCATAATCATTCGGTGTTTGGATTCTATCGATTCGCATATCGAAGGCAACTGGCGTAGTGATAGAGAAGTTGTCAATTGCACAACCACTTGCCCAGTTTCCGCTATCATCATGCCAGAATCGTACGTGAAATTCACTGCTGTCAGTGTAAGGATCAAGGCTAAGACCAATGTCTTGCCAGAAAGTTTGCGCCTCCACTTCGAACAAAGTCTCCCATGAATCACCACCATCGGTGCTAATTTCTACAATACCTCGTGAACCCCAAAGGCCAGTCATAAATACACTAAAATTCAAACGTGCACCCGAACCGGAAGCTGAAGTTAGGTCAATGGCCGGTGAGATCAGGTAATCGGCAGAACCATCACAGGTTTCACCACATCCGTCATCATTCACCACCATAAAACCATTGCCTTCAATACCGAGGCTAGGAGGAATATCCCAGTAAGTACTGGAACCACTGATTTCGTCGGCAGCTTGCCAACCATTGGAGGCAGTCAGCGGCGGATCGACATCATTATTTCCAGAGGATTGCTCTGTTATCCATCCATCAGGAAAGCCGTCATCAAAGTTTTCTTCGATGATCACATCCTGAGCAAAGACAGGAGAAAGAAAAAAAGACATGAAGGCAACCAAAAATAGGCTGCTCATGCTTAATCGTAAAGATTTCATTTTCATACCGTTTTTATTTAAGAACTATTAAAGCTTAAAGATAATCAATCTCAAATTAGGCATATACTCAAGCATACCAGAATTTAGTCATCCTCTTGCCATGACGTCACTAAATTCGTAAATTACCCTGCTAGACACCCTTATTCACATTAAACAAACTCACGATATGACAAAGAAAATAACCTTGATGGCCCTCATTATTTGCGGGATGCTAATTTACGCCAACACCAAAACCGGACATAGCTTCAGCACCGTCCCTCCAACTGGACATGCAGGCGCCTTTGCGCTGGGAGAGCTGACCTGCGCAAAAAGTGGATGTCACAGCTCCAACGGAGCACAAAACGACGGCAGTGGCAGCTTGTCCATACAATTCCCAGCAGGAACCGAATATACACCAGGAACCTTATATGACA
Source organism: Chitinophagales bacterium (assembly GCA_020629005.1). Lineage (GTDB taxonomy): Bacteria > Bacteroidota > Bacteroidia > Chitinophagales > UBA2359 > JAHDDV01. Next base: position 17,665 of record JAHDEE010000044.1, read on the forward strand.
TGGAACTTGTCATAGATGACCCTGGTTTTATGCAGTACGGATTCCAATTAATTGCAGTTGCCGACAATGGGCAAAGCATCGGACAATTAGTCTCAACTAACAGCTTCACGACAATTACAACAGCTTCAGGGCGAGATTACCTAAGTCACAGCAATATTCCCGATGCAATTGGAAGCAGCTATCCATTTAGCTGGCAGGCTCCTGCTAGCGACAGTGGAACCATTACATTTTTTGCCACTGGTGTTTCTGCCGACGGCAATAATAGCCCCGCAGGAGACTGGGTATACTTTGGAGAATTGGCACTAACTCCCGCCTCTGATGCCATCGGAGATGCTCAGTTAATCAATTCTGCTAACCTTTTCCCTTCTCCGGCAAGCACTCATAGTACTCTGGAATTTACTTTGTTGAGCGAGCAGAATATTAGCATTCGTTTGCTGGATATTTCAGGTAGAACAGTGCAAAACTGGAATCCGGGACTGTTAAATGCAGGCCACCAATCGCTGAATCTTGATCTAAGTCAACAACTCACAGGCGGCCAATATATACTGCAACTACAAGCAGAAAACCAGGTCAAGGCACTGAAAATTATGGTTCAATAGACAATCTTTTCCAGCATAATCAGCCAAGGTGAGAAGATTGCTTTTACCCTTTTCCTGGCTATTTGGCGCTTTCGTCAAATTGCGAAATCATCTCTACGATACTGGTCGTCTAAAGAGCTTTAGTTTCGATATTCCAGTCATCTCTGTTGGCAATCTAAATACCGGAGGAACAGGCAAAACACCGCATTGCCTGTTCCTCCTCCAAAAACTACAACACATCTGTAAGCCCGGCTTTGTTAGTCGCGGCTACAAAAGAAAAACACAAGGCCGTATTCTCGCTGACAAGCACAGCAGCGCATCGGATATTGGAGATGAACCAAAGCTCGTCAAATACCATCATGAAGATATTCCTGTGATGGTAGGAGCAGAGAGAATCATGGCAATTCCAGAATTGTTGATGCAAGTTGAAGGCACAAATTGCATTGTGCTCGACGATGCCTTTCAGCATCGCAAAGTGGTTCCAGCACTTTCGATTCTTCTTACCGAATACGCAGATCTATACACGAGGGACTACCTGTTACCCGCCGGCAATCTCAGAGAGCATTCGAAAGAGTCTCGTCGTGCCGACATTATCATTGTAAGCAAATGTCCTCAGTCAATCAATTTGGCTGAAAGACAGGCAATTAGGCGGGAATTATCTCCAAATAAAGACCAGATACTGCTATTTTCGCGGCTGAAATATATGCCAGCTTACCACCTATTGAATAAGGAGCTACTTCTTGATTGGAAACAAAAGAAAAACATCCTTCTTTGCTGTGGTATTGCCAGGAGGCAGGCATTGATTCAGTATCTGAACAGCAAAGACTTAAACCTTACGATTAAAGCCTATAGCGACCATTTCTATTTTCTGGAAAAAGATCTCAAAAATATAGACCGGCTTTTCAACACATTGCAGGAAGATACGATCATTTTGACTACTGAAAAAGATGCAATGAGGTTCTTGTTACATGAAGACTGGATTAGAGACAGAGCCTGGCCGATATATGCGCTGCCAATACAGGTCGCCATGAGCGATGACGATAATGAACTTCTTTTTGGAGAGCTAGAAAGAGTGATTGAAAAACCCTTCTGAAATTGAATAAAACCTCGAATACCATGATAGCTGACAGACATAATGCTAAAAAAAAAGATTATGCAGCTTAGTCGCAGATGAGCACTGATTTGGCAGGGAATTCGTACTACATCTTGCCGTTGAGTGGAAGTAAAATTCCAGCAACATCAAACAAATCTAATTGGTGGAACTGAGGAACAGAATCGTATGCAAATTCAAGAAATTCAATTATTGGCAGTGAACTGGGAAGTGGGGCTTTTCTATGCAAAGGAAGGCGAGCACATTTTTGCAATTACTCATCCTTATGACAAACTGGATAACAAGTGTTTATCCAATGAGCTTGAGCTTGAAGAAGCACTAACCCTGGGAAAGGTGGATGATATCCGACAGGAAAAACACACCTACTTTTCATACAGCACCCTGGTGCGCTTTATCGAAGATAAAATGGAAGAAGTCTTCTATGAAGACAATGATTGCTCCATGAGCAATGAAGAATTGGAAAACTTCTTGCATGAATTGCCGCTGGAGGCAATCGAACTTTTTGTGCAGGATTTGGAAAAAGAGGTCAGCGTAAAGTGCTACTCTATCCACCAGTACGATTTTGCCATGACCTTGTCTCAGGCCCCGGCATTAAAAAATGAGACTGAAGTTTCTGCTCGACTCGACAAAGTAATTCAATCGTTGGAAAAACATCATTTGCTCTTCGACCTTCCTAAGCCAGGAAGCATTACAGATGCTTCAGAAGAGATACAGCGTATTCCTTTGTCCGGCAGTCCTGCCGCAGACCTGGTTCCCGAAGTAGGCCAGGCAACAGGAGACTCCAGAGAAGGCATGGCCTCTTAGATTCCCAATGACAAACGATAGGTCTTTTGTGTCCGACTTAAGATGCAATAGGGCCTTTGGCACTTTATTTTGAAGGGAGTGGCTAACTTTGCCGCACAAAGAAAGCAAATGAACCTACTTCAAAAAATTGATGCTTCACTGAGCTACATACGCTCTATGACAGCATTCGAGCCAAAATTTGGGATTATTTTGGGCACAGGCCTGGGCAATCTGGTCGAGGAGATCGACATTGAGGTAACCATTCCTTATGAAGACATCCCACATTTCCCGCTGTCGACACTAGAATTCCATAAGGGAAAGCTACTGTTTGGAACCCTGGCTTCGAAGCCTGTAGTTGCCATGCAGGGACGCTTCCACTTCTACGAAGGCTATTCTCTAAAGGAAGTCACTTACCCTGTGAGGGTACTGAAGGCCCTGGGTATTGAAAAGCTTCTCATCTCTAATGCGGCTGGTAGCGTGAATGAAAACATTCACACCAGCGACCTCATGATTATCAAAGACCATATAGATCTGCAACCGGAAAACCCACTTAGAGGCTTAAATCATCCAGAACTTGGCCCCCGATTCCCAGATATGAGCGAGCCCTATGATCTATCAATGATCGAAATGGCTAAGTCTGTAGCCAAAGAGCTGGACATTGAATGCCATACAGGAGTCTATGCCAGTGTACAAGGCCCAAATTTAGAAACCAAGGCCGAGTATGTCCACCTAAATCGTATAGGTGCTGATGCAGTAGGCATGTCTACAGTCCCGGAGGTGATCGTCGCTGTGCATAGCGGATTGCCGGTATTTGCCATCTCCGTAATAACGGATGCCAATTATCCACCGGAAATAGTTACCAAAGTGACACTGGAGGAGGTTTTAGCCGCTGCCAGGAAGGCTGAACCCAAAATGACCCTGCTTCTGAAGCAACTAATCGCTAGATTGTAGAGTATATTTCCTGCAGGGTGATAAAGTTAGTCTCTACATTGTGAAATCGACTTTCCTCATATTATTGTTTTCCTTGTCTACTTTGACCTGTCTGGCGCAGATTCCAATGCCGCAGAAAGTAGAACAGTCACAGGGCAAACAAGCTCCCACGATCAAATTCAATGGCCTGGGCCTGGGGGTTGGCTTGGAAGTAGCGCTATCTTCAAAACAATCGCTTTATACGGAATTAGGTTCTTCCTTCGTTTTAGATGCCACCACTGTCTACAGCACAACAGGACAACAAACGACCCAGTATGAGTTGGTGCCCTTACCCTATCTCTCGCTGGAATACCGATACTATTATAATCTGGACAAGCGCCAACACGCAAAAAGAGATGTTGATGCCTTTTGCTCAAATTATACCGGTTTCTTTGCTCGCAGGGTCAGCATCCGAAAGTACGATATCGCTTTCTGGAACTTTGCGCCTATCTGGGGCATGCAAAGGAGGTATTGGAATTTCCTCTATTTTGACGCACATATTGGGCCCTCCATCTATATTGCCGATGAGGAGAGCTTGATTCTCCCCCACTTAAAATTTGCCATAGGCTTATCACTACAATACGGACAATGAAAAATATTTTTTACTTCTTCGCTGTTATGCTCAGTCTTCCAGCCTTGGTCTGCCATGCGCAAGAAATTGACCTGGTGTTCCATTGGGAAGATCCTACTATCCCAGGCTCAGCAGAATACAACAATGCCTACAACGAAGTGTGGGGATTAGTAGTCGAAGGCAGAGAGTTTGCAGTCATCGGCTCTACCATGGGTACACATATTTTTGATATAACCGATATAGCCAATGTCGACAGTGTGGCATTTATTCCAGGTAAGGTAACCGGACCGGCCATCATCCACCGAGATTACCATGACTACAATGGACTTCTGTACATCGTTGCCGATGAGGGCATCAGTAGTTTGCAGATTGTGGACATAAGCCAACTTCCTGAATCTGTTGAGGTTGTTTACGATTCAGGAGAACTAATTACCCGTGCTCACAACATCTTTATTGATACAACCGCAGCTGTCTTGTACGGATGTGGGATCTCTACCGGCACAGGCTCTTCAGTTTGGTTTGGCCAATATGATATCAGCAATGTGGAACCCGTATTTCTAAACTCCGCTCCGGAAGCAGGATACGTACACGATATGTACGTACGAGATAATATCGCTTACGTTTTAGCTGGCAGCTCAGGGGGACTCTACATCATTGATTTTACCGACCCAACTAATTACACAGTTCTTGGTAGCCTGCTCAACTATTCGGCATTTGGCCAGGGCTATACGCACTCAGGCTGGCTCTCCGATGATGGAAACACTTTCGTTTTTGCCGATGAGAATCACGGCCTGGAAATGAAAATCTGTGACGTAAGCGATCCAACCGACATTACCGTAGAGTCTACCTGCTGGTCGGAGGTAGATGAGCAATCTATGGCACATAATCAAATGATCAAGGGAGATTTCCTTTATACGGCAAACTACCATGATGGCCTGGTCATACACGATATTTCTAATCCGCAAGAGCCGGAATTGTTAGCAATTTATGATACTTACAGCCCCTTAGACCACGACTCTTACAGAGGGGCCTGGGGAATCTACTGCTACCTGCCCTCTGGCAGGCTACTCGTCTCAGATATGCAATATGGATTGTTCGTGTTTGAATTTGATCTGAGTATGCCGCAGGCAACTGCATTGCACGACAATAGTGAAGCCTTTGAAGCTGGGATCATGCTCAATGCAAACCAGATACAATGGTCCTGTAGCTCTTGTAAGGACGAAACCACAACTCTTTCCCTTATTGATTTGAGCGGAAGAAGGGTGCATGAGCAGACACTGGCAGCGGGAATGAGTTCTGGTACAATTTCGGTCCCGGGGTCTTTGCCTGCTGGTGTTTTGATCGCGGAAATGAGGCAAGGCACAAAACAATTCACACAAAAAGTTATAATCGGTTCTAAGCCTTAACTTTGCGGTCAATCCTGACTAACCAGAATCTGTGCCTATCAGACGCTTTTTCATTTGCCTGAGCTGCTTGCTCTTCCTGCTTCCAACCAAGCAACTGTTTGCCCAGCTCCTGGAACGAGACACGCTTAATGTATCTGGACGTTACGAAGTGGTCGGATATACGACCGATCTGGAAAGTAAAAAACTGGTGAAACTGGATACCAGCTTGCTAAACTTTCATCATTTCAACCCTTCGGAAAGCTGGCCATACGCCTATAGCAATCTGGGCAACCTTGGCCTGGCCAACAAAGCAATGCGCTTTAGCTATGATCGCGAACATGGTTTTGACAGTGGATTTAGAAATTTCAGCAACTTCTTTTTTGAACCCAGAGCAGTACCCTACTTTAAAGTCAGGGCGCCCTTGACGGACCTTTACTATGCAATCGGGGCCAGAGAAGCACAGGTATTGAAGCTCAGCCATGCCCAAACAGTGAGGAAACGACATCAGGTCGGACTTCACTATAGAAGACTGGTATCAGACGGTCGGTACCAAAGGCAGAAGTCTGGAGTACATGCATTTTCACTTTCAGATTGGTATCAATCCAAAAATAAGCGCTACACTTTCATGGCTGCCTTGGTCTGGAACAAAGCCACACCCAGGCACAATGGTGGAGTATCTGACACTTTGCTCTTCAGCAACTATCCAAATCCCCTGGAACGAGCCGGACAAGATATCCGCCTATCTAATGCAGAATCAGTATACAATGAGATAAATTATTTCATCCGACAAGAGTACGAACTCGGCCATACTGCAGAACCTGAACGCAGCGATAGCACAGCATGGGATTTGTGGAAGGACAGCAAGCAAGGCAATGGCTTCAAACTGTTGCATGAGCTGCACATCAAGCGAAGTAGCTACCAGTATCAGGATGCGGCTGTTAGTGACGACGGTTTCTATCAAAATAACGGATTTAGGACCAGCCCATTTAGGAGCTGGGAAGATAAGTGGCGAATGCGAGAGATTGATAATCTGGCCGGACTTGCTTATGAAAATGAGGACTCCGGCAAGCTAGCGGGAATGCGCATCAGTGCTGGCTTGCTGCATGAGTACAGTTTGTTCAGAGACACTTTGCCTAGTGGCGATTTGATTGGTTTCACAAGAAAGGACCGACAGAACAACCTCGCACTGGTAGGCAGGCTTGCCAGTGATCCCTCAGCATTGTCTTACAAGGTAATGGCAAAGTTTGGGCTACTTGGCAGTCGAGTTGGAGATCTGGAGTTGGATGGAAAAGTTGGATTGCAGGTTAATGAGACCTGGCCGCAGCTATGGGGAAGATTTCGACTTAGCAACCTTAGCCCTGCCTATCTGCACAATTGGACTTTCATGGACAACTTTCGTTGGTTCAATGATTTCAATAAAGAGCGACATGCGCTTTGGCAGCTAGGTGCCTCCTGGACAAAACTCGGTCTGGATCTAAGTTTTAGCAACCATTTGCTCGACAACTATATCATCTACGACTATGAGGCGCGCCCCATACAATTGACCAACAGCATTACGGTACAACAATTCGATGCCCGATTATTGCTGAAGTTGGGGCGCTTCGCTTTTCAGCCGAATCTGCTGTGGCAAAACACAGGAAGCGACCAGATTGCCTTTCCTGAGTTATATCTCGCAGGTAGTGCCTGGTATGAAAACAATGTTTTCGGGGATGCCATGTTGCTGCAATTAGGGATCGAAGCCAGTATGTGGAAGGCGCACAGGGCCTACGATTATATGCCTGCAACCAATGTATTCTTCCTGACGGAAAACGAACAGATCGAACAGTATCCTTTGCTAAGCTTATTTGCTGCTGCGAAGGTAAAGCAGGCAAGGCTTTTTCTCAGCCTTAGCAATCTGTTGATGGGTTTTCCTGACAACGGCTACTATTCAGTGCATAGATATCCTATGCAGGATCGTGGACTCAACTTCGGAGTGAGCTGGCGGTTTTATGATTGATTTGGTTGGTGGTTTTTGGTTTTTGGTTTTCCGGCTTCGGTTCCTGGTTCCGGTTTCGCTTTAGATGCCTGTTTTTGGTTTCTGGTTCATTGTGGCTAGAGGGAGAGCTGGTGCAAAATAGCCCCGATGGCAGTGTAAATGCAGGTGCTTTGCAGGCGACTGAGTGTGCCACTTCGGAGGGCTCCGACCTTAGGAGGAGACCACCGAAGTGGATACACGAAGCGCCTGCAAAGTGCCTGCATTGCAACGGACAGCGGGTAGGCCGTTAGCTAGAAGGGAGAAAACTTCGCTCCTAAATTTAGATTTCGTTTTTGCGAAACAGAGGAAAAGGACGGTCTATAGGGGCCATTTTCTAAACTTTTTGAGTCGCGAGCTGTTAATTCTAGGCATTTTGGCCTAATTTTGGGCCGAAAGACTCACGGGTAGTCTCAATCCCAGTAATTTAGGGTCGTTTCCTGCCATCAAGGCGAGCATGCATTTAAATCAAAAAACAAAAACATGGCCGTGTTAGAAGATCAAAAGATTATCAAAGGTGGAGAATTTCTGGTGACAGAGAGCAGCACTTCCGATGTATTTATCCCTGAGCAATTGAATGAAGAGCAACGAATGATGGGCCAGATGGCCCGCGATTTCGTGGATCATGAGATTTTGCCGATTGCGGATAAGGTGGAAAAGATGGAAGAAGGTCTATCGGAGATGCTTTTGGAGAAGGCTGGAGAACTGGGATTGCTTGGTGCTGGATTGCCGGAAGAATTTGGCGGCATGGGTGTCGATTTGAATTCGGAAACGGTGCTAACTGAAGAGCTTGGTCGCTCACAATCTTTCAGTGTTTCGATATCTGCGCATACAGGAATCGGGACTTTGCCAATTCTGTATTACGGCACGGACGAGCACAGAAAAAATCTGCTTCCTCAGATTGCTTCTGGCCAAATGAAAGCTGCTTATTGTCTTACTGAGCCTGGTTCGGGTTCTGATTCTTTGGCTGCCAAAACAAAAGCGATACTCAGCGATGATGGCAAGTACTACACCTTGACGGGACAAAAAATGTGGATTACCAATGCTGGCTTTGCTGATATTTTTACGGTATTTGCTAAGGTTGATGGAAAACAGTTTACGGGCTTTTTGGTCCCTGCGGATTCTGAAAATCTTACACTTGGAGCGGAAGAACAAAAGTTGGGTATCAAGGGTTCGTCTACCAGACAGGTCTTTTTGGAAGGTGTGAAAGTACCAGTGGAAAACGTACTGGGAGAGGTTGGAAAAGGGCATAAGATTGCCTTCAATGTGCTGAACATGGGTCGCTACAAATTGGGTGCGATGGTAGTGGGAGGCTGTAAAGGGCTTGTTAGTATTTCGGTACAATATGCCAATGAACGAAAGCAGTTTGGTCAGTCCATCTCCAATTTTGGCGCGATCAAATACAAACTGGCGGAGCAGGCCATTTTGACTTTTGCTGCTGAGTCTTCTTCCTACAGAATTTCCAATTTGATCCAGAAAAAGGTGGACGAATTAGTTGAAGGAGGAATGGATAAAGTGCAGGCAAAAATGAAGTCAGCCGAAGAGTATTCCATTGAGTGTGCGATTCTAAAAGTGCTCGGATCTGAGGTGCTTGATTATGTTGTTGATGAGTCTGTGCAGATTCATGGAGGTATGGGTTTCTCGGAAGAATCTCTGGTTTGCCGTGCATACCGTGATGCGCGAATCAACAGGATTTTTGAAGGTACGAACGAAATCAATCGATTGCTTTCGGTGGGTATGTTGTTAAAAAAGGCGATGAAGGGCAAGATCGATTTAATGACTCCAATTCAGCAGATTCAGAAGGAGCTCACTGCCCTTCCTAGTTTTGGATCAGATGAGGATACACATCCATTGGCGGCAGAGAAAAAAGCGATTGCGAATGCCAAGAAACTGCTTCTTTTGGTGGCTGGTGCGGCAACGCAAAAATACGGGGCGAAAATGGATCAGCAGCAACAGTTGATGATGTACGCTGCGGATATGCTAATGGCTATTTTTGCTGCGGAGTCTTCGGTACTGCGTGTTGAGAAACTGATTGAAATGCGGGGAGAAGCAGAGACAGCTCTGTACCTCGATATGGTAAAAACCTATATGACCGATGTGATGGACAACATGCATGTTTGGGCTAAGCGTGCCATCGTCTCCTTTGCTGAGGGTGATGAGCAAAGAATGATGCTTTTGGCCGCTAAGCGTTTCTCAAAGTTTGCCACGTACAATACGGTAGATGCACGAGTAAGAATTGCAGATAAGCTAATTGAAGCTAACGAATATTGCTTCTAGCTTAGGCGGCAGTTGCTTGTGTGTTAGGCAATGAAAAATAAGGGAAAGCCAGGCACTTGTTCCGAACGTTGATGTAGACGGAACAGGTGACTGGCTTTCTTCGTTTGGGATTTGCTTATCGTTTTTCTTCCACTTTTTCCAACAACCAGGGACCATGCGCTACGCTAGTGCTCTCTTCTATTCGCACTTGTAGTTTGTCCAAGGCCCGAGTGTTACCTCTTTCTACCTTAGACAATCGATTGACAAACTTGATGAGATTTAGAAATACTTGCTTTTTGTGATCGGAAACAAGCTTGTTTCTTCGCAGATACAAACGGAAAGATTCTGCCAGTGACCAAAGCGCATCTGATTCCTGCAACTCATAGAAAATTCGAAGCAGCAATGCTTTGGACATCGTTGTGTAGTACACATCGTCAAACTCGACACGGTGTAATAATTCCTGAGCCTTTCCAAACTCGCCTTTATGAAAAAAGAGATAAGCGAGATTATAGGTGTAGGCGTTTACTTTGAACTGTGGTGCCAGGTGTTTTTTGTATTTACGGATGAAATCCTCTGCCCACTCAAAAGCCTTGTTTCTAATGGCGATCACAACAATATTCATATACCCCCAGGGCGAAATATGGTCGCCTTCGAAAATCAGATTGCTGTCAAGAAGTTTTTTGTAAAGGCCGAAGGTTTCTTCCAGAAAATTCCTGTGGCCCATGTTGACCTTTTTGATGCAATAGTTGATTCCGTAGATGTACATGGTGCGCAACTCCATAGGCTCAATCACCGAGGCGTGGGTAATCAGCCGCTCCTTGAGGTCAAAGAAGTGCTTTTCTTCGCTCTCATCTCTCATCGCTCTTAGCACAGTTCCATAAACAGCGATGTAGGGGTTATCCGGAAAGGGATCGGTATCCAGGTAAGAAGTTATCTCATCCAAAAAGCTCATTTGTGCATCATTGAGCATCACATTGGATCGATTGAGCATCTCACAAGAAAAGCGGAGCTTGGTTGCCATGTAATACTCATCGAGATTGTCCAGTGATTTCCCTAAACTCTCATCGTAAACATGCTTCTTCTTTTTGTCGAAGTACACATTCTCGATATACGATAGTCTAAAATTGTAGTAAAAGTAGTCTGTATCTCGGTAAGGCATTTTTTTCATCGTCTTCTGCGCACCTTTCATCACCTGTTGAAATGCAGAATCGAGATTCCAGTCCATATATACCGCCAACAAACTACAGGAGGCTTCCAGCGGGCGATTTTCCAAATCTTCAATCACAAGAAATTGCTCTATGAGTTTCACCAAATTACTGGTGAGGTATCCGAAGTCTTTTTCGTCAAATCTCTTATTGGGGTGCACTTGCTTGTATACCTTTTCCTTTTCGATTTCGGCGGCCTGATACTTGGGATGGAAACCGACCAGTAAATCCAGTAGCTTGGCTACTTCCCATCTCTTATTGAAATAGGGTGATGAAACGAAGTCCTGCAATCGTCGAAGCTGTTTCTTATTGAGCCTTTCTAGTATTCTGACAAGTTTACTTTCGACCATCTGTTGGCTGGAGGCAGTATTTTACACAAAAGACATCGGTCATGCGTTCCGAGTCATTGCTGGTGGGGATTGAATTAGTCTGATTGTTGGAAATTATGAATTTTTGAACTTGGAATGGCTTAATTTAGGGTAAAAAAGATCGTTTTGTATTTGAAATATTATTTCAATTGACAATCAGCGATTTAGATCGAAATTTTGTTTACATAATTCAGCTATAGAGGCAAGAAACGATTCAAAAACAGCTTGGAGGACCCACATTTTTGTATTTTTTTCGTGCACAGCGAATATGCAACTTTGTTCTGAAAGAGTGACTACCCCCAAACTAGAAACACCTATCTCCATGAAAACACTGATCATAAGCTTCATTTTGCTTTGCTTTTCTTTTGGGAATGCACTCTTTGCACAGATCCATGTTGCTGTATCGGACAGCATCAATATCGATAGCTTCGAGCCGATAGACATTGATGTGCTGGCAAATGATTCGCTGGGAGATGATCCCTTCACGGTTGTATTGCTCACTCAGCCCTATGAGGGATCAGCATATGTAAACGAAGATAATAGCATTGCCTACATGCCGTACGAACCGGAGAACGAAATTCCTCCATGCACTTGCATCGACATTTTCACCTATGGTCTTTGCTCAGATTATGACTGCACTGAGATCTATGCAGCTGCCGACATTTGGGTTTACTGGAGTGCAGATGCGGAAATGGATTATGTCTGGCCGGGCGATACCAATGATGATGGCATTGCCAATGCTTTAGATCTACTTTCGATTGGTCAGCATTTTGGTGTTGATGGCCCATCCAGATATCTGGATTTTGGAATTGAATGGGTTGAGCATCATGGTCTCGATTGGCAGTATTCCAACAATGAAGGAGTTAATCTCAAACATGTTGATTGCAATGGAGATGGAGTTATCGATCAGCATGATGTTGAAGCCATTGAAGTAAACTATGGCCTGGAGCATAATAAGACCGCTAATACGGAGCAAACAAATTTTGAAGCAAGTCTCTATATAGATATTGTGAACGAAGTGGTAGGAGAATCTGACACGGTTGAGGCCATCATCAGACTGGGAGATGACTTCGCTAGTCTCGAAGAGGCTTATGGTCTCGCATTCAGCATCAATTATAATCAGGCTCTAATTGAACCTAATACAGTTTCCATCGCCTTTACGGATTCCTGGCTGAGCACTGGCTCTCCGATTCTTGAAATCTACAAGGAACTTGACGGCCGAACGGAAACGGCCATCAGCAGAACCGACCATGCCTCTGTTGGCGGATCAGGTGTTATTGGAGCGATGACCTTTGTAATGGAAGATGTACTCATTGGAAAGGACCAGTCGGCTGCTCTGCAGTTAATGCCTTCAGATGTTCGACTCGTCACTGCAGAAAACAATGTGGTAGAGATCGAACCCGTAGGTGATGAAGTCACCGTTGTAGGAATCGAATCTAAGATCATGGCTAACAATGAGTTTGAGATATGGCCAAACCCTATCGAAGACCATTTCCAATTGCGTTTCGAGCAGCCTGTGGAGCTAAAAGAAGTAGCCCTATACAATAGTGCAGGAATACAGGTTTGGATAGCTGAGCCAGGATTTACGGGGCAGCTATTTGATCTGAAGCCTGGCAAACTGGCTTCAGGCAATTACATTCTCAGAGGTGTTTCCTCTCTCGGAATCTTCCACCAAAATGCTGTGATTCTGGACTAATCCCTTCTTAGGACCGAGTGCGACAAATCCCGTTTTTTGGAAATCTTTGATTGGATTTGTTTTAACATATGTGCTATTTTTAAGCCCCTTTGAGATGGGCTTGCTGTGCCCAGGATTGACCAACCTATAACCATTGTTATGAAAGCAGTAATAACGTTCCTCATTCTGTTTGTAATCACCAGTCTAAGCCTGCACAGTCAATGTGAATCAAGCTTCAATATATTGGAAACAAGTAGTGGAGCATACTTGTTCGAAAGTACTGCCGGCACGCCCAATACGCTTGCAGGCTGCTTCTGGAGTTTTGGCGATGGCAACACATACGACGGCTGTTTTGCACAATATTCCTACGCTCAGGAAGGTGTTTATGCTCCTTGTCTGACAATTACAACACTAGATGGCTGCACAGCAACCAGCTGCGATACTCTGGCGGTCGGTGCTACAAACCCGATGCTTTGCGGTCCGGCAGGTATATACGTGGAGCCACTTAACAACTCTGACAGCTTTCAGTTTGGCGTGCAAGCAAATACACTCTTTACCTACTATTGGGATTTTGGAGATAATAGCTCATCTACCGAAGGGGCTCCCACACATACCTTTCAAGAGGGCACTCACCAGGTCTGTCTCACCTACACCTGCGACAATGGAGAGACAGGTACTGAATGTGTTGAAGTGACTGTTCCGGGAACTCAAGGCAATGATTGTATTGCAGAATTCACTTACAGTGAAGAAATGACAGCGAGTGGCGAAAGTGTTGTCGTGTTACACGCTGCAGCTGATCCAGCAATATCAGCCCAGTACTATTGGATCTTGCCAAATGGTGATGTTGTTGTAAATCAAACGTACACCTTGGTTCTGGACCCAGGAACATACGATATCTGCCTCACCATAGATACAGGCGACTGTGAAGACACGTATTGTCAAGGAATAGTCGTCGGTGGAAACAATACACCAGACTGCAATGCTGGCTTTACAGCCGAGCAAACCGTGACAGGTGTAGTACTTAATCACGTAAACCAGTTCGCGGGTATTTCTTACTGGGAGTGGAGTCTTGGAAACGGTCTGGCTTCCACCGAAGTTAGTCCTTCCCTAACATCCCCTGGAAGTTACACTGTATGCCTACTCACATTCTGCGATCAAAACACGGAAGATTATCAGTGCCAGGATATAGTCGTAGGAAATTCCAACAATGACTGCGAGGTTAATATCAGCTATACCAATAATCCCGGGAGCCTAAGCGATTACGTATTCGTGGCAGATGCTCAGGGAACGGGACCATTCACCTACTTGTGGACCAATGCAAATGGCAATGTACTCATGGGCGGACAAACCATAACCATTGCACTGGATTCAGGCATGAACCTTGTCTGCGTGGACGTAACGGATGCAAATGGCTGTGTTGCCTCTTCTTGTGAACAGTTAGAGATAGAAAATCCAAACTCAGCAGCAATCTGCGGGGTGATAACAACCGGTAGTGCCAACATTGATCCGCAATTGGATGCCACAGTGTATCTAATCACCTATGATGAACCAACAGGATTACTGAGTATGGTTTCTGAAATGCAAATCGATGCGAATCCTAATGCTGCAGGAATAACCTTTTGTTTCGAAGACCTTACGGTTGGCCAGCCCTACATGATTAAGGTCGCATTGAACGAGGACTCCTTTATGTATAGTGACTATCTACCGACTTATTATCCACATGCGGCTTTCTGGGCAGAGGGTCAGGAGATTATTGCAACTGGCGCCACAACGATCGAAATCGAGTTAGTCGCTGGTTCTAATCCTGGTGGACCTGGTTTTGTCGAAGGATATGTATATGAAGGTGCAGGAAAAACGGCAGAGGTAGGTGTCCCAAATGCATTGGTATTGCTGCTCGACGCCGAAGGGAATGCAGAACGATACACAATAACTGATGAAGATGGCTACTATAGCTTTACTGAGGTAAGTTTAGGAACGCATCAATTGACGATAGATGCGCTCAATAAAGAATCAGAAAGGCTGGAATTTAACCTGGAAGACTACGAAGGCCACAGCATTGTCATCAACTTTGAAGAATTTGAAGACATGGTTGAAGCTGAAACCGTTAACCCAACATCAGTCATTGAGGAGTTGCTAGAGCATGATATCATCGCTTATCCCAATCCTACAGATAATGACTTTACGGTTTGCTTTTTGGGCAATGGTTGCTCACAGGTAGCGATCACTGCCAGTTCACAATACGGCAAGAGAGTCTACAGCAGAAAAGTAAATGTAACGAGAGGCGTAAACACATGGAGAATAAACTCCTCGGAATGGCCAGCTGGCACCTATACGCTCAGCATCATGTACAGCAATGGCGAAAGCTATAGCACCATGATTTTGAAGCTATAGACTGCGGAAGTTGCACCAATTCGCCGGTGTCACTACTTGCGACGCAGTTCAAAGAACTTTCGAAGCAAGTCCGAACATTCTGGCTCTAATATGCCCCCGATCAACTGTGTTTTTGGATGCAGTACCCCACCAGGTATACTGGTGAATCCCTGCTTTTGGTCCGACGCACCGTAGATCAAATGACCTAGCTGGGCCCATTTGAGTGCAGAAGCGCACATCAAGCAAGGCTCCAGAGTCACATAAAGGCTACATTCATTCAGGTACTTCGCTCCCAGATAATTGGCAGCCGAGGTCACAGCAATCATTTCTGCATGTGCAGTGACATCGGTAAGTTGCTCCACCTGATTGTATGCCTTGGCAATAATCTGCCCTCGGCAAACAACAATGGCTCCCACGGGAACTTCCTCACGTTCAAAGGCATATTCCGCTTCTTGCAAAGCCTTCTTCATCATTTGTTCGTGTACCTTGTAGGTTTCCAACATTGCATTTTTTGCCAGCAAGGTATTGCATATAGATCAAGCAAACAAAAAGATGCCCTAAAGTAACGGCAAATGCTCAAATATACCCCGAATGGCAGCGAATTTGAAGCATGTATTGCTTTAACCTTTATTAATAACGATCATCGCTAAATCCGTAGTAACTTAGCGCCTATGAATATCCTAAAATTAGCTACAACCCTAGTGGCTTTGTTTATTGCGGTGCAAAGCGGATTGCTTGCACAAGAAGAATGGAGCCTACAAAAGTGCATCGATTATGCACATAAAAATAACCTGCAATTGCAGCAAATCAAGCTGACCGGGCAAATCGGAGAGATCAACCACAAACAAAGCAAAGCCAATTTCCTACCCTCGGTGAATGGTTCGGCTTCTTACGGTTACAGTCTTGGTAGAGCACTTAACCCAACAACCTACAGCTTCTCCAACAGAAACATTGCCTCAACATCCCTAAGCTTAAATGCCTCGCTAAATCTCTTCAGCGGTTTCCAAAACAAAAACACCCTGAAGCGTACCGCAATGGAAAACGAGCTCAACGACCTGCTTTCAGAAGATGCGGAACAAGATATTTCTCTTGCAGTTTGCTCTGCATACCTGCAAGTGATCCTGGCCACCGAGCAGCGCAAAGTGATTCAGGAACAAGCAAACCTAACCATAGAGCAGCGACAGCAAATGCAAAAAATGGTCGAGGCAGGTACCCTCGCTCAGGGTGACCTACTAGATCTGGATGCACAGATCGCTAGTGATTCAGCCAACCTGGTGACTGCTGACAATGCCATCGCTACTGCCTACCAAAGCCTGCAGCAGCTAATGGAGTACTATCCTGACGAGGCGTTCACCGTGGTACAACCCAAACTAAGCACGGTATCTTCAGCTGAACTGGAAGCAATGTCCTCACAGCAACTGTACGAAAACGCTCTGGGGCATCGACCAGAAATCAAAAGTGCCGATCTACAGATTCAAATTGCTGAAAAGAACATCGACATCAGTAATGCGGCCAAATACCCACGTCTATCCCTCAACGGCAACGTCTCCACCAATGCCACGAGTCTGGGCACAAAGGTAGTCGGCAGCGAACCCTTTGAAACACCAGTCTTCACAACTGACGGGGAGGTCTTCTATATCCAAAACACAATCCCGGTCACGGAAAAAGCCAGCTATCCGAGTCAGTGGTCCGACAACTACAATAGCTACATAGGACTCAGTCTTGCTGTGCCCATTTTCAACCAAAACCGAGTCCAGAATTCAGCGCAAATTGCCGAGCTCAACGTTGCCAATAGCCGGGTACTGGAGAAGCAGGCCAGGAATCAACTGCGTAACGATATCAATACAGCCTATCTGGCAGCCGTATCAGCAGCAAAAAGTTACGAAGCCAGCCAAAGCAGCATCAAGGCTCTCAAACTAGCTTTCGAGCAAGCAGAGAAAAAACTCAACATCGGAATGATCAATAGCTACGATTACAACACCGCCAAAAACAGACTGGCAGTGGCAGAACTAAATGAATCTGCCGCAAAGTATGAGTTGTTGTTTAGAATGAAGATATTGGACTTTTATACCGGCCAGCCGCTCACGCTTGATTAATCGGCCTGCAGGCAAAATCAACAATTGCCTCAGGGGAGTTTCTTGCTTAGCCGCTAATTGCCGATCAATAAAACGCGCAAAATTGGCTAAAGCAAAAACGGTCTATTTCTGTCAAAACTGCGGCTATGACGCTGTCAAATGGCTCGGCAAATGTCCTTCTTGCCAGGAATGGAACACCTTCGTAGAAGAAAAGGTGGTTGCCACAAAGGCAAAGAACAACTATGCTGACTCTCCCATTAGCTCAGCGGGAAAAGCAGTCAGCTTCGAAGAAATTGATCTCGACAAACAGAAACGACTGTTGACACTCGACTCCGAGATCAACCGTGTCTTGGGCGGTGGAATTGTACATGGCTCCATCACGCTGATTGGTGGCGAGCCCGGCATCGGCAAGTCTACACTGCTACTGCAATTGGCCATGAATCTCCACGGCCTTTCTCTGCTCTATGTCAGCGGAGAAGAAAGTGCCCAGCAAATCAAAATGCGAGCCGATCGTATGGAGCTCAAAAATCCGGATTGCCTCCTGCTGATCGAAACCGACACCGGCCGCATACTCAAGGAAGCCAAAAAGATTGAGCCACAGGTCATGATCATCGACTCGATCCAGACGCTTCACTCCCCAATGCTCGAATCCACTCCAGGCAGCGTCTCACAAATCCGGGAATGTGCTGGCGAATTACAGCGCTTCGCTAAAGAGAGCGGCACCGCCGTTTTCATCGTTGGCCATATCACCAAAGATGGGACCATCGCCGGCCCCAAAGTACTCGAACACATGGTCGACACCGTCCTGCAATTTGAGGGCGACAGAAACCACACTTATCGCATTCTACGCACACAAAAGAACCGCTTCGGTTCCACCGCCGAAATCGGAATTTACGAGATGCATCAAAAAGGTTTGCGCACCGTCACAAATCCCTCAGAGCTGCTCATTTCCGAAACCCGAGCTGACCTCAGCGGCATCACCATCGCTGCAACAATGGAAGGCCTGCGCCCTCTGCTCATAGAGACGCAGGCACTGGTTAGTCCTGCCGTCTATGGCACCCCACAGCGTTCCGCCACCGGTTTCGATCTGCGTCGACTCAGCATGTTGTTGGCCGTATTAGAAAAGCGCTGCGGCTTCAAATTCGGCGACAAAGACGTGTTCATCAATATCGCCGGCGGCATTCGTGTCGAAGATCCCGCCATCGACCTCTCCGTCATCGCAGCCCTGCTCTCCTCTTTTGAAGACATCCCCTTGCCGGCCTCCGTCTGCATGGCTGGCGAAGTCGGCCTTTCCGGCGAAGTCCGCAGCATCAATCGCATCGACCAGCGACTCGCTGAGGCCAATCGCCTCGGCTTCAAAAAGATGTTCCTCTCCAAAACAAACAAGGGCGTCGATCCCAAAGACTACGAAATGCAGCTCATCAAAGTAGGCTCGGTATACGATCTGTATCAAGCTCTTTTTAAATAATATATTTAGGAGCGAAAGCAATCCGCACGTCAGAAACGGCTTGCCCGTGCTTTGTTCCAATGCAGGGCCCGTCTGCCTGTTCATGCGCTGGCCCTGTGGTCTTTCCGCAAGCTCCAAGCCCCCATGGCCAGGCATTCACCACGGCAGCCGCACCCTGCATTTCCTCGTCGCCCGGGGCTATTTTGCACCGTCACTGGTTCGCGTTGGCGGGCACTTCGACTAGGTTCCACAATGTCCGCCATCAACGGGTACAGAATGAGTAAAATACTATTGCCGGAACCCACGACGGTCGCCGGTCGTATTCGAGGCGCCCGTTGAAGACGGACCACGAAGAACATTATTTTCATTGCACAAGACCTTCATTAACAGCTCCGTAGTCCGCCAATAACGGGCCTTTCGACTCCGCTCAAGGACCGTCATTGGCTACTGCATCAATGTGAGCAAAGTCCTTTTTT
>JAHDEE010000285.1 GCA_020629005.1 Chitinophagales bacterium
ACAAAAAGATAAGCTCCTCAAAGGTGTTACGAACTTTGTTTACGCAGCACTAGCAGGTAGTGAAGGGAACTGCAATGGAAATATTACTGACACTTATTTTTCTCAAAATGAAGCGGCGGACTGTAGGTGCAGAATAGCCTCGATAGAAGTGGAAATGCGGCTGCCAGAGAGGAACTGAGTCG
Organism: Chitinophagales bacterium; assembly: GCA_020629005.1. Classification (GTDB taxonomy): domain Bacteria; phylum Bacteroidota; class Bacteroidia; order Chitinophagales; family UBA2359; genus JAHDDV01. The sequence continues at coordinate 183 of JAHDEE010000285.1, forward strand.
CCCCTGTGGCAGGGCTGCCATAAAGCAGACCTGCCACAGGGAGCAGCGAAGTCCTCTATGGCAGCCGCATTGGAGCGGATAGCGAGCAAGCCTGTAGCGCGTGCCCAATTGCTTCGCTCCAAAAAAGGAGAGATTTAAAGTTAGGCGGTAACAGCAAATCGATCCAACAATTGCTTGAAGGGTCTTGCAAAGAGGTAGTTTAGTTCGGCTGCTTCTGCTTCATGATCTTTTCTACATTTACCTTTTGGGTGACCCCACAGATTGTCGTAGTAGAAAAACTTGTATTTGATATCATTACTTTCGAAGCTCAGTCTTTTCACCCCGACCTCCGCTTTTCCTGTGAATAGCTCCTCAGTGCTTGGCGTTCCCATTTCCATGTTTTGTAGTCGCGCCAATTGGAAGGAAAGGTGCTCGACACAGTTGCCACTGTCATTGTAGTGGAGGTAGTGCAAATTGGCTTCGGTGAAGGCCAGCCAGTAATGCTCTTCATTGTCGACTTCCTTAACCCGAACACCGGTGACGCGTCCAAGTACTTTTCCGGCGGCACCTACGGCTTGTTGTCGAATAAAATCTCCGGTGGTCCGCTTTTCCATACAAGAGATCATACCAAGAATTTTATCTTGTAGCTGAGCGGGAAAGGGGGAGACGAGGCTGTTATTTTGCAGATATTCCTGTCGAACTTCCTCTTCTCTGCCCTGGATACTGCTGCCAAAATCCTGCTGCATTTTCTCGGCTTTCGCTCGTGCTTTGGCCGTCATTTTCGGCATTATGACCAGCGAAAAGTAGAGGGATACTGCGAAGATCGCGGCGAAGATGATCATTAGAGTTATTGACATAAAGCTTGCTGTTTATAAGTGTTTAGTGATCGTTTTGCCTTCTTCGTCTTGTTGAATTCGTGGTAGCATCAGGTAGGCTATAAATTGGAGGCCGAGGCCCGTAATGCCAAGGATGATCGGATTAACATAGTCGCTAAATGCAGAGCCGCTGTAGATGAGTGCTACGATGTAAACAAAGCTGAAAACGCAAATGACGTATCCGATATATCTGACGATGTTGGCTAACCAGTACATGTGCTTTTGCTTTTTTGCTTTGTGAAGTTAAGCCAGCCAGTTTAGAGTTGTAACTGAGATGTAAATTCGCTAGGTTTTATCTGATATTTGCAGCCTTTTTTGCTTAACGGAAATCTGCTGTGGAATTTGCTTTGGTTTGGCAACACAAATAGTATTGCTGCGTTGGAACAGAGCAGAGTGTTGGCCCTGCTTTGCATTTTTTCTTAGATTATCCAACCCATTTATTTTAGCTTATGTTGAGACTTCTGGTTCGCCTGCTTCTGGTTATGTTTTTGATTGCTATGGTCCCTGTTGTATTGGTGCTGTTATCCGACATCACTGTCGAACAGTTTGCAAAGGACAAAGTTTTTGACGACGTGCAGCAGTTGCCAGTCAACAAGGTGGGAGTACTGTTGGGTACGAATAAGCATATGTCCAATGGCAATATTAACCGCTACTATCGCTATCGGATTGATGCGGCTGTAGAATTGTATAGGTCTGGTAAAGTGTCCTTTATACTTGCCAGTGGAGATAATAGTATTGTTGGTTATGATGAGCCAGAGATGATGCGCCAGGATTTAATAGCCCGGGGAGTACCAGATGAGCGGATATTTTTGGACTATGCGGGTTTTAGGACCTTGGATTCTGTGGTTCGTGCCCAGAAGATTTTTGGTCAGGAAAAAGTGACTTTTATATCCCAACAGTTTCATAATGAGCGGGCTGTGTTTATTGCTAACAATAAAGGCATGTCTGCTGTTGGATATAATGCTCGGGGTGTAAATCTGCGATCAGGCATCAAAGTGGTGGTGAGAGAACGTTTTGCGCGTGTAAAGATGATGCTGGATTTGTTGCTTGGCAAGCAGCCTAAATTTTTGGGGGAACCAGTTCAAATTGCTTGAGCTTTTTTTGTGAATCCGAAGATGCATTCTGTCATTCCGCGGCGTTTTTTTATCTTTGCGGGCCCTTTTTAAGTAGAATTATTTAGGGACTTGTCTACCACTAACTGGAATCGATTGCCCAGTTTGCTTAAGTCTGGCACTTGAGAGCAAATTCCGAGAGGTTTCCCACAAGAGCACCCACATGCTGTTTAATTCGCTGGAATACTTATTTTTTCTACCGGTAGTTTTCACCCTCTATTGGCTATTGCGCAAGCAGCTAAAGGCTCAGAATTTCTTTATTCTGGCAGTGAGTTACTTCTTTTATGGCTGTTGGGACTGGCGATTCCTTTCTTTGATCATTATCAGTTCGCTGACGGACTTTTTGGTTGGGATGAGACTCGGTAAGACGGAAAACAGCGGCGAAGCCAAAGCACTTCTAATGCTTAGTCTGGCTGTCAATCTAGGTTTCCTGTTGGTATTTAAATACTTCAACTTCTTCATCGACTCCTTTGTCGATCTGGTGTCCGTTATTGGTATGAAACCCAGCATAAGCACACTGAGTATTGTGCTTCCCGTGGGAATTAGTTTCTACACTTTTCAGACTTTGAGTTATACCATCGATGTCTACCGAAAGAAGTTAGAACCTTCAAAAGACATTGTAAATTTCTTTGCCTATGTGGCATTCTTTCCGCAGCTGGTTGCCGGACCGATTGAACGGGCGTCAAATCTGTTACCTCAATTTGATCGTCTTCGTGACTTTGACTTTGCGCAGGCAAGGGATGGAATGCGGCAGATTTTGTGGGGGCTATTCAAGAAGGTGGTAATAGCAGATAACTGCGCCTTGTATGTGGACGCTATTTTTGCGGGTCATGAGAGCTTGAATGGTTTGATTCTTTTGCTAGGAGCGGTGCTCTTTGCCTTCCAAATTTACTGTGACTTTTCGGGTTATTCTGATATTGCAATTGGCACCGCGAGTCTGCTTGGCTTCAAATTGATGCAAAACTTTTCGACTCCTTATTTTGCGCGAGATATTGCGGAATTTTGGCGTAGGTGGCATATTTCCTTATCGACCTGGTTTCGTGACTATTTATATATACCACTGGGAGGTAGCAGGGTAGGACAAGCCCTACAAATTAGAAACATCTTTGCCATTTTCCTTGTAAGTGGATTCTGGCACGGAGCCAACTTCACCTTTATTATTTGGGGACTGATACATTCTCTGCTCTATCTACCGCAGATGCTGATGAAGACCAATCGAAAGTTTTTGGGTGTTGTAGCAGAAGGGAAAATGTTTCCCAGTGCCTATGAGGTCTTTCGCATGCTGCTCACCTTTGTTGTAGTGACGGTCGCCTGGGTCTTCTTTCGCTCCGATTCCGTAGGTGAAAGCTTCACTTATTTGCTGCGTATGTGCTCCTTTTCCGAGGCAGGTTTTGGAGAGGTTTTGTCGGAGTTAATGCTGAATGCCAACCTCTTAAAATTGGTAGCCCTTTACATATTGTTCATGCTGGTAGTGGAATGGTTCAATCGCGGTAAGAAACACGGCTTGTATCTGATGCCTTCCAATATTGTGTTTAGGTTTGGTTTTTACCTGATGTTATGTCTCTTGATCCTGGAGTATTTCTTTGGGAAGACTAGTTTTATTTACTTTCAGTTCTAAGAAGGATGAAGCAATTTATTATCAGAACTTTAGGTTTTGCACTCCTGCTTTGTGTGCTACTGGTCCTGCTTCGTAGCAGTGTTCCCTTCCATTGGGGCGAAGGAGGGGTAGATGCGAAGTTCAAATACTTTTTGGAGCATCAGGAGGATTACAACACGGTGGCAATTGGCTCCAGTAGATTGAATAGAGGTCTGATACCTCGGATATTTGACAATAAGACAGGCAAGACCAGTACTTTCAATCTAAGCTGGGCAGCAGTTTACCACTTGGAATCTGAGTATCTGCTGGATCGGCTTGTGCAGGAAGCTGATGGCATAGAAAACGTTATATTCCTGGTGCAATATCCGCGAAAAATTGCCAAGCGAAATTTTCATAGCATCAGGAGTAAGTATCTGATGGATCGTTCTCGTTTGGGTTTTGCGCTTGATTTTTTCAAGAAGGAACCCAAGCAAATTTATCGTCATGTAGTCTCTTATATCGAAAACAAACTTTGTATTGGCGAAGTCTTTCAGATTGCGAAATATCATTGGAAGACCAATCCCTACGAAGTAAAACGGGATGGATTTTATACCTGGGTGCCTGATCGCAAGGAGGTCGTGTTGGAGCGAATTAAAAGTACAATGGGGGAAGATGTGGTCTTGAAGGGTAAGAAATTTAAGACACGAAATATGGTCTATGGTCCCATAAGCGAGCAAAACAAAGTCTACTACGATCACCTACTGGATCTTAACAAGAAGCTAGCAGAAAAAGGTATTGAAACTTACTTTGTTCATTTGCCAAATCAACCTCCGCATGAATATCTTTCGGAGCTAAACAATGTGTATATGGGAGATGGAGTAAAGTTTCCAGAGTATTTTCTGGGCGAATTTCACATTGACCAGGCGCACTTAAATGAGAAGGGGGCTCGGCTATTTTCGCGACGCCTTGGTACGCTGGTCGGCAGAATGATGGTTGCCAAAGCCAAGGAGCGCGAGCAGCCTAATAAGGAAGAAGCCCCGGAAATCATTGATTCTCTTCAACTTCGTGATGATGATGCTCAGTACCTGGAGCCTGTTTTAGACTTTGAAGAACTCGAAAAAGAAGAGCAGCCGTTTTAAGGCGAATACTTATATTGCTTTATGTCCCAGGATTCTGTCAGCCTCAATAAATTCATTAGTGCTACCGGTCGCTGCTCCAGGAGAGAAGCGGACCGTATGATCGCCGAAGGACGGGTCGCCCTCAATGGAAAGATGGCAATGAAGGGCAACCGCGTATCCGCTGGTGACAAGGTCATGATCGATGGCAAACCATTGAAAAACAAACCGAACACCGCTCAAACCTATATTGCACTGCACAAACCTGCTGGCATCACATGCACGACAGATAAAAGAGATAAGGACAATATTATAGACTTTGTGCGGCATCGGAGGCGAATTTTCCCAATTGGCAGACTAGACAAAGCTTCAACGGGCCTGATCCTCCTGACCAGCGACGGTGATATTGTCAATCGCATCTTGCGCAAAGAGGGAAAGCATGAGAAAGAGTACATCGTATCTGTAGACAAGCCAATCACGGATGCTTTCATCAAGAAAATGTCGGGAGGGGTTCCCATATTGGGAACAATGACAGATAGGTGTAAGGTGACCCAGCTCGGTCGAGAGACTTTCAAGATCATTTTGACCCAGGGGCTAAACAGACAAATCAGGAGGATGTGTGAACACCTGCATTATCGGGTGATGAAACTAAAGCGAACCCGCATTATGAATATCAAACTGTCAGGAATACAAGTAGGACAGTGGAGAGATCTCACGGCGGAGGAACTAGACAACTTGCGCAAGCAATTGTAGTCTGCAACTGGGAGAAATTGGACCTACAAACATTTCTACTTTTCCCTCCCTTATATTTTGCCGGGCAGTTTGCTCTATGAGAATGCCAGCACTTGTTTTTCAACCTTTTGACTCGTTGCCGGAATCAATTTGCTGTCTTGCACGTTATTTTAGTTTTGAAAAAAGGGAACACTATGGAAAAAGTAATCGATAGAATCCGACAAAACATTAAGCAGCTTAAGCACAGAATACACCTGATCCCAGACGACATTATGGATCACAAACCAAGGCCAGAAAAATGGTCACGCAAAGAGATTCTCGGTCACCTTGTCGACTCCGCCCGCTACAATCACAACAGGTTTACCGAAATTCAACTGGCAGAAACGGAAACCACAATCATCCCATATGCTATGGATGATCTGGTTCGACTTAACGACTATCAGTCGATGAATCTTGCCGAACTTGTCAACCTTTGGCAGTCTTTAAACCAGCAGATCATTAGGGTGATTTCCCGCATTCCAGAAGCAAAATTGCAAAACAAGATTCGGTGGAAGGATGTCCAATATGACCTCGACTGGCTAATCACTGATTATGCGGACCATATGGATCATCATCTTACGCAAATCCTGGCGCCTTCGGGACACATGAAACCATTGCCCTGCAAACTGGCTATCGACCAGGTGATGATGCAATTTAGTGAGGACCAAATCCTGCTGGAAGAGCAGCTCACTTTTGCGGACCTTGAGGTGGAATTGTACAGGCCAAAAGGCAAGGACCTTCAGACTACCCATTCACGGGATGAAGTCTATGTAATCGTATCCGGTTCCGGGACTTTCTTATGTAACGAAGTCAAAATGCCCATCAAAACCGGAGATTTGCTGTTTGCCAAAGCTGGGGATATTCACCGCTTCGAAAACTTTTCCGAAGACTTCTGCACCTGGGTATTGTTCTACGGCCTGCATCGTTAGCAACCTAAATTTACATTTGATGCGATGATTTTTTGGAGCGAAATGTTGCTCCATCGGGAAACGAATGACCTGCTCTACGTTGCAATGGCGATGCACTGCAGGGGCTTCGTGTATCTACTGCCGAGGTCTCTACGGCAAGCTCCGAGCCCTCGCCAGTAGC
>JAHDEE010000286.1 GCA_020629005.1 Chitinophagales bacterium
TGCCTACGGGTGTCTATACAGTGACCTACACAGTCGATCCTCCTGCAGGTGATCCGACATTCTGTGAACCTGCTAGCAGCAGTCAGACCATTGCCGTTAATGAGCCACCAAGTGTAACGATCTTGCCGACCCAAATCGTCTGCAACGTGGGGGCGGAAGGATCAACAGTTGACTTTAGCTCTTTGATTAGCTCAGGTGACAATACTGGACAATGGACTGATATCACGGTTTCTGGCGCCACAGGCAGTTTCCCGATTTTGGATTTTGATGGTGTAGAGCCGGGTACTTATTCCTTCCTCTACACAACAGATAGCGCTGTTGATCCATGTGTGGATGCTGTTGGCAGCACCAGCATAGTGGTCGAGGATTGTTCGATCAAGACCGTATTGATCCCCAATGCCTTCTCTCCAAATGATGATGGGGTAAACGATTTCTTCAACATCAATGCGAACAGAGATATTGACAGTTTCGAGCTTTATGTATATGATCGCTGGGGTGTAAATCTATTCTCTAGCAGCAATATTAATGATAGCTGGGACGGAACCTACAAGGGTGAAGAAGTTGATTTGGGTGTTTATGTATATTATCTCTTTATCAACTACGCTGATGGAGAGACTAAGCAACATAAGGGTAATGTAACAGTAGTAAGATAGATACATAGAATTAATGTTTTGGAGCGATAGGGTTTTCGGTCGCGTTAGGGCTTGCCCGTGCTCCACTATTATGAGGCCGCCTGACAGCTGTTCATGCTCAGCCCCTGGCGTCTCCTGCTCTGGCAGGAGCCACCATGGGCTGGCATTCACCACGCTGTCAGGCGGCCTCATACCGTTTCGCCCGGGGCTATTTTGCACCTTTGTTTGCACGTGGCTTTCTGGTTTTGGTCCTTGGCCCTTGAGACTTTCCTGCCAAGCTAGCAACATCGAGCCGTTCTTCAATTTCATTGGAGAACGGTCTACGATAAGTAAACGTGTTTGCCATTCAGGTAAATTTAATCCACGAAGTACTTTGTGCTAGGCGTCTGTTATTGGCTGTTTGTGTGTTGCGTATTTAGCACGCTAGACTTTCCAGCAAAGCGTCCAACATCGAGCGGTTCTTCAATTTCATTGTAGAACGATCTATGATAAGTAAGCGTATTTGCTATTGAGGTGAACTCGATCCACGAAGTACGTTAGGCGCTAGGTATTGGCTGTTTGTGTCTTGTGCATTAAGCATGCTATAATTTTAGACAGCTTTTGCTCTCCGGATGCGGGAGTGATAGGAGCGGAACGAGGCGCCGGGGATGGCGACTGAGGCATGCCTGATGGAGGCTCGCCCTTAGGCGAGACTACAGCAGGCATAAGCCGAAGCGCCAGCCACAAGCTGAGTATTAGCGGATAGCACGGTGCTGGATGCGGCATCTTTTTGCTGTCTAAATTTTGGACTGATGCGTGTCTGCCGCAGCCAGTACCCGCCCAAAAATAATTGTATATTCCTTTATAGACCCTTAAAGGTGGGAAATCGCTGCACTGCTATGGCTTGAAAAGGGCAGGCTGTATTTTCAACATCAATGATTGGCAATTTCGGACATTTCTTAATGAATTTTCGAGCCTAGATTCAGTCTTTTCCCTATCTTATAGCTGGTATTGGTGCCGGACAATTGTGATTTTTTTATACTTTAAGAATTGTTTTTTCAGGTAAGAGGCCGTTAGGATCACTCTTTAACTGCTTGTGATGTGATTATGGCTGTACTTCTTGCCCTCGTTTATGCCTGCCTTCCACAGCTTGTCCCTTAGCCGAAAGCTCAAAAACCCAATGACATGATGAACTTTTATTCAAGAATAGCCCTTGGGCTCCTTTTTGTTTTTTCGCTGTTGTTTCTGCCTTGCCAGCAGAGTTTTGCACAGGGGGAGACGACTCTAAAACTGCTAGAACCGCAGTCCAGAACTCAGCAGCCTAATAATTTTGATAGAGAGTCTGGTGACTCTTCTGGAGCATTCAAAGACAGTGAACAACAAGCCCATGAGGCTTTGCCAGTGAAGGCCCGAATGAAGCAATTTTCCTGCGAAGAAGTTGTCATGGCTTGTAAGCAATACGAGAGGCTATGGATTGACTTATTGATCTTTGAGGAATTGCTGGATCGCTTAAAAGAAGATCAGAAAGGAGAACTGCATGAAGCTCTTAATCGTGAGATAAGGCTGAATAAGCAGTATCGTGAGAGATTAGCGTCTCAAGGTAATTCGAATGATAAGAAGTTCGAAAAGAGTCTCGATCAGTTAGATTCTGAGCTTCGAGGAATGGAGATGTTGTTTTCCTTATTAGATTCAAAAAAGAAGTGATGAATATTTCCAAAATTAGATTGGCTAGTTTAGTCTTGTTAGGTCTTCTAGGTTTTTTTCTTGAACAGGAGACACTCGCACAGGGGGCTTTGTGTTCGCAAATGGAACCATTTTGTACGGATTCTGGTGCTTCTTTTCCTGCGTCAGTAAATACAACATCGGAGTCCGGGAATGATTATGGTTGTTTGGCAACTCAGCCCAATCCTGCCTGGTACTATTTGGAGGTGGCTACTGCGGGAGATATCATCATTTCATTAACAAATTCTCAGAATGTAGATGTTGACTTTATTGTATATGGGCCTTTTGCGGACTTGAGCGCTGCGACAGGTAATTGCGGATCATTGGACGTGAGTACTCCATTGTTTGGGTGTTTGCTTGGTTGTGCAAATCCGTTAACTTGTAGCACACCCGGGAATTCTTGTGTAGAAGGACAGGGAGTTGATTGTAGCTATGATCCACAAGCGAATGAGGTAGTTAATATACCTGGTGCGCAGGTAGGTGAGACTTATATCATGTTGATCACCAACTATTCGAATCAGCCGACTGATATTTTTGCTAGTCAAACCGGAGGCTCCGGGGCAACTGATTGTTCGATTGTGGTAGATCCTCCTGTAGATTGCACTCCACCAACATTACCGGCTTTGCAGACAACTTTTGATTGTACTGATGGTCCCATCGATTTGGGAACGCCGACCAGCCCCGACATCAGTGTATATGATGTTACATTCGAAATTACCGGAGATCAGTATTCCGTTGATGAGAATACCTTTGAGATGTACCCTCCAACAATTGATGATTTCACATCTGGAACATCTACTCCATTCTTAGTGACGGCCGCAAGTAGCAATAGCAGTACATTGACTTTTACGCAGAATGTTACTGCAGGTCAAGTGCTTGCTTGGTGCGATCAATACACCTGCGGCTTTTTTCCGCTACTCGGCACTTGCAGTGACGGAACGTTTCCCTATACACTTACTGCCAATCTTCCGACTGGAGATGTTGAATTAGCTACCGGAACCCTTGATTTTAATGCAGATGGCAATGGAGGACCAATATTGAGCGAAACCGTTTGTATAGGATTCGACCTGCCGGTGATACCAGGGTCAGCTGGAGCGCCAGGACCTGGAACATGGTCGGGGCCTGGAGTGACAGATGGTGGGGGTGATGGTAGCGGTACCTTTGACCCTGCGGTTTCGGGGCCAGGAACGCATACTATCGAGTTTGATTGGGACTTCGGTGCTGATTGTGATGGCACTGAGCAGGTCACTATTACGGTCAATAGTCCAAATGACGCAAGCTTTACTGTAGCCGAACAGTGCGTGCCCATAGCGAGCTATACTCCTGCATTGACTGGGGATAATGGTGGGACATGGACCATTAGCGATCCTAGTATTCCGATCAATGCCACGTCTGGAGCGATCGATCTGAGTGGCGTTGCTACTTCCAGTGTAGTGGATGTAACTTATAGTGTTGGAGCGGGAACCTGTCAAGCCACAGTTACAGAGTCGCTGATTCTTAGTCAGCAAGGTGACGCTTCATGGACTCCACCAACAGCCTGTGCTACAGGGGGTACTGTGAATCTTACTCCGACGAACGATTTTACAGGTGTCTGGATAGGCCCAGGTGTTACTGATCTAGGAGGGGGCACTGGGACTTTTGATCCTTCAGGGCAGACAAGTCCGGTTCAAGTCACCTATGCTAGTGGAGCAGGGTCTTGCACGGATCTTTCTACGCAGGATATTGTGATTACTTCTGCGGCAGATGCTTCGTGGACGGTGCCTGGTCCGTATTGTGATTCGGAGGGTATCCAAAACATGGTGCTGGTACCTGATGGAGATGGGGGAGGAAGCTGGACAGGAGCAGGTGTCAGTGATAATCTTGATGGGACCGCAAATTTTGATCCTACTGGTTTATCCGGGGCTATATCTGTGACTTATTCTGTGGGTACTGCACCTTGCGATGCTACACTTTCGCAGGATCTCACTGTTCATGCGGATGCTCCAGCAGCTCCAACAGCCGCTGGTTACGATTCTTGTGTCGGGGATGCATTGCAAGATATTGTGGCTACAGGCAGTGGTGTGGCTGGCTCTAGCTTTGACTGGTACGATGTCGACCCTGCCGCAGGAACAGCGACTCCGATAGTGACTGGAAGTGCGACACTCAGCGCTGCAGATCAAAGCTCAGCTGGAGTTGACAATTCTTCTGATGGAGTTTCATTTGGTTTTTGGGTTTTGGAGAATTCGCCAAATGGATGCCCTGGGCCTGCTGCCATGGTGAGTATTGCTGTAATTAATTGCGCTTGCCCTACCTCTACTTTTGCGCCTGCAACGGCAGATTTTTGTGATGATGGGTCTACTGCGATGGTTCCTGTGATTCCCGCCAATGCGGATATCATTGCAACTCTTGCAGATGCGGAAAATGCATTGGATGCCGACGGCAATTCTGAACCGGACATAAGCTGGTGGAGTGATGCTGCTTATACGAGTGCCTGGGGTGGGGCTAATCTCACTTATTCCGGCGACGGTTGTGCGCCAGATGTGCAGACCTACTATGCAACGATTCTTTGTGATTTGGATGGGGATGATGTGGGAGATGATACTGATTCCAGCGGATCTGTAGATGAGGGTGATTATATTCTGGTGGGTACTTATGAGGCTACGATTTATCCCAATCCCACGGAGCCCACGATTGTTCGGGATGATGATGTATGTAATTTTACCATTAACCTGGGTTGTGCTGGTGATGTAATCACAAGTAATGATTTTGACCCTTCTACTTCCAGCCCGGGAGATGCAGCCGGAACGGCAAATATCACTGTAGAAAATGCGGGAAGCTGTTCGGTTAATTTTCCAGCTGTGCCTTATGAGGAATGTCCTGGTTGTCCTATGGTGACTGCCGATGCAAGTGGTAGCTTTGATTTTTGTGGAAATGATGGCAGTATGGATACTGCTACGGATGTCGATGGCTTAATCAGTTATGATGCACCAACGGCACCGGCGACTGTGACTGGCATAGAGTACTATCTGATGGATGGTAGTCCTCCGACTATGCCATATGTACCTGGAGCAGTCGCTGCTGATTTGACTTCGAGTTGTGATCCGGTGAGTCAAACCGTGTTGGCTTATGTGGTCTGCGATGTGAATGGTACTGTGACCTATCTGGCAGCGGGCAGCTTCGATGTGGTGGTATATCCGGACTTGAGTAGCCTTTCTATAACTGTGATTGACGATGGAGCTTGTGGTCCAAGTGTAACAGGTTTTGACTGTGACAGCGATGCGGATTATGTGCTTAGCAATGATTATGATGGCTTAGCAGCGAGTCCTGATTTTAGTGCTGAAACCGGTACAGGTAATGTTACTTTCACGGTTACAAATGCAGCAGCTCCTGCTGCTTGTCAGACTGCAACTAGCAGTGCTGCTTTCAATTGTACCACTTGTCCAGATGTTACCTCATTGGCGAGTGGTGATTTTGATTTCTGTGGTGATGATTCAACTCTCGACCTTGCTGCTATTGAAGCCAGTATTGTGGTAGATGCTGCTGTGCCTCCAATTGAAAATGATGGAATAGAATTTTACACGACTGATGGGAATCCTCCAAGCGACCCCTATTCGGTTGGAAGCCTCAGTGCTGACTTGGGTGTCAGTTGTGATCCTGTGACAGAGACCGTATTTGCCTATTACCTCTGTGACGTAAACGGAGATGATTCGGTGATCGATTATGTAGCTGCAGGTAGTTTTGAGATTACTGTATATCCAGATCTAGCGGGCTTGACAATAAGTGTTCAAGATGATGGAGATTGTGGCCCAAGTGCCCCGACATTTGATTGTCAGGGGGCTACCGGATACAGCATTAGTAACTCCTACGATGGAAATGGAGCGACTCCTGATTTTTCAGCCGAGACGATGACCGGTTCATTTGATTTTACTGTAACGAATGCCAATGCTCCTGCTGGCTGCGATACTTCGCCTGCTCAATCGGCAGATTACAATTGTGCTGATTGTCCTGCTGTGACAGTCACTGCTTCAGGTACCTATGACTTTTGTGACAATGATGGATCTATGAATCTTTCTGCTGTAGAAGGACAGATTAGCTATGATGCTCCGATTTCACCAGTAGCCATTAGTGGTGTTGAATACTATTTGACTCAGGGTAGTCCGCCCACGGATGCTTATACTCCTGGAGCGGTCTCTACTGATTTGTCTAGTGGTTGTGATCCGCTGACGGAGACAGTTTATCCATATGTTGTTTGCGATTTGTTGGGGGATGGAAGCCAACTGGAATACATTGAGGCAGGAAGCTTTGATGTTGTGGTTTATCCAGATCTGACCTTGATGGACATCACGATAGCTGATGATGTCGGAT
>JAHDEE010000287.1 GCA_020629005.1 Chitinophagales bacterium
TCGGGCACTGGGTACCGTTTCGCCCGGGGCTATTTTGCACCTGCAGTGGCCCGCGTTATAAGTAGATTACCTTTTAAGTAGCAACTTATTCCGGGAGGACTTTCCCGCCGAGTTCTAGCAATTCTTCGACAAGCTTAATTACCAAAGTGCAAGGACATTTTTGATGGGCAGATAGTTGTACGGAATATTTTGCATAGAGCCGTGTTGCTCGAGCAATTGCTCGTTCAGTCCTCTCAATCATTTTTGGCCGAACGGTAAATCTGAACGCCTTTGCACTCTTCAGGCTGTTCTTGTAATTGAAGTTTGGATATTCCAAGGCTCGGCTCAAAAACTCGTTTGGACTCACTACTTTACGAAAAATATTGCTAAGCTCCTCATGGTATTCAGATCTGTGACTAGGCTTACTTTCCAAAATTGTTGTATCTACGAAGTGAAGTAGAACCCACAATTCAAAAGCTTTAAAGACTTTTGTCCGAGGCACTATTTTTCACGTAGTTTGACTTATTCATCTGTTAGATCGCCTTGACTGATTGTTCTTTGAATGATCATAGTGGCAAGTTCTTGTCGAACCTGACTTCGAAGTTTTCGATGTCTCTTCGCTTTCAAGGTATTAGCATAATTGTCAAAGGTGACGATTTCATTATTGAGGGCTATCTCAAATACAGAATGTGCATACATGCATTCTACTGGGTCATGTAACAATTTGATTGTAAGTAAATCTTCGTCGTCGGAGAACTGCTTGGCATATTGGTTTTCGCGATTCAGGTCCTTTATTTGTAGAGTACAGATTTCGAGATCTGTATAGACTTCAAAATCTTCCTCATTTCGGATCGAGAATAATACATCATCTGGTATGCTTAACTCCTGATTTCTCCCAGACCGATTCACGGAAATGTCCGTCAAGCTGATTTTTGCAAAGGGGTTTTCGAGTTCGTTTGGTCTAGCTCGTCTATATACGAACTCCCCTACGTTAAAGGATGGAATAGAAACTCGACCGTTCTGGTGCAGTCGCTCAGGAATATAGGGCAGATCACATGGCATTTGAAAACTAGTTCGCGAAAAGAAGATATGCAATTTCTTCAAAGTCAACTTTAGCTTCAAGTTCCGGCTCAAAAAAGTGAAGCTTACTTTTGCCCTCTCGAGGAATGAATGAGTAGGTAATGAGTTCATCGTCAGCAAGGGCAATGTTCGTTAGGCCAATCTGACTATTTCTGTACAAACACAATTCGCCTTCTTCAGTCATATCAACCTTGAATGGCTTTAGCTTATCAGGATCAATCAATACCCTTATCTTATGAAAGGCGTGAAGCAGGTCATTCAGGCAAACCACTTGAAAATCTGTTAAGTCAAAGTTGCTAATGATTTCAGCGTAAATCTCTTCAACCTCCTCATGGAGCGGATTTTTATTATTCCAAACTGAGTTTAATTGATGATTGCGGAACTTCTCTCCAATCGATTCAAAATTGCTGAGGGATGTGTCAAAAGCCACTGATATTGGTTTACTCATGGCAATATTTCTTTAATGTCTTTATTGATATGCATTGCGAAAAATAGTCATTTTTCATTTCTCGTAAACCTTCAAAACCCTGTGTAATCTCAGTGATTGGGGAAACGCTAAAATCGCGTGCTAAAATAATATCCAACAGCGCTGTATTGGCTGCGTTATTTGTGTTTGAAGATATTGTCACAATGACGTTGGTTCTAGCATCATCATTTTTAACAAAAGTAAATCGGTGAAGTTGAGACTCCGGATCTGAAAATGGGTGATCTATGTTGATATTAAAGGCATCATTTAGATTCCCTATTTCATCAAGATCGATTTCGTTTAAATAACGAAGAGTGACATGTGATACTTTAGTGGCTTTTTTGTACTCATGCAGTTTTGCGACTAGAGTCTTGAGTCTATCTAATAACTCTTCAAATTTTACATAGCGTTCCAAAAGGTGCAAGGTCAAGCTTCCCATTCTAACAACCAACTTCTCTGTCTTTTCTGCGCTCAGAAGTAAAAAACCATTAGGTTTCTTTTCAAACTGGCTTTTTGACTTCATGTTATTTAATGAAAGAAAGGCTTCAAATCCAGGGTGCTGAATTGGGAAATCATCTTGTACTGATCGGCTAAACTGCTGTAGAATCTCTTGACTCACCAATTCATGAAACGACACAGAAAGCACAATTTCTTTCAAGGGGGGCGTAATAAAGTCATGAATTGTTGGCATAGTTAGTGTTAGATTTGCAATAAGAAAGAAGCCCTTTTGCCACCATACTGGTAAGATATTAATTGTGTTTCAAACTACATACCAAAGAGCACCTTAAAAACAGACGAGAGACGGATTTGGTTTTGGGGTTCAATAATCTGCATTATCTAAGATCTTGACAGCCCACTAGCCCCCAAACAAGAAAAGCGATCACGCCATACGACGTAACCGCTTGATTTTCAAGTGACTCCGACAGGATTCGAACCTGTGACCGTCTGCTTAGAAGGCAGATGCTCTATCCAGCTGAGCTACGGAGCCATAACTGTGGCGCAAAATTAAGACGAATTTCCCGCATATCCTAAAAGAATACAGCAGTAAAACCGCAACTACACAGCAATAGTTTCAATTTATTGGAAATACTTTAAGCCCGTAACAATAACACAAGCTCCGCCACAGCAGCCAGTCAAAGCCTTATTCCGCTACATTAACGGCCACACGTTGCTGGCTTACATTGTTGTAGGCATCATACAGCGTGAATACCAGATTGAACTCTCCATACTGAGTAGGAGCCTGATAAAAATAGTATGCAGAACCATTGCCGATATTCAATTCCTCACCATGCCCGGATAACTCGACTTCAAAAGGGAAATCACTATTTGTGAATTCCAAACCAGTATCGCGAAACTCGTAAGAGACCCGAATCAAACCCAATTCCAGATTGTCCTCCAACAATCCAGTTACATATACGTCGTCAGAGCCGCCGGGATCGGCCACAATAGGTGCACTGGTATCTGGTGGAGCAGTCAGCGAAATGCTGGGAGCTTCCTCATCCGCCGGGTTGATCAGGAATATCTCCACATGCAAGGTTTCCGAAACATTGTCCGCAGCATCGGTCACGAAAGCAGTTAAAGTATGGGAGCCCGCCCCCACCGAAGAAGGAATTTCAATTATCTTTTCACAAACCGCAGCAGTACCGCTAATAGCATTATCCTCAAAAGCATAGTTCCATCCCTCACGAGGCAAGCCTTCAAAGTTCGGCTCAATCCGTACTCTCCACTTAGCTAACTCCACATCATCGAAAGCCGTCATATCGAAATACAAATTCTGTCCCGCTAAATATTGAACTCCCACATTCGGGCTGGTAAGAACAGCAGTGGGAGGTATGACATCCAAACCAGAATCATTGATCTCACAAAATTCCCCGGAAAATCCATCCGGACACTCACATTCACCCTGTTCATTACAGGTCCCGCCATTCTCACATTGAATCCCGGCACAAGGATCTACATCATTTTCACAAAATTCCCCGGAAAATCCATCCGGACACTCACATTCACCCTGCTCATTACAGGTCCCACCGTTCTCACATTGAATCCCGTCACAAGGATCTACCGCATTTTCGCAAAATTCCCCGGAAAATCCCTCAGGACACTCACATACACCCTGATCATTACAGGTTCCACCATTCTCACACGGTACCTCAGCACAAGGACCAGCAGCGTTTTCACAATTATCCCCCGAAAATCCTTCGGGGCATTCACATTCCCCCTGTTCATTACAGGTTCCACCGTTTTCGCATTGTACGTCTGCACAAGGATCGATGGTGTTTTCACAAGCATCGCCCGAAAATCCTTCGGGACATGCACATTCGCCCTGCTCATTACAGGTACCGCCATTCAGGCAGTCAATTTCATCACAGGGGTTCGAGACTTCCTCCTTCTTGCAGGAGCTCATGGTTACCAACAATGCTATGCTAAGCATCAGCAGAGTAAGAGCAATCTTTTTGATATTCATTTTGAGTATTAGGTTATAGGATATTAAGGCAAACGGGCATGTTTCGAAATATGTTGCCTCTTCCCCCAGTAAAATTTCCACAATCTCCCCGCTTTCATCGGCAAACAATCTCCCCTGCAATATACCGATGACAATCGATAACAACTTCACCAGGACATCCGCAAGTTTCAATTTTGTGGTATTTTAGTACACAAGATCAACCATAGCATGAAATATCCTACAAACCTTTTCCTCGCTACACTTTGCTTGATGGCACTTCCATTCACAGCAAAAGCCGACACCATCCAACTCACCAATACCACCCTGCAGGTAGATGTGGTCGCCACGGATCTGCATGTGCCCTGGGAAATACTCTGGGGACCCGATGACATGCTCTGGGTAACCGAACGCGATGGCGTGGTAAGTCGCATCAATCCGCTCGACGGCACAAAAAGCGTCTTGGTCAATGTGATGGAATGCTACGAGTACAGCGAGTCCGGTCTCATGGGCATGTGCTTTCATCCCGACTTCGAAAATCAGCCCTACGTCTACCTCGTACACAACTATCTGCTCAATGGCAATGACAACCGCGTAAAACTCGCCCGATACGAATACAATGGCAGCACCCTATTCAATGAACAAGTGCTGCTCCTGGAAGTAGAAGGAAGCAATGGTGGAGGCAATCACAGCGGTTCCCGCATACGTTTTCTGCCCGACGGCACCCTGCTCATGACCACCGGCGAGCGCTATGTGCAAGACCTCGCCCAAGACATGAGTTCGCTCAATGGCAAGGTGCTACGCTTCAATGATGATGGCTCGATTCCGGCAGACAATCCAGATCCAAATTCCTACATCTACAGCTTAGGCCACCGAAATCCTCAAGGACTCGTAGTCGCAAGCAATGGCATCATATACAGCTCCGAGCATGGCTCCAACAACAACGACGAAATCAATATCCTCGAACCAGATCGCAATTTCGGCTGGCCTCGTGTACAGGGTTTTTGCGACAACAATTTCGAAGACGATCTCGCCTTCTGTACTTCCGCCAATGTCAAAGAACCCATCTTCGCCTGGACCCCAACCATCGCAGTGGCAGGCATGACCTACTACGATCATCCCGCCATCCCCGAATGGGAAAATGATCTCCTGGTTTGCTCCCTGGGAGGCAAGAGCTTCGCACATCTCGAACTCAGCGCTGATGGCCTCACGGTCACACAGGAGAATCAACCACTCAACGCACAGTATGGCCGCCTCCGCTCCATCTGCAAAGCCCCCGATGGCTCCATCTATGTCGGCTCCTCCAATGATGATGGCCGCGCCAATTGGATCGTCACACCTTCCGATGTCAACACCCCTTTCGCCGATGACGACCGCATCTATAGAATTTACAATCCCGACTATGTCAGCGGTCCTGCCCTTCAGGCAAAGGTGCTGCTACAAGGAGCAGCCAACGGAAACACCATGAGCGTTGGTCCCGACTATCACGATCTCATTCCGGCCGCCCAGCCATACAATCGAGCACCCTGGAATTATGCAGGCTCCGAGATCATTCCCACCATACCACCAAATATGGTCGACTGGGTACTGGTAGAACTTCGCGATCCCACAGATCCAAACACCATAAGAGCCACCGAAGCAGCCCTGCTACTGAGCGACGGTAGTATAGTCGACACCCGTTACGCCAGCAATCCAAACAACAACCAACTCGTATTCGATAACTTCTCGGAAGGTCTCTATTACGTGGTGGTTCGCCATCGTAATCACTATGCCATCATGTCCCAAAATCTGGTCTTCCTTCCAAGCGCATCCCTGCTCGATCTGACCGACCCAACACAAATCAATGGCGGCGCCACACAACTTACGCAAGCTAACCCAAGCCTCATGAAAGCCGGCGACTTCGACAGCGATGGACTCGGCACCTTCATGGATTTCAACGCCTACCTGGGCGGCTCCTCCGACCTCCTGGCCTATCAAGACGAAGACGTCGACTTCAACGCCATCGTCACCGTACTCGACTTCAACCTATACCAGCAACAATACGATATGATCGCCGTCCCACAAGTCCGATACTAATCGATGAGCCTGAATGCTGGCATGGCAGACTTGGGTTTCCATATCAACTCAAACAGCAACCACCAGGAGCCTTTCTTCAATTCCATTGGAGAATTAGCTATGATAAGTAACCCTGTTGCTAGCTTCCAATTCACCAACCGCGAAGCACGTATTGCCAAAGCGCCCGACCACCAGGATCCGAGCTTGATTGTTCACTAATCTGTGTCCTAAACATTTTGATCCTGAGTAAATGATTCTAATGTCGGAGTCCTTGTCGGGGCCAAAGTCCGTGCATGTATGAAGCAGAACTATAGCTCTAAACGGTCGCAGAGCGTAGCCAAGGGGCCCGTTTATTACGGACCAGAAAACACCATGCTTGCCATCTTCAAAACAACAAAAATTAGGAGCGAAGCAAAACCCCTACGCGCAATCGGCTTGCCTGTGTTCCGCTCTTATTCGGCACTCATCTAGCTGCTCCTGCAGCGCCACTGCCGTCACCTCCTAAGGTCGGTGCCGCCATTGGCTTGCAGTCACCACGCTAGCTGAGTACCTCATACCACTTCACCCAGGGCTATTTTGCACCGTCACCCCGCCGCGTTAATTCGGGATTACTTCGGTCGCCCGTTGTGCCGTCC
>JAHDEE010000288.1:0-1395 GCA_020629005.1 Chitinophagales bacterium
TGGAGAAAAATAACGATGGATAAAGCATTTCTAGCAAGTCAAAATGGACAGTTATGGATTCGCTGTCCCTAAAGTAAATCTGGTCTACATGGAAATATACAAAAAAGGGAGGAGCAGAGGCAATCTAAAATCACCCCTACTCCTCCGCAATTAATTTTTGTATGTCTCTAGCGCTTCTAGTCGCAGTGCTATTCTCTGCTAGTAGCGCCTATTCGCAAGTAAGTTCGATAGGAATCAAATCGACGCATTCTCCATAGTAAATTCGAAGTTCATACATTCCACCTGGCAGATTCTTGAATACACAAGGATTGGCGGTAGTGGAGTTGATACGTACTTCGTTACCAGCTGAGTCGTAGAGCTTATGAAATGCTGGTCCCTCAGGAAGATTTACAAAAATTTCCAGAGTGGAAAGGCCATCGTTACAATCCGATTCTTCGTAAGATTCAAAGACGCACATTTCCCCTTCGACAGGCGCGATCGGCCCCTCATCCTCTTCTTCGCCACAACCTAGCTCGATGTCAATTTGCTCTTCAATTTCTCCGGCACTGAGTGACAGCATGTACGGACCTGGAGGCACCTGCTTAAATAGCACAGGATAATTGGTTGTAGAGTTTTGTGCATAGATTGTGCTGTCAGGCTTAAACAGTTTGAAGAAAACGGTTTGTCCTGGGGTTTGCGAGAAGATTTCGACATCCACTTTTCCGCTTTCGAAATCACAGTTGCTGGTTTGATGATAATCGTAGAGTATGCCTGAAGCGGTGTCGTCTATGCAAGGTGAAATGGATATGCTGGAAACCACTTGGGCACAACAACCACTTGGGTCACAGATTTCATAGGTAAATTCAAATACTCCAGTTTGATTGCCGCCTGAGATGTATTGCAGATACTGCCCTTCCATACCCTGACTTTGTACAAGCAATTCACCACTAGCGGGTTGGCTGATCACCGTCAAAGAATTTGCAGTTGAGAGGTCATTGGCAAGTACATCCAGAGTGGAGTCAGTATCACAATAAAGGTCAAATGAGTCAGGACTCGCTTCCACCCCTGAAGCAATCGTGGTAAAATCGATTGGTATCTCTGAATAGCACGGATTGCTAATACCTTCCACAATCAGCATGTACATGCCCGAGCCCATAAACTCCACCATCACAGTAGGTAAACTTGAAGAGTTCATGTAGATGGTTTCTCCAGCTTCGCTCTTTAAAGTATACATATACGTGGCATCGTCGGCAGCAGGATTGATAATATCTATATACGAATCTACTGCATCACCGCACTCTTGTTCTGGGTACACTTCTACTTGAATATTACACTCTGGCAGATCGACCGGAACCTCTTCCAGATCACAGACGCCATTGCCATCCGCATCTAGCAAAACGCCGGCACAGTTGCAGT
>JAHDEE010000288.1:1495-6625 GCA_020629005.1 Chitinophagales bacterium
AAAACGCCGGCACAGTTGCAGTCGGCATCGAAGACATCTTCGGTCGTGCAATCGTCGGCATCGTCGCAGCTATCGCCTGGGGTACAATCTAGTACGATGGCGTCCGTACATACTTCAGGAGCACCGCTGTTGATCCATTCCTGAATCGCTGCCAATTCGGTTTCGTCTACAGCAAATCCAACGTTGATATTCATGGCGGCATTTACTACCCCATTTTCACATCCAACATTACCTACCTCAATGATATCGACCAGCGTAGTTCCTTCGAGAATCGCGGGACCACAGTTGTTTCCTCCCTGAGCAAAAGCCTCAAAAGTCAACAAATTAAGCCCACTGACGGCATTGTCGCCGTGACATCCCGTACAGCCATTTGATTCGAATATAGTGGCCATATCTAGCCAGCTCAAAGTTCCATCATCGCAAAGATCATCAGCGTTGGCAACGTAGCCTTCTGGCTGCGAACAGTCCTGCACTACATTGGCAGCATCACCCAGGCCGTCAAAATCTGCGTCGAGATACCAGTCAGCTGCACCAGGGCCTTCGCATACTCCACATTCGTCGAATCCACCATTGCAGATTCCTTCTTCGGTTTTGAATCGCGCTTCAGCCAAGGACGCGCAAGAACCGCCATCAAAAGTAGAAACGACAGTAATCAGAATCTTTTTGATGTTGGCGCTGCCGAAATCAGGTCCCGCTTCTCCGGCATAGTCCGCAGATTCATTGGCTTGATTCAGAGTATAAGTACCAAGGTTAATCCAGGTGTCGCCATCTACAGAGTAATCGATGATCATTTCCTGAATCCCTTCTCCGCTTTGCCCGGGGCGATTGGCGTTCCAGAATTGGCTCTCGCTTAGATTTTGATTTTCTGCGAACTCATACATAAGCCATAGGCCTTGCCCATGCACAGGATTCGGGTTTGCGCTCTCAGTACAAGAGCGCCAGCTTTCATTCCAATAGTTTCCGTTGTCGGTGCATTGTGCCTTGAGTTCAAGACTTGCTGGAAGCATGGCCAGTAAGCAGAACATGTAGAAGACAAGTATTTTGAAGTTGAATGTTGCCATTGTTTTTTAGCAGGTTTTGGTGGATCAAACAGATGATTGCTTAACTCATAAATCCTATTGGACCTGACCCGGCGGCGTAGCTCCAGAAGTTGGACAGATTTGGGAGTATGTCTGCCAGCTGTGTTGGCGAAAGCGTAGATAGTCCATTGTCTGCGAACCATAATGCCAGCTCAGCAAAATATTCGTCGCATGAGGTGGTTGGAATCAGTCTTCCATCGCCGGTATCCAAATTGTTTCCGAGGTACAAGTCGGGATAGCTTCCGTAGATTCTCTGCCCGTTTACGGCCCCGCCGACAACCATTGAGACACCTCCCCAACCATGGTCTGTTCCATTACCATTGCTGGTTAGGGTTCTTGCAAAGTCAGAGATCGTAAACAAGGTCACACTGTCTTGCAGTCCCATTTCGCCAAGGGCGTCCCAAAAGCTTCCGATGGCCTGATCTACTTCTTCCATGAGATAACCATGATTCATCAAGACCTCGTCGTGATTATCAAATCCACCCAACTGGACAAAAAAGGTTTGTCGACACATATCAAGCGTATTTCTCGCTGCAATGGTCTTAGCTACCATGTGCAAATCTGCTGATATCTCAGTATCTGCAAAGGTTGTGTTGAAGGGGCTAAGTCCGGCTATGGCGCTACTAAACTGCAATGAGTTATCGGTAGCTCCCCGAACCATATTCCTGTAGGTATTTTCCAAAACGTTAGTATAGTTTTGGTTCAGCATTCCATCAATAGCGGCTCGCTTGGTAGTCGCTTGTGTCCAGTCTCCCTCATAGTTGTAGATTACCACCGCTCCAGTGTCAGGATTGATGGCGTAGGCTGCAACGGTATCTCCTGTCTGAAAGATGTTGGTACCGTTCAAGGAGATATTCATCGAAATATTCTGGTTATTGTTGACCTGGTACAGGATATCTGCCATACGTCCGCCCCAACCAATTGCTGATCTGGACTGCGGTATCGAAGATTGCCAGTGCATCACCTGATCTGCATGAGAATACAGACCCAGTGGCAAGTTGATCTCATTATTGTACTCCGCCATGGACGTAGGGCGTACCAAGGCACCAACATTGGCTACCATGGCTGCATCTCCTTGCTCAAAAAGAGACTGTACTCTGCTAAGATTTGGGTGCAAACCATATTGCTTGCCATCTCCAACCAGCGGATTGATAGGCAAAAGCGAACCTTGTGCAAGAGACTGATTGGTGCGTACAGATGCATACTCCTGATACTCGCCGGTACCACGTGGCACCAACATATTGAAGCTATCGTTTCCTCCTTCAAGAGAAAGGCAGACGAGCGCCTTGTAATCCCCCGGCGGTCGTGGAACCAGTGGCATATTTGCTGCAGCTGCAACATTCATGAGACCAAGATTCGTAACTCCCGATAATAAGGTGGTAGCACCAAGTGCAGCGCAGCCCATCGATTTGATAAATCTTCGGCGGCTCTGATTATTTGATTTTTGATTTTTCATCTTCCTAGGTTTAGGGGATTTTCTTTGGTCGGCTTCAGAATATTTTGAAACCGAGCTTACTTGAGAATCACATAATTTGGTGAGATCAATACAGCGTATACGGTCCAGGCTACTACCTCTTGCTTATCCATCCAATCCAGATCATTTAGCGTGGTGGTTAGATTGAGGATGATAGCCTTTGTACCTTCTGATAACTGTCCGTGAGACAGTATCAAATCCAGTCGCTCCAATAAGGCCGTAGGACCTCCATTTTGCAGGGCGGCAATCTCGTCGGTAAAGTCGTGGCTACATTCATCAGTCGGTCCTACATCAAAATCATAGAACTGATAGCCATTAGGATCAACGGTTCCCAGTGCCCGAAGGGGTTCCCATCGTACACCTGCCTCCACTCTGTTGATGTACTCAATCGCAGTGTTTGCATCCAGAATTTGAAACTCGGGACCAGTCATTTGTTGAGCAGCAAGAGCAGCGTTTGCATAATCAGGTTGGAAGAAGTTGAACACGGTTGGCGAATACAGGAATCCCTGCTTTTGTCGCTCACCCAATTGCCAATCGTCTTTATACCAATACCTTCCGGACTGATTGGAGAGGTTGAAGGCTCTAATTCGTTGTGAAAAGCGCAGCAAAGGCTCTCTCAACTTACCCGCTTTTGGATCGTCGATCCATTCGCAATCTCTGGCTTCGGTATCTGTATAAATTGCCTTGATAACTGCGCGCATATCTCCTCGCACTCCGGCTCCATTGTTGTTGAATGTTCCCGCAACACGAGATATGTATTCTGGTGTAGGATTTGATTTTATCAACAGCTTGATCAGCTTGTTTGCCAGGAAGGGCCCCACATTACTATGATTAAACAGATGGTCGATTGCCATTTGAATATCCTGCATACCGGATTGACCGCTTGGCACTACAAAGCCATTTAGCAGGTACTTGGGGCCTGGCTCATGCTCTTCTTCAAACATCATCATTGGCACACTCTTGTCGTAGCGTTCGTGGTAGCGGCCAAAGGTCATGGGCTGTCCTGCCATTTCCGGATACTTATCGAGGTTCCAGGCCGATCCACTGAGGCCAGTCCAGATTTTGGCCATTTCAGTAATGTCATCATTGTCGTAAGTGGGTATGGGATCTCCATACTGATTGAGCTTTTCGGTTCCGTTTACATTTAGCTCATGTAGACCGATTGAGAATAGCTGCATGATCTCACGGGCGAAGTTCTCATCTGGTCTTCTATTAATGGTGGGATCTGCCTTTTGGTTGTTAAAATGGCTCAGGTACAAACCCATAATTGGGTGCAAAGACACCTGAGACAAAATGTCTTTATAGTTTCCAAAAGCATTTTCATACAGCACATCATAGTAGCTGGCCATTGGGATAGGCAGGTCTACGGTATTGGTGCGTTGTGAAACGACGAGAATTTCGCTCAAAGCAAGGGCGACTCTTTGCCTAAGCATATCATCTTCTGTAACCACTTTCTGCCAGAAGGCACGAGTACAGACATCTGCATGCCAATTGATATCATCTGCGATTCCGGTGCCATGTACGGCATAGATTTCGGCAGCCGCTGTGTTCTGTATATCGGCGGTGACTGTCTTGAAGTTTTGGCCTTGCATGGCAAATTGCTCATCTAGCCAGGCTTCGATACCAACATCGCTGACATACAATATGTCCTCGTAATCTGCTCCCATTGAAGCCTGACCGAGGAATCTCGAGGCCCCGTACAGATCTGGCAATAAGTCTGTACCGCTTAAACTTCCGATACCCTCATCTGTGCCTTCGACCGGGCTGCTAGTCACTGTTACTCCCTGGTCGTTTCCGGTGCCAAAGTGATCATCATAAGTTTGTGCCTGGGTTGACAGCTGCGGCAAATAAAACAGGAGTGCTAAGGCAAGGCTAGCCTTAGTCCATAATCTTGAAAATGTTACATTTTTACACATCATGTTCATCGCAGATTAGTTGTTCTGCTTCCCAGTATGGGCAGCAGTTAGTCCTAAATTAGCGCAAGGCAAGCCCACAGCTGCCAAACTAGTACCTGAGCACCAGGCGCTTCAAAACGTTAAAGCGAATTTCGGATATGACATTTCGGCAAGCACTTGCCATTGCCTCCACATTTAGTAATATGGGGCCAGCACTAGTGCATTGTACTAGTGCTACGGATGCCTGCGATTTGCTCGATGCTGGTGGGAGAACAGTGATGCCCTAAACGGACAATCCATAGTCTCGCATCTTTGGTTTAGTGCAGTGAGATGGAGCGTTAGCGCATGAACGAATATCTGCGCTGATATTCGCGCCACAATCTACGACAATGTCGTATAATAACAAAGTCTAGCAACTAAGTTTTTGTATTGTAGTTCATAACGAGAAAACGATTTTGTACTAAAAATAATATGTAAATATGTGCCTAAAAAGACTTTAGGGCAAACTAAACTCTGAACGCAAGAAAAAAAATTCCATAGGCTGATGTCGTGACTGTAATTCAGTCCGGAAATCCAAATAAAATCAATAGAACTCTGGCGTTAAAATTGGTCCTTGAAATTGAAATTGAGAGTAGAGAGTAGAGAGTAGAGAGTAGAGAGTAGAGAGTAGAGAGTAGAGAGT
>JAHDEE010000289.1:0-3045 GCA_020629005.1 Chitinophagales bacterium
CCATCCTCGCGCCTTGTCTGACAAAAAGATAAGCTCCTCAAAGGTGTTACGAACTTTGTTTACGCAGCACTAGCTAAAAATTTCATCCAGTTCTCTACCACATTGTTTGCAATAAATAGAATCCTTATCCAAGCCATCCCTTTGGCAATAAGGACAAGAAAGCGTATCAGGAATAACTACCCGTGGTTTCTTGCTTCTCTTCTTGTCCTTATCTGCCTGGACCATTTCGGCAGAAACGATTCCGGTTGGAACAGCCAGTACGCCATAACCGAGTATCATGACCAGAGCAGCGATAAACTGACCAAGCGGTGTTACCGGGGAAATGTCTCCATAACCCACCGTTGTTAGCGTGACGATCGCCCAGTAGATGGAACGAGGGATACTTGTAAAGCCGGATTCGTCGCTCTCAATCATATACATCACCGAACCCAAAATCACAGTCAGGGTTAAAATTGTGACTATAAAGACGGTGATTTTCTTCTGACTTGCCCGCAATGCTTCCCAGAGAATGTTGCCCTCAATAAGGAACTGAGACATCTTTAGGATACGGAAAATCCGCAATAGCCGTAAAGCCCTGATGGTCGTCAAATAATGGATCGGGATAGCAAAGAGTGTCAAGTAAGTCGGGATAATAGCCAAGAGATCGATGATTCCATAGAAACTGGTGGCATACTCTTTTTTCCTGTCGGTACTGTACAGTCGCATGACATACTCAAGCGTAAACAAGATAGTGAGCACCCATTCAATTCCCCAAAACCATTTGTGAAACTGATCATCCAGGTGTTTTACGCTTTCTAGCATTACAATGAGGATACTAGCGGCTATCAGTACCAAAAGAGTGATATCAAAGGCCTTACTAGCGGGGGTATCATGCCTGAAAATAATCTCCTCAATCCTTTTTCTGACCGGTTTTTTCTCTGTTGACATATTTGGCTTGTCCAGGTAATATTTGCTGTACTTCGCGCAATAAAGTTAATGAACAATCAAAACATACAGCATGCTATTTTGGTTTCCTCGGGAAACTTTTTTCCTGCTTGTGTTTCGTATTGAACCTGATATCCGCCATCTGCCTGCTGGCAAGCCATGGGAGCCTTTTATTCCAACACAGCAAAGCCTACTGCAAATACAAACTCATGGCCGACACATACTTGGAGTTCTTGGTCAATCGGTAGGGGAGGCTAGTGATGCATTCGCTTGCCTCTTCGGTCTTGTCTTGTCCATACTTTATCTCCAGAATGATGGCCGGGTCCGTATGAATCGAAGAAGAAATCCGGCGCTGAAACAAATCATAATATTGCAGCTTTCTGTCGATGGTGGCACGGATGTTTCCATTGATGGAAACAAAGTAGGTACGGCGATACCTTACGATAATATAGGGATACAATTGATTAGCTGCATAGGTTATGTGATCTGGGAGCCTCGGGGCGCCCTGCTTCATATGAAAGTCAGCAAGTGCATAATGCTCTTTCTTGCCCAGCAGATTCTTTTTGATTTTCTTTTCCAAAACAGGCTGCTTCACCTCCTGCATATCATCGCCGTACCACCGCACTCTGTACTTCACCCGTTCTCCCACACCTAGTAGGTTATCATTGTAGGCAGTGTAGTCCAGATCATCGTAATAGATGCTGTTCACTGTTCGGTCGGGATAGGCCAGTTTGAAGCAGGCCGGATTAGACAAGATCTCGTTGCGCACCCCTTCATAGCTGCTATTTTCGATCCTGAATTTTCTTTCGTACCTCACTCTGCTTGAATTGATTTACCATCCACTGTAAGGGCTACTCCTTGCTTCTGAATATACAGCCGATCAACCGCATCCTGCTTTACTTTACCCAACTGCACCTCCGTCACCGGATCTGCATTACCCCTTGCTTCCACGCCTCTGTACACATTGGTCAGATTCAGGTTTTTTATGGTCAGCTTGGAATGACTGCTTGCCAGCACTGCTTGATGGCTGTCTTTCACATGGAGATCCCAAATATACACATTTGCATAGCCGGAACAAGCCAGAGCCTGGTTCATCACCGACTGCATTTGGTAGCCGAATCCTTCCACAAATCCGGAGCGCACCATAAGCCCATTTCGCCCAATTTCACGCATGTTGACCTTGGTTATTTTTGACGAAGAATTAGCACTTCGAATAGCAGTTCCCTGGATCTGCGTGAATTCCATATCTGATATTTCGGCTTGTGCACGTTCCAGTCTCAGCGCCTCCTGTGCCTTAATGTTTCTGAAACCACAATGCCGAATTTGCGCTTCAACGTCGAAGAGCGTCATGGCTGCAGTTGATGAAATACTGCCTTGACTATAAGCCCCCAGTCCGATAAACTGACAATGCTCCAGCAAGGAACCTGATGCCTCCTGACCAGAGATCATCACCGCTGCATGATCGCCAGAAGCAGTATAAAAGGTGATCGGATTCTGGCTGCTTCCCACCGCCTCGAGTCTGCCATAACTCAGCAGAGAACCCGATTCAACAAAAGTGATGGTGGCACCGGGACTGATATGCAGGCTAGTACCCGAAGCAATCACCATAGGTTTGTCTATCCTGTGGTTTCCCTCACTGATGAGGTAGCTTCCATTCGACTTCTTGATAAAAGGGAAATCAGTCGCCGCAGCGATAGCGGTCGGTGCTGCCAAATTATCGCTATCCGAGGCCTCGACATTTAACAGCGCCGTTTTGTATATTTGCTCTAGCCCCAGGGTCCGATAGTAAACAAATTCAATCGGCCTGGAATTTGTCAAACTATATTGTCGGACAGGAATTTTGTTGTTGTAGGGTTCCAGAACGACTGTTTGTACAAGGGTGTCCATCATGGCTTCAGCAGTTCCAAAGCCCAATACCTCCAAAGCAAAACCATGATAAGATTCCAAATGAATGGAGGTCTTAGAGCCCTTGTTTCTGTATGCCTTTAGCGACAGTGCCGGTCTCGGTTGTAGTTTCTTGTTGGTGAAATTGGCCTTGGAAAACAATTTGTCCCAATTCAAAGTATAGTCTGCATACTCTTCATCGGACTTTACAATCTTCGCTCGATCAGCTAAGGCAGC
>JAHDEE010000289.1:3145-6620 GCA_020629005.1 Chitinophagales bacterium
GTCCTGATCCATTCTTGAATTGACGCCCTCTCCGTATGCTTTCCAGTCTTTTGTTACCTCATGTAGATAATCCCCAAAGCAATCATAAGCAATCGGTTCCAGCTTGCCGGTCAATCGATTAAAATAGAATCTGATATTGGTAAATTGCTGCGCATGCCAGGCATGAGACACATCCAGTAGCGCACAAAACTTAGCCATCAGTTTTAGGTCAAATACTTCCTCAACCTTTCGTCGCCCAGCCAGACAGCCATCGAGTAGTTTCTTAGCGGTATCAAAGGCTTGTCGGAATTCGGGATCAGATTTGTTTTGCTTATTAAACAATTCTATGTGAGATGCTTCGACCCAGGGAAAGGGATCGATTTTGGCGTCTACGTTTTCCCAGTAAGCATCGTCAGCATGTTTGAGAATCGGACCAATATCTCTTCCATTTTTCTCTAGCATCTGATTTTCAAAATGATGCTCATAGGCATAGGTGCCCAGGTCTTTACCATTCAGTTTGACTTTCAAAAAATCATAGGCGGGCGCAATGATACCTTCACTTCTAAACAGTTCATGCATCAGCCATTCGGCAGTGTGAGCCCTGGACTTGCTGTTGTGAATATTGAAGATCGACATGTCTTGCCACTCGTCGCCTTTGAGCATAATTCTGAAAGACCATTTTTCGCCTTTCAGGTGATCCATCAGGTCTCCTTTCAGCCTTAGCTTACAAGCATATTCCTTGCCGTCTATATGGATATTGGCCTCGACAAGATCTTCTTTCGAGCTAAACAGCAATCCCCTCTTTACCGCTTCATCGGCTTTGGCTTTTAGCTTGGCATAGGCATCCTTCTTCAGGTCGATTTGCAGCTCATGTCCAGAGTAGGCCGGCAAAGTTTCGGTTGGTTTGCTGGCAGTACTGCTTTTCTGCTTCGCTGCGGGTGTAGTCTTGTTGAGCAATGCCCCTGTAGCGAGCATCAATAGGATCAAGCCTGCCAGCACAAGTGGGAAAGCGCATCCCTTTTTCTTTCTATGGTCCTTTATTTTCAAGACCGGTGATCTTTGACAAAAAGTACAAATGCAGTCATCGTGATACTGCCCAAAAAGAGCCACTCAACATTGCCATATATGTATTGGCCCCAACCTGTGCTCACCAGTTCCCTCATCTTTCGATACTTCGATCTTTGGTCGACTTTGAGCATAGGAAACTTGCCAAATAGTCTGTTCTTTATTTCCGAATTCACCTTTTCCATTTCCGTCCTGCCCTGATCATCCGCTTCGGTGTATCTTATTTCGTTGAGCTCCAACTCCAACTCTGCAAAAGTTTGGAACGGAAAGCTGGCATGCTGCACCTCATCCAGCGTCAAGGTGGCGAAGCTCTCACCCGCTTCGTCGGAGAGATAAATTCTCTGTCTTTTTTGCTTGAGCTTCAGTGCTGCCTGTAGCTCATCTGGTCTCACATCATAGGGCGACAAGTGGTAGGCCATTCTTTCCTTATCAGCGTATTTGAGATGCTTAAGAAAAGCATGCCTGGCGTGAGCGTCTGTCGTCTGCTTATTGTCATCGGCCTCAAATTTGATTTCCTTTCTGATCACCTTATCCTCCGAGTGCGGAGTCTTCAGCTGGATCAATTGCTTTATCAATTGCCCGTCCACAAATCTCTTTCTATGACGTAGACTTATTTCCGCCTCACTGAATCTTCCATCTTCCACATCAAAATATCTGTCGATGAAAATTTCTGTAGCAGATTTTCCATGTAGTTGTATTCCGCCTAGGTCAACCGCTGCCTGGCCAAAAGTATGCTGAAGGTAATTCCACACCTCATCCACCTGATCATTGGGTATGGCCAACTTATACTCACTCTCAAGCCTGCCTTGCGCAACAACAAGGCTCGCATGCAAGCATAGCACAAGGAACATAATCTTCCTGATCATCCGATCATGTTTTTATTATCCACGAAAGAAAATTCGACTTGCTCATCCAGTTCCAGCAAACTCGTTTTAGTTTTAGCGACCTGATCAAAGCGATCAGCCTCTACCAGATAGGTCATCACAAGTCCTTGTGCACCTTGACTCATTCTCCGCAGTTCAACGGCCTCAAAATTCCTTTTGATAATGTCATTAGTGGCGGTTTCAGAAAGTTGCGCAGAAGAAATCGTCACCACCATATGCCGGTTGAGATCATAGGCTTTCCCTTTTCTGGCTCTGGCCTGCAAATACATCAACGCGATGATCAGCAAGAAGGCAATGATCGTAATAGCCGGCTGATTAGCCCCCATGCCAAGCCCGATGCCTATCACCAGAAAGAGATAAGTCAATTCCTCCGGTTCCTTGATGGCCGCCCGAAACCTCACTATCGATAGCGCACCGACCAGCCCCAGCGACAGCGCTATGCTTGACTTCACAATATATATGATCAGCATAGTGCTCAGCGCCAGCAGCATAAAGTTCTGCGAAAACAGTCTACGATTGCTCACCGACTGCCCATAGCGCCTATAAAACACCGACAGTATCCACGAAAGCAGGGCAGCCAGCAATGCGTTCAAAATGAAGTTGTTCAGGTCTGTCAACTCCAAATGATAGTCAAGTAATAGGTCTTTGATTTCCATGCTTCCGTTTCAAAGAAAAAACGCTGTGAAGGTACTCAATATTTGGCTAAAAAGATGCCTCTTGCAAAGATCATAGACCTCTGCAACAGAGTGAGTAAAAACCCAATCTGGAGTCTTCAACGGTCGCTGAGCGTAGTCGAAGCGCCCGTTGAAGACGGACCACGGAGAACAACATTTTCATTGCGCAAGACCGTCATTACCAGCTCCGTAGTGCGCCAACAACGGGCCTTTCGGCTACGCTCAAGGACCGTCATTGGCTACTGTATTACTGTGAGCAAAGTCCTTTTTCAGGCAAGCGAAATGGTTTTTACCCACTCTGGCAAATTGCTCTCTCTCCATCGCCAGGCCGTCCCATTTATCAGAATTCTCAAGTCAGCAGAGCAAGAGCCTCTCTGGAGCTTTATAGCCTAATGTTTTATTTTGGAGCGAAGCAAAATCCGCCGTAGAAGCGGGCTCCCCGTGTTCCGCTATTATTCACCACCCATCAGCTGGTTCCGCCGCACCGTCTGGCATCTCGCCTTGAGGGCGAGCTACCAGCCGGCGGGGCGTCACTGGCGCTGCTGGGCGGCTCATAGCCGCTGCACCCGGGGCTATTTTGTACCAGTTCTCCTTCGCGGAAGCAAAGAGCAAAGAGAAAGGAGAAAGGAGAAAGGAGCAAGGAGCAAAGAGCAAAGAGAAAGGAGAAAGGAGAAAGGAGTAACCTGTGCCATGTAGTGCGAGTGTTGCGTTAAAACTCGGAGACCGGAGTCCTTGTCTGTCCCTAAACGAGAGTGAGTAAAAACTACTGCAATGGCCAAAACAGCAAAATTCAGAGTGTCGGTGCAGAGCCGATCGGTCCCTGAGCCAGAGTGAGTAAAAACTATTTCGCCTGCCAGAAAAAGGACTTTGCTC
>JAHDEE010000290.1 GCA_020629005.1 Chitinophagales bacterium
GGGTTGATAACTATGAAATGCTTCACCCAAACAGCCTCCAACCAATAACCAATTTGAACAATCCGAGCAAAAACGTTATATTACTGACGGTATATGGAATGCCTGCTGTGGGAAATAGCAGTCTGCAAACCGCTGGGCAGTTTATGGCCCTCTTTGCAAGCCGCCAGGCATCCTTTTCCAGCGCCCATATTTAAGACGACCTACCGGGATAGGTCCGCTTAATGCAAAAGCTCTTTTGTGTCATTCAAAATGCTGGAACATGAAAAAGCTGATTTACCTGGCGCTACTTTCTGCACTATCTATATTCTACCTTGCTTGCTGCAACAATGTGCAAAAATGCTGTAACAACGGCAAACAAAACAGAGGTGAAGAACAAGTTGATTGTGGAGGCAAGTGCCCCGATTGTCCAACCTGCAGTGATGGAGATCAGAATGGACAAGAAGAAGGTGTGGACTGCGGAGGACCCGAATGTGACCCATGCCCTACCTGTGACGACGGCGATCAAAACGGAAATGAAGAAGGCATAGACTGCGGTGGTGATTGCCCTCCTTGCATCAATCTGTGCGATAATGGAGTGCTGGACCCCGGCGAAACTCAGGTGGATTGCGGTGGCGACTGTGGCACCTGCACACCAAGAGATCCCGTAATCGGCAAAGAGCTAATGATCACTGACCTTCGGGTTATCGACTCTCAAGAAGCGCGAACTGGTGCATTCTCCATTGGGCATTTGATTCGCAATATGGCAGCCAGCACATCTGCTGACGATGTTAAGGCATTTGTATTGTCTCTACTCAAAAGCTGGGAAACAGATCAGCAAGTGGCAAACTTTACGGTGCCGAGACGTACCGCCATCCGTCAATTAGTGATTAATCCCTGGAAGATATTGGATCATGGCAACAGCGATATAAGTGATGCCGATTGGGTGATGAATCTTGACAATGCTCCTTTCCGATTGATGGCTATTGTCAATCGAGTCGACTTGCATAAGCTTGATGAGAGCACAGCAGAAGCTGAAGATCTTGAGCGTACCGGCGAAGGTCGTTTTGTATACTGTATAGTTGATCCAGGCACAGGAAATCCGAGAGAATTTACAGTGATCTTTGAATACAATTTGCCGGGTGGAACGCTTGAAGAGCTGGAGCTTTGGACCAAGCGTTGGCATCATCTGGGGACCTTAGGTGATTTTGATGCTGGGTACATCGATGCACTCAAGTTGATCACCGAAGATTTTGCCGGACGCAACAAAATACCTTCCGCTCCCAATGGAAATGCACTGGCTCAGATAAGAACCAATGAAATTGCGCTGGACGGACCATGGGAGCTGCGCGAGTTCAATATCGATCGAGGAACAGGACTTTTGAAAGAAGTATCGAGAAAGCAAACACCAGATATAGGCTTCAATAATACCAGCAAGTTGGCCAGGTTCATCAACAGTGTGGGAGCCATCATTGATGATGCTTCACAAACACACGAAGTACCAAACAACTTCGAGGGAGAGTCCTTTATAGCCGGAAATGTACCAACTCCAGGATTGCGATTTGAGTGGTCGGCACCGGGAATTTCGTCGAGCAGATTGTCCACCTTTTCGCTAGAGACTTGCAATGGCTGTCATGGTGGATCGGCCAACACCAGACCGGTCAATCCGACTGCAAGGGTTTCTGCTGCCGGACTTGGTTTCACTTCCTTCACACACATCAAGCCTCGATTTGAAAATGAGCGAACTGTACTATCAGAATTCCTTGCCGGCACTGGCAATAATGACTTGCAAAGAAGATCAGAAACCATGCAGGTACTGATGGACGAATTGCCAGCCACAGCAGATGCAGACGCCATACTTGCCTTCATTAAAGCCAGAGGAAACCGTACCCACTAAGCCAATTGACTATGATAGACCTACCACAGTGGATAGACCTGAGTGATACCAATTATCCGGAGCGCAGACCCGACCGCAAACTACGGTCGGGTTGCTACTACCTTCGCTTCGAGGATTCTAATGGTCCCCTCTACGAAGGGACATTTCGAGTGGAGCAAAGCAGCACCCTGATCAAAGCCAGTGGCGATCTCTATTTGCGGGCTGATCTGCAAAGTCCAAATCTATTTGAAGGAGTGCCGGGTTTTAGTCGCGACTATTATGCTGGATACCTTCGTCTCAAGCGCATGCGTATCAAACCGCTGCAACGAAAAAACTTTCGATTGTATTTCGAGATGATCGACTATGATCATCAGCAAAACAAGTGGTCGCCCACCAGCGTCTGCAGTGTAAAGCTGCGTAAGCATTCGGCTCCCACAGAGTATCCCGATCCCGAGCAATATTACCGGGGCACACTGGAAGATGAGAACAGCAATGAGATTGGTCAAATCACGCTTGGGTGGGTATCGGAATACTTTCGCAAGGCCACTGTGGTCTTTGAAACCGTGCAAAACGCGCCGCTGCCAATGGCCAATGCTGCTGGCCTCAATTGGGATCAAATCTTCGGCGAAATAGGCTGGCAGATGCAAACCAAAATCGCAGGACAAACCATCGAGGCGCCAACGATCGACGGTTGGTGGCAGCTGCGTGATCTACACGAGCAAATGCTGGAATGGAAAGCCAACAAAGCGGCAGACTGGCATTACCATCTGCTTTGCGTTAGTCGTATAATTGGCTCAGCCTTTGTCCGAGGGGTGATGTACGATGCTAGATCTATCGACTCAAACAGAATTCCGAGAGAGGGGGCATCCATCTGCTCCGACTGGGTATTTGATGACGATGCACAGTTGTGGGGCACTGCCGCGGGCAAGCCATTTGGCGAGGTGCAAGATGCCTATTTCCGAACCGCAGTGCATGAGATCGGACATGCGATGGGCCTTAGCCACAATCAGCTCACCCGCACCTTCATGAATACCACGGACAATCTGCAATCAGCTGAGTTTCCGAACAACATAAGTTGGCGCTTCACACCAGAAAATGAATACTATCTCAAGCATAGCCCCGACATCCTTGTGCGTCCAGGCAACTCCCCGGTCAATCCTCCTACCACAGGACTCACCGATCAGGTGCTGCACAAAGTAGAAGGCCTGCAGTTTAGTATTTGTGGAACCAAAGGCATGTTTCCCTACGGCGCTCCGGTCCGCCTGGAGCTGCAAGTTCACAACCAATCCGAGCAGGCACAAATCATCCCAGCCAGTCTCAGCCTAAAATCAGATTTCATCACCGGCTATACGGAAGATGCCAATGGACAACGAAGACACTTCAAGTCCATCATAGCCTGTGCCGACGAGCAGCGCTTGAAACCCTTGCCAGCAGATTCCAAAGAGTCCTACAGCTTCACCCTGTTTCGCGGTGAATCAGGTTGGCTCTTTCCGGCTTTTGGTCCCTACAAAGTCTGCCTGGAAATGCGTTGGAATGTTGCCGGCCAACCCTGCTTTTGCAGCCACAATTGCACGGTCATGATCGATGGTCCAAAGAGCGATCAACATGCCGAGCTGGCATTCGAAATCATGGAATCTCCCGACCTGCTCCTGGCCTTTCTCTTCGATTCAGAAGAAGCCAAAGAATACAAATTGCTGGATCAAATCTCCAAGTGCAAGCAACTCAAGGATCACTATGCCTACCTCAATTTCAAACGCAAGTTGGCCGCCCGTCATCATCGCACCAAAGATTGCGCCTGGGATTGCATCACAGAATCATCCGTGCTAACTGAGCGAGAGAGACAGAAAGTAACGGACGCCCTTCAAGAGCGTACGAAGGCCCTCCCCGCAATCCCTCGCTCTTCAAACAAGAGCAATGGCATTGCCAAAAAGCTGAAAGATTGTGAGCGACGTTTGGCCGGTATGAGTAAGGCCTTGTAATTTTTTTTGGAGCGAAAAGTAATCCCAGCGCGTAATCGGCAGTCCCGTGCTCCGTTTCAATTCAGGGCGCATCTGCCTGCTCCTGCATGCGCTGTGGTATCTCTCCGGCAAGCTCCGAGCTACCACAGCGCAGCAGTCGCCACGGCAGCTGCACCCTTCATTTCCTCTACGCCCGGGGCTATTTGGCGATTTCGCACCGCCGTGTTGAGAATGTGGTGTAGCGCGTAGAAAGTAGAATTTAAGGCTGGCAAGCGTAATTGCTCTCGCTTCTTTTGGTTTCCAATAATCCAGCGAACAAGAATTTTTGCGCTCAACTGCCACCCCTCGATCGTATTCAAGAACCCATGAAAATACCAATCAGCACTCCGCGCCAGAGTGAGTAAAAACCATTGCAGTAGTTTTTACTCAATCTGGCAAGTGGGGCTAAGATGAGTGAATTGCCGCCGTTAATAAATATACAGATCTGTGCTCCTGAGGTAAACTTGACGGAATCGGAGTCTGAGAAAATGAGGAGGAAGGTCAATTTCGCCAGTACCAATGCCATCTTAATGTAGCATGTTTGGGCGTGTCAGGTGTTGCAGAGAATGAATCGAAATGGCAGCTCCATCTACTAAAAGCCAAATGTGGATTTAATGAATAGGAATAAATTATACCTAAATTTTGCTTTGTTTTTAGCGAATCTTCGCTTGAATCGAGGCGATTTCTATTTTGTATCATTATTAATGTCATAAAAAAGCGCTGTACTATTGTTTGCTGAATCTTTTTTCCTATATTGATTGCCGACGGAAGTCATTAGTTATTCATATACAATTTAATAGAGTGGTTTTCGACAGTTTGGTCATTGTCAAGTCTACTATTTAAAGATACACTTAGCTTAAGGCCCTTGATCTGGATTGGGGTTTTGGGTGTGCTCTGGAAGTGAGATGCTGAACGGAGTAATAGGCTTATTGTGAGTGCTTCTTCTCAATAAGCTATCTGCTTTGTTGTGCTTGCAATCACTGCTTTTGTCAGTGGGTGCATTGTGCAATGGGATTTAAATCCTGGTGATTCAGTAGCTACGCCGTAGGCAATTTCATCCATTCCCGTATTCAAGAGAAGAATCAATAGGGTCATTAATTCTCAATGATCGTCATCCGGGTAGGGATAGTATGCAGTCTATGAATGGCATGAATAATGTTGCTTTACAAAAATGAATTCACATGCAAAATGTTAAAGAAGTTCGCAAGTATTGCGAGGTAGCACTTAAGAAACCGGGTAAGACTCCTGGAGAATCAGCGAAGCTCAAAGCTGAACTGGGAGGTACGCTAGCGATCTCCGGAGAGTTTGAAGAAGCTAAGAAAGCTTTTTACGAGGCAATTCAACATGTGCCGTCTTATGCGGCAGCCTTTAGTAATCTCTCGCGATTGTACGGCTTGGAAGGCAACTTTGACAAAGCTGAAGAGTACGGAGCTAAGTCTCATCAATTGGATGCTGAAACCCATGAGCTAAACTGGTTTTTTGCTCGAGAAGGCAAACGAATGACGGATAAGCTGAAGGAGACACCTTTTCCTGCTTTATTCTATAAGAGGGGCTTACTTTTTGGTATGCAAGGCAGTCATGAAAAGGCAATTGAGGACTTCTCAAAAGCTGTTGAACTAGATCCTGATTTTTATGATGCCTACAAAATGTTGGGCGATGCTCATCTCAGGCTCGGTAATTTGGAGGAGGCGATACAGGCTTATGATGAAGTCGCAGATAGGGTACACGATTATGATTTCGGTGATGAGAATTTCTTGTATGCCGTCAAAAGATGGGAACACCTAACAAAAAAGATAGAATTGAATCCCAGAGCCTCTGACTGTGCCCAGGTTGCTATTTTTTACGCAAACCAGAAAACAAAGCAAACCAGTAAGATAGCCCGAAAGTACTTCGTGAAGGCTCTAGAACTCGATCCGCGGCATGACGCAGCGCTAAATGGTCTTCGCGAAGTTGAAAGCGCACTGATTGCTAAGGGCTTAATCCGTGATGGGGAACCGATTGGGCCACCCCCGCAGGTGCCAAATATACTAGGGCAATCCGCATTGGAGGCGGCTGCTCATTTGAGAGGTATTGGTTTGGAACCCAAAATGACGTACAAGAAAGTGCGGCAATCCAACAAGCTGGGCACCGTGCTATCAGTACAGCCTGCCGGTGGTACCGTATTAGCACATGGTCAATCAAAGGAAGTAAATCTCACTGTCGGACATAGGGGAATAGACTTGACTGTGATTGAAGGAATAGGGCCAAAGTTTCAGAAGTTACTCGCTAAGAGTGGCGTGTCTAGCGCCGACCAGCTGATCTTGAACCCTGACATCGGTGATCAGATTCCAGATTTGAGTGCCAAGGTAACAAGATTATGGGCATCAATGGCTACATGGTTATATGTGCTTCCTGATACACTTGATGGAAATGCAGCTGAGCTGGCTATGGTTGGATTAGGCATGAATTCACCGGACAAGGCTTACCATAAATTTAAAGGGAAGTCAAAAACTCAAATAAAGCAAATGATTAAAAGGGCCGCCCGAAAAGTAAAGCTGCCTAAAACCTATGTGGATGAGAATCTGGAAATTCTAGCCGATTTCTTCGGCTCACTGTAATCTTATTGTGAAACTAACAAAGAAAGGAAAATGAAGTCAATTATAAAGTCAGAACTGGAGAACTATTATGGTGGGGCAAAGAGAGGTGAGCGACTGTCGTCAGGGCAACGAATGTTTGC
>JAHDEE010000291.1 GCA_020629005.1 Chitinophagales bacterium
AAAGAGCAAAGAGCAAGGAGCAAAGAGCAAGGAGTAAGGAGTAAGGAGCAAGGAGTAAGCAGCAAGGGGTGAGGGTGGAGAAGATCAAAATGGTTCGTGGAGACTAATAGAATGCGTCTGAGGGTTACCTCAAATCTTTCCTTCTAGATAGGGAGGGCTATTGCGATGTAATGTCAGTTTCCGGGGTTCTTTACCCTTCGTAATCAGCCTCATCCTCTTCCAAAGTAATCAGATTCTCAATTTGCAGCAGTTCCGTGTCATTTGGGTCGATTACAGCCTTGAGTGCGGCAAGTTTTTGTCTGGCTTTTTGTATGCGATCCTGATCCTCTTCATTATCCAGCGTCGTTTCAATATCTGCTATCATATCTTTTACCTTTGAAGGACGACTAGGTGCTCCGAGAACCAGGGTTTTCACCTTCATGCGATAAAATTAGTTCATTTGCCTCAATTTTTGCTATCCTGCTGAATCAGGGACAGAACGGTGCAAAGGCGTCTTGTCACCACGAGGGAACGGAGTTGCAAAATAGCCCGGATGGAAGTGGAAATGCAGGTGCACTGAGCGCGCTGTATGCGCCGCCTGCTGGGGCTCCCTTAGGAGACCCAGCAGGCGGATGCAGACAGCAGCGAAGGGTGCCTGCATTGCAACGGATAGCCGGAAGACGGTTTCCACGACCGAATCTGTTTCGCTCCAAATTTTGTTCAACTATTTCTTGTGCATTTTCTGCAACCAGGAGTATTTACTTTATGTACCCCCATTTACCCTTCCATCAGGGCTTATTTTGCTGGGTCTCTCATTCGCAAAAAAATTACAATTTTAGAAGCCAGAAAGACAATCGTAGAGACGCATCGAATGCGTCTGAGCCAGGCGTATCATGGATCAGAGATTATGGTAGAGACGCATCGAATGCGTCTGAGCCAGGCGTATCATGGATCAGAGATTATGGTAGAGACGCATCGAATGCGTCTTGGCTAAGGTCTAAATATTGCTGGAAATACCCTAACTTCCCCAAGATGAAAGATGTAAAAAGTGGATGCATTGGGATGTTTGTCTGGATGGCATTTACCTGGTTTTCTGCAGTGTATCTGCATAATTATGTGGAGGAGTCGGCACTGGCATTGGTGGCGGCCATAGCACTTCCTACCCTTAGTATCATTGCTTATGGGCTTTTTATGGAGCTAGGATCAATCCTTGGATTTGTATTTTGGTTGTTGACGTTTCCCTTTAGAATTTTTCGAAAAGCCAAAAAAGAAGACCCTGCAGTTTCGTCTCGATCAGACGAAAAGGAACAGGGTTTTGTGTATTTGCCTTTTTTGATTCCTCTCGTTTTGTACACCTTTGCCGCATTGGTGCTCAATGGCCTCTATGCCAATTCGCAATGGTTCCCTACGATGGCTTTGCTTGGTTCTATCTGGGGTCTTGCATTGACGATTGCAGTCAAACAGGGAGTGCTTGATTATGAGGATATGATTTAGTCGGAGACTCCAAAAACCTGGAAAATTGATCCCCATCTCCAATACACTGACATAAACCGAGTCCGAAAATCCTCTAATCCCAAGAATCCTATAAATCCTAGTGAATGCGAGGGGGTAAGTGGATGTTGGGGGGGGATGTATAGCCATTTTGGTGTTGCTAGCTCAGCACCTGCTCTCTACGGCAATAAACAGCCAAAAAAAATCCCCTCACAACCAATCGATTGAGAAGGGATACAGTGACCGGGAGAGGATTCGAACCCCCAACCCCCAGAGCCGAAATCTGGTATTCTATCCAGTTGAACTACCCGGCCAAGGTTGGCGCAAAGGTAACCAAGTTCCCCGACATCTTCAAGTTGAATGTGCGCATTTCTCAACTAAGTCATATCCCAACGAATTTTATTTTGTATCTTCTACTGCACATCGCCAGGAATAACCACCTCGCGGCCAGCGCAATCACACAATCATACCGCATATGAAAGTTACCTGTCCTTCCTGTTCCGGGCCATTAGAAAACATCCAGGCCGATAAAAATACAGGCGAATGCC
Organism: Chitinophagales bacterium; assembly: GCA_020629005.1. Taxonomy (GTDB): domain Bacteria; phylum Bacteroidota; class Bacteroidia; order Chitinophagales; family UBA2359; genus JAHDDV01. The sequence continues at coordinate 2,019 of JAHDEE010000291.1, forward strand.
CCTCCTGCAAGCAGTCCTTTGCCATTGATCAACTGTTTTTGCAACAGTATAATACCGACCACAAAGAAGTACAAGGGCCCCTGCCAGGAATCAGTTTCGAGCAATTTGAAGTCGGATACCATATAGATGTGGTCTGGCGCGAAATCGGCAACTGGAAGATGCGACTCATATTCGGAGCAATAGCAACACCCATTCTCACCATTATCGTGTTATGGACATTGGGAGACTCGGTAATTGTTACGCTTTTAATGGGCCTGTTGACCTTAGTTGCCGGCACATCATTGTTGCAGGGCTTGCAGTTGTACTTCGGCCGCAGTACCATTCGGCTTAGCAACGACCAACTGCATATCGCACATGTCTTTCCTATGTTCTATCAAAACGATATAATGACCATCGGAAAGCATGAAATAGAACAACTCTATGTGACGCAAAATGATGGAGGGAAATTGAATGACCGACAGTTGTTTGAGTACAGTTTGATGATTCGAACCACAGAAGGCAAAAGGCACCATTTGTTCCGTTGTCTCAAGACGCCAGAAATAGCACATTTTATCGAAAGAAGCCTTGAACAACAATTAGGTCTGCCCGACTTCATGGTCTCCGGAGAATTTCATCCCGACAAAGCCCCAAAAGACTTCACAGCAGAAGCAAGCAAAGTGGCGGCACAGCAACTCTACGCGATCAAAGGACTTAGTACAGAAGGGGCCGATCTTCAATGTCCCGGTTGCGGCAAACCGGTGGCAGATTTGCAAGCGGATACGCCGGAAGCAATGAAGGTTTGCCAGAACTGCTCTCAGGTTTTTCATACAGAGTCGCTCGCAGCTCCCCTCTTGCCTGAAGTGCAACAAAAAAGCTTCGAGCTACCAGACAATCTGACTTTCCTGCGCCTCGACAATTCTCTTGAAGCGAGCATAAAGACGGGCAAAAAGGTACATTTATTCTTCATGGCCTTTTCATCCCTGTTGTTCCTAATGGCATGGAATTTTACTTATGATGCCAGCCGGATACCCTTGCTGTTAATGGGTTCAGCAGCCTGCTATGCGGCCCTGCGAGCATGGCTATCAAGGGTGACTTTTAAGGCTTCTAAACAAGAGCTGGTCGTATCTAATTTTCCGACCTGGCTGTTTCAGACCAACAAGCAAAATTTCACCAAAACCAGCATCAAACAGCTCTACGTGCAAAGACGGATTGTAAAAGATGATGAAGGGCGCAAAACCCGATACTACGATCTGATCCTTCTTGATCAACAAGCCATTAAACATATGCTGCTTGAAAATCGCTCGAGTCCGCAGGCAATTCAATTTGTTGAGAAACAAATCGAATCATTCCTCGAAATTAAAGACGAAGTGCAGCCTGACGAGTATGTGCCAGAGAGAGATGGTTACCATATGGGGCTGAAAGATGTAGTAGATTTGCTTCGAAAACACGGTGCCGACGGCCTTGGAAGAAAGTGATGCTCTAAGCTGCACAAGACTAAACTTAATTTTCCTCCCTACTAAAGCGCGACCTTTGTTATCACTATACGTCACAAGATTGTGCATGTACGGAACAACGAACCCGATCCCTTCAACCTCGCTGCTGAACTCAGCAAAGCATTTGCAATGTACCGCCAGGACAATTTTCTCGGCGCGAAAGAGAAGTACGAGTCTATCCTGGCTAAAGTGCCGCACAATGATGCAGCCATAGTTGGACTCAAATTGTGCAACAAACAGTTGGCGCCTAAGCCAGTACGCTGGAAGCCTTTTGCAGCCGCGGTGCTTGTCGCCGCATTGATTTTCGCACTGGGACAATTCCTGATCAACTGGAGCGATACCGGAGAGGCAAAAATGATTGCTGCGAAGGTGATCGAACAGCAAGACTGGCAGCAGGCCACCACAGCTCACAATGTCAAGGGCTATCAAGCTTTCCTCAATATGCACTCCGAAAGCAGCTATGCAAAAATGGCAGAAGCCAGAATTCAAGAACTGCAAAACAATGCAGAAGAAAAAGAATTGCAGAGCTTTAGCGAAGGCCTGCTCAGCACCCCGCTCAAGATGATTGCCGTTAAAGGCGGTACATTCTACATGGGCTGCACGAATGAGCAAGCGCCTATGTGTCCCACAGATCTACAGCCTCAGCATCAGGTATTTGTCGACGATTTTCACCTGGCACAATTCGAAATCACCCAGTCCCAATGGAAGGCGGTCATGGGCAAAAATCCGAGCTCCTTTAAAGACTGCGACAACTGCCCGGTAGAAAATGTATCCTGGCTACAGGTCAATGAGTTTATCGAAAAGCTCAATCAGAAAACACAAAAATCATATCGCTTACCGACCGAAGCAGAATGGGAATTTGCGGCAAGAGGAGGCATCAAATCCCTCAATTCGCTCTATGCAGGTGGCGACCGCTTGACTCAACTCGGCAATTTCTGCGATACAAATTGCTCGCTTCCCTGGAAGGATGACCAGCAAAATGATCAAGCAAACACCACCGTCCCCGTAGGCGAGTATCAGCCCAATGAGCTGGGATTTTATGATATGAGTGGCAATGTCTGGGAATGGTGCAGCGACTGGTATGACACGCAAAGCGCCAAGGTGACTTATAACCCCACCGGTCCGGAATCCGGGCGCACAAAAGTGCTCAGAGGCGGAAGCTGGAATAGCAAGGCTGGCTATTGTCAGGTCACAGGGCGCTTTCAGCATGAACCAGACAAGTCTTTTGGCTATCTTGGATTTCGCTTAGCACATAGTGCGAAATAAATTGATTATGTTATTGTATTATATAATTCTTGCCATGTTTTATTGGAGCGAATCACCGTCCCCACGCGGAAAGGGCTTGCTCGTGCTACGCTTGTAGTCGGCACCTGCCTGCTTGTTCCTGCTCAGTGCCTGGCATCTCTCCGCAGGCTCCGAGCTACCATGCACTGGCAGTCACTGGCGCATGCAGGCACCGCCTACCGCTGCGCCCGAGGCTATTCTGCAAAGCCTCTCCAGCGCTCACACTTGTACAAAGTACCGAATGCAAAAGTGCCAAGTTTTTTTACCCCCTGGGGTCACCATTGTCGCATTCCACGTCAAAGCACTAAATTTACAACATGGTAGATTTCGGCAAAGAGAATTGGTACGAGGATTACTGCCTTTACAGAAAGCTCAATCCCGTATCCCTTGCAAGCTGGATGCAGGGCTGGCAACCCGAAAAGGATAGGGAGCTATATCCGCAGGAAAAAGCCTACTATGTACTAGCCAGGTCAGGTTTGCTGTATAATTATCCATTTGGTATCGAGTCTGAAGCCGCCAGCGAAGCCTTTGAAAAAGGAGCAGACCTGATCACCTTCAATTGCCTGGAGGCCATGAGTCGAGCGCAAGTTCATGCGCTCACGGAAGATTCTCTCGGATATCTGCCCGCCTTACATTTGTCCCAGCAGCAAATCAAAGCCTACTATTTGCGATACTACAAGGTGTTCCATCGGGAAAAACCCATTGAGGCCTGTCTACAGCAGCGCTTCCTGCTAACGGTCCAAGGTCGCCGTGCTCAGCATTATCACAACGGATTGATGCTGCTAGACATCGTGACTAAAACGGAGCACCTCCTACGCCCAGAGACCGGAATTCCATTCGGGGAAGATGCTGATTTTCGGGAGCGACAACTTCGACGAGAAAGACTGACTTTTCAGCTCTTGCATAGAGCAGTGCATTGCGATAAAAAAGTGTCGGATCGCGAGCGATCATTTTGGTTACAATGTCTTGAGGGCTCAAACCTAAGTCCTGCCGAAAGATCAAAACTCGACCTGGATAATCCCCCGGAAGAATTGGACCGAATGGAAATTCTTCGAGAGCCGTGGCTCCTTCGTCGACTCTGGCTGGATATCTGCCTCTTTAATCTGGCAGCAGACAAGGAAATGAAAAAGGAAGAGGATGATTTCCTTGATGAACTAGTGGAAATATTGGGTCTCGAAAAATCAGACCTCGAAGAAAGCCAAACACTGCTCGGCTGTTTTCTTCTGGCCAATCTCGACAAATACGACTGGTTTCCACACAAGCAAAACTTCCTCCGATTGCTCGGAAACAAAATCTATGAAAGCACCAAAAAACTACTAATAGCCGGCAAAGATGAAGGACTACAAACCAAAGACATGGCACTCACCCTGGGCAAGTGGTTTGGCGGAAAGCTAGGTCTCGCTCGCAAAGAACAATTGCCCGACGAAAAGGAAATCAAAGAGGCCATGGAGCAGCTCAAAGACATTCCCAGATTTGCTCCATTTGTTGGTGTAGCATTCCTTCCCATACCAGGCATTACAGAAGGCTACATTTTCCTGGCCCTCGCTGTAGAAAAACTGGCAAAAGGAAAAGTAAGAATCCTACCGACAGAAATTAGCAAAATGGTCCAGGACCATTGATCACCAAAAACAGAAACATACCAAAGTAGAGACGCATCGCATGCGTCTCACCCCCCGCGTCTCCATCCCCGTACGCTGGGTCCGCAATCCACCAATGTAGAGACGCATCGCATGCGTCTCACCCCCCGCGTCTCCATCCCC
>JAHDEE010000045.1 GCA_020629005.1 Chitinophagales bacterium
GCGGAAATGATGGTCCAGATGGCGGTGGAAACGACGGCCCAGGTGGTGGCGGAAATGATGGTCCAGATGGCGGTGGAAACGACGGTCCAGGAGGCGGTGGAAATAATGGTCCAGATGGCGGCGGAAATGATGGCCCAGGTGGTGGCGGAAACAACGGCCCGGGCGGAGGCGGAAATGATGGTCCAGGCGGTGGCGGGAATGGCGGCGGTCCAGGAGGTGGTGGAAACGGCGGTCCAGGCGGCGGCGGAAACGGTGGCCCCGGCGGTGGAGGTAACGATGGCCCACGTACTAACCTAACAGTAGTTCCTGACGGAGTGAGCCGAATGTATGCGGGAGAGCAGATCGATACTCCACTGCGTGAAAAATCGAATGCGCGAAAAATTGATATTCAAGTTAGTCCGAATCCTGCACAGGGAGAATTGCATCTTGGCTTGCTGGGCGCCAAAGAATCTGTAAGACTACAGGTACACAGTATCTCCGGGATGCAAATGTACTCAGGTGTCATGCCAGCACTTGGTGTTTTTACGCTGGATTGCTCAGACTGGGCCCCCGGGCTCTATATCATTGATTTTGCAGGCAGCGAAATACAACAAAGTCGCAAAGTAATTGTGAAGTAATGCTTAATAATAGAGACTATTCGTAGGAAATAGTCAAGGGGGTATACTTTAGGGATTAAGGCAGGTCAGAATTATTTCTGGCCTGCCTTTTTTTGCAAAATCCATGTAGAGAATCCAGCCCGAGTAAAAGCTGAGATTGTCTAAATTGTCCATAAAGGCATTTTTGGGGAACTCAATCGAGTAACATAAACTTCATTTGGGGACTAATGGGTTAAGATGAAGGCTCATTATTTTAACTTATTGATAGTTATGGAACAAGAGACGGAGCTAGCACCGAAGGAAAGGCAGCGCGATATGACCCGGCGCAGAAGAAAGGCAGATTTTGACCCCCAAAAGAAAGTTCCATGGTACAGTATCACGCAGCTTTCCAGGACAGGTGTTCAAGTCTTGCTCTCCTCCATCTTCGGAGAGTTTCTGGACCGGAGGGAGTTAATTGCACTTCAAGGTCGTGAGGCGGGTAAGAACACTTATGCCTATGAGGCAATAGACGAGGAATATTGGATCGACTATGTGTCCGATGCCGGGGATGGCTTCAATGCCTGCTATACGGTGGCAAAGCACATGAGCGAAGATCAGCAGGGGGAATCTTACGATACTAAGGTAGGTGACATGTTACTGATGGGCGGTGACCAGGTATATCCCACTGCAAGCACCGAAGAATATGAGAATCGGCTCAAAGGACCGTACATATATGCTTTCCCTAAGGATGGAGATACTAGAAAACCCTTGTTTGCCGTACCAGGCAATCACGACTGGTATGATGGTCTGTCTTCGTTCACAAAGATATTTAGTCATGGAAGTTTCCTTGGTAACTTTGAAACGCCTCAGCACCGGAGCTACTTTGCTATCAAACTCCCCTTCAATGTATGGATCTTTGGAGTGGATTTGCAGCTAAAATCCTACATTGACAAGGCGCAGCTGACCTACTTTTCCAAGGTGATTAGAGACTTTGACAAGTCGGAGGTTGCGCATATAATTTTGCTTAGTGCGGAACCTTCCTGGGTATACAAATCCAAAATGGCTACCGGCTATAAGGCATCTCACAACCTCGATTACTTTGAGCATGAAATTAAGAAGACAGCCAGGCGAAATGACATTGAACTTGATATTGTGCTCACCTTAGCTGGTGATTTACACCATTATGCGAGATACAGTAGTGAAGATGGCAGACATCATAAGATTACTGCTGGTGGGGGTGGGGCTTTTTTGCACGGCACTCATAATCTTCCTGCCAAGGTTTGTTGGAAGGAAGAGGACTATCTTCAAAAGAAGGTTTATCCTGAAGTTGGTTTGTCGCGGATGTTAAGCTTGCAGGTGCTGGCCTTTGGCCTGTATAACAAGAGCTTTGCCTTGTTCCTGGGCGCTGTATATGTGATTGCTGGTTGGTTTCTGGTCATTCCCAATTTCATTAACAACATCGTCCCAAGAACCAATCCTTCACTGACCGATACGCTTTATGGCCTTGCTACCTCTCCCTTCGCAACGCTCATGCTTTTGTTTATGGGATTCGCTTTCTTCTATTTTACGGATAGAGACCCTGTTCGAGAGCAGCCGTGTGAGAAAGGAAAAGGCCCAATGTTGATCAAGCTTGCCTACTTATTGGCTGGTTTGAGTCATGCCATGTTGCAGGTGTTACTTTTGTTATACACCAACTTCTACATTACAGCCTTTATTCACGAGCGACATAATCTGGTCACGACACAGGAAAAAGTTAAGACATTACTTCCTATGCTGGAGTTTGCCGCTGCAACTTTTGTTGCCGGCCTTATCCTGTGTCCATTGATCTTTGGGATCTATCTATTGCTCAGCAATTTACTCTTAGGAATGCACGAAACAGAGGCTTTCAGCGCAATCAATCTAGAGAAATACAAGAACTTCCTGCGCTTGAAAATCGACCGAAACAACATTACTGTCTACCCTTTTGGTATCGATCATGTCTGCAAACCAATATATGATGAGGACAAGGATGAGTACTTACTTGATGAGTCTTCTGTCTGCAGGCTGATCGAAGAACCAATCCAAATTGCAATTAATCAAGAAAAAAGAACCTAAATTAGAGGAAAAACGGAAATGAAACCTTTTCTTCTGAGCATTGCAGCAGCCTTTTTCCTGTTGCCTGGGACTCACCTTTTTGCGCAATTCGACCTCTGCGATCCCTCCGTACCTTATGCAATAACAGACCCGGTGATGATCCAGCTGATAGCCACAAATCCGGACTGTTGTTTCACTGGCTGGTCTCCAGCATGCCAGGACTTGTATGATTCTCTTAGCAGTGGAGGAGGAGGAGGATGTGATGCAACATTCACAAATGAAACTTTTGATGGTTACTTCTTTACTTTCGCTGCACAGCCCAGTGCTTTGATTTATGCCTGGGATTTTGGAGATGGATCTATTCCGGCTGATGTTGCTTCGACTGTTACGCATACTTTTAGCGATGCAGGAACCTACAATGTTTGTCTTTCGGTGACCTGCGCTGATTTCACAAGTGACACGGCTTGCGAGGAGATCACTGTGGGACTAGTCGAGTGTGCCAGCATTGATGACGGTTCTTCGCCATATGAGATTACGGACAATATATTTCAGCAAGTGGTTGGCCAAAGTCCTGAATGCTGCGAAGCAGAATGGACTGCGGATTGCGAAGAAGCCTATCAGCAATTGTATCAGGCCTTGCCCTGTCTTGAAGGTATCATCAGCAGTCCTCAGGGGGATGGAGCCTTCGAATTCTCAGCTGTTGGGCAGTATCAAGGGATAGCAGAAGTGATTGACTGGAATTTCGGAGATGGACAAGTTAGTGCAGATGATCAGCAGACGATTGTACATCAATTCACTGATACGGGAAGTTTTTCCGTTTGCGTTTCTGTCAGTTGCGTAGATGGTGATGAAGAAGAAACCTGTACCATTGTGGATGTAACAGAGGCTCCTTGTGCGGCACTCGTTGATCCGGCATTCCCATATGAGGCAGATGACCCCTTTGTATCGGCTACCATTGCAGAACAATCCCAATGTTGCAGCGATTGGATCGCCTCTTGTGATCAGACTTATAACGACCTTGCTAATGCTTCCGTGAATGGTAGTTTTCAGGCCACCATTGTACAACAGGAGGGACTTTCGGTTCCAGGGGCATTAGTTGATATCTATGACAGCTTTGGTGAACTAATTGAAACCGTGATCTCGAATGATCAGGGAGAAGTCTTAGTAGAAAATTTGCCTGCAGGCTCCTACGTAGTCTCTGTAAACGGCCAAGGTATCTCGCAGAACGAACTCTTTACCTTTGAGTTGGATTATAACACTCCTGACTTATCTGGCCAATCGATACCTGTATTTACAGATGGATCTTCACTTTCCTCTTTGCTAAGCGCAGGAATCAAATTATATCCAAATCCTGCAAGGAGGAATGTTATCATTCAATCTCCCTACAAGAGCGGCTCTTTGCAAATAATCGGCAGCGATGGAAAGATGATGTATGAGTCTGAAGGCAGTTCTTCTAAAACTTTCCAAATCGATGTGGAAAATTGGCCTGTCGGAATTTATTTCGTTCATCTCGTTTCACAAGAGATGCACTTTCAAAGCAAGTTTTTCGTACTTTAGGTATGTATTTCAATTCACAATCAATTGCTAATTATGAAATATATATCTGTCTTCGCACTCTTGTCCGCTTTGTTTTTGCTGGGCATTAGCTCCTGTAATTCTGAACCAAAAACAGAACCAGCTGCGAGCAAGGTGCAAAACACCAAAGTCAAAAAATCACCAAACGCTACTGCTAAGACTGCCAGACAAGCATCAATTGACACCAAGGGGTCCAAAATTACCTGGAAAGGATCCAAAATAGGTAGCTCACATGATGGAACTATATCATTGAAATCCGGAATGGTGGAAATCGCTGAGGGTAAAATAACAGGGGGCAAATTCGTGATCGATATGAACTCCATCACCAACACAGACCTTGCTGGAACAGACGGCGCGGAAAAGTTGGTGAAACACCTGAGTTCGCCTGACTTTTTTGATGTCAATAAGTTTCCGGAAGCAGTTTTTGTCATTACTGAAGCCAAGCAAACAGGTCCCGGAAAAGGGGACTATACCTTCAACGGAGATTTTACCTTGAAAGGGGTGACAAAACCGATTTCTTTCAAAGGCAAAACAAAGATCGGTGGAAAGGAGTTTATCGTTGATGTTCCTGAGTTTGCTATTGATCGAACAAATTTTGATGTTCGCTATGGCTCCAATAAGTTCTTCGATAATCTCAAAGACAAGGTGATCAGCGATCAAATCATCATACATATGCGCATTGTGGGTTCCTAAGGCTACTGCTTGCACTCTTAATGCACTTATAATAGGTCCCAAAGCAAATTACCATGTCCCAAAAGAAACACTATCTAGTCCCATTTATAGCACTCACTGTATTGTTTTTTCTATGGGGATTTATCACCGTGATCGTAGATGCCTTTATACCCAGATTGAAGGAGGTATTTGAGTTGTCCTATGCTCAGGCTGGTTTGGTGCAAGTAGCCTGGTTTGCGGCCTATTTCTTTATCAGTCTTCCTGGTGGTTATCTTGTATCGAGAGTCGGCTATAAACGGGGTATCGTAATTGGACTTATGATAGCAGCTTTTGGCTGTTTCTTGTTCATTCCTGCTGCTTCTTTTCGAATGTTTGGCTTCTTTTTGTTGGCATTGTTCACGCTGGCTGGAGGAATTACCATTTTGCAGGTTGCTGCAAACCCTTTTGTGTCTGTGTTAGGGGATGAAGAAAGTGCCTCAAGTCGACTCAATCTATCGCAGGCTTTCAATTCGTTGGGCACAACGATTGCCCCCATACTTGCAAGTGCTTACCTGCTGAGTGACGCTATCAAATCATCAGATGAAATTGCTGAACTGAGCGAGGCCGCTAAGGAGACTTATTTTGCTGCTGAAGCTTCGGCTGTGCAGTCTCCCTTTGCCGTCATTGGCGGTGCTTTGCTGGTGCTTTCGCTAATCTTCGCAGCTTTCAAACTGCCTAAGATTCTCGATGCGGGAACTGGCAATTCCTATATGAAAGCCCTCGAATTCCCCAATCTGAAATTTGGGGTGCTGGCCATCTTTGTATACGTCGGAGCAGAAGTTGCGATCGGAAGTTACCTGGTCAACTATTTCATGGATATGAATATGGTGCCCTTGATTCTCGAAAACGACTTCACCAGAAGTCTGGCAACATTTGTCGCTGATACTTTTCAAGGAAAGGACATTTCCAAGATCGATAACAAAGCTATAGTAGGCACCTTCTTGATTTTCTACTGGGGTGGCGCGATGATCGGACGGTTCCTTGGATCAGCATTGACAAAGGTCTTTCCCGCTGCACGAGTACTTACTGTATTTTGTATCGGAGCCATAACCATGTTGACACTAAGCATGCTTACGTCTGGATTCACTGCCATGTGGGCCGCTCTTGCTGTAGGTCTTTTCAATTCAATCATGTTCCCCACCATCTTTACCCTAGCCATCGACGGTATAGGAAGTTACAAACCAGAGGGCTCCGGTTTACTATGCATGGCCATTGTTGGTGGGGCTGTGATTCCGCCTTTGTTTGGACTCATTGTGGATAATGCGGGTTTTAAGCCCGCTTTCATACTTCCCGCGATTTGCTACTTTGTTATCATGACCTTTGCCTTCTTTATGGTAAGACATCGAAGAACCGCCGTCGCTTAGCCTTGTTTGCAGATGGTCCGAATTCTGTTGTAGCTGTCTCTTCGCCTATGGTGATTGATTCAGTCTAAAGACTTCGCGGCATTTTCAATTGCCTGTCTTTAGTTCGCTATTGGACAAGTTTAGCACATGACCTTTGTACTTTCCATATCTGGATATACTTTTGCTATCTAAGAGGTTTGCCAAATTGTGCATTTGACTCGACGAGTGCTTTAGATTATACTACCTTTGGCCGACTGCAAATTTCATTTAAAACCGACAAGAAGGATGAATACCAAACATAAGGATGTACAAGAATATTATGGACAAAAGCTTCAGCAGAGTGATGACCTGCAGACCAATGCATGCTGTACGCTGGAGGCACCACCAGCTTATATTCAGTCCATATTGGAGCAAATTCATGACGAAGTACTGGATAAGTATTACGGTTGTGGCTTATGCATTCCTAATGCTCTGGAGGGCCTGCGGGTTTTGGATTTGGGCTCAGGCTCCGGTAGGGACAGCTATATTGCCTCCAAACTGGTCGGACAAGAAGGAGAAGTGGTTGGGGTAGACATGACGGATGAGCAACTCGAAGTCGCAAACAGGCACATTGATTATCACACTGAAAAGTTCGGCTACCGATATGCAAACGTTCGCTTCGTGAAGGGAAATATCGATCACCTGGATGAGTTGGACTTGAAAGAGGGTAGCTTCGATTTGATTATCTCCAATTGTGTGATCAATCTTGCTTTGAACAAACAAAAAGTATTGAGTGATGCCTATAAGCTGCTTAAGCCAGGTGGGGAGATGTACTTTAGTGATGTGTATAGCGATCGAAGAGTACCGCAGGAGCTGCAAAAGGATCCGGTACTTTGGGGTGAATGCCTTAGCGGGGCTCTGTATTGGAATGATTTCCTGGGCATTGCAAAAGCAGCGGGTTTCACAGATCCTCGAGTCGTGGAAAGCAAAGGCATTAGCGTCGACAATCCGGAGCTGGAAGCAAAGCTGGGATTGTTAAAATTCTTTTCTGTAACCTATCGTCTTTTCAAGATTGAAGGTCTGGAGCGTGACTGTGAGGATTATGGGCAGGCAGTGATTTACAAAGGTGGGATCAATGATAGTGCTAGCAGCTACGATCTTGATGATCATCACAATTTCCCCTTAGGGAAAATGATGCTGGTCTGTGGCAATACCTACAAGATGCTTCATGATACGAGATTGTCCAGCTACTTTGACTTTTACGGGAGCTGGGATACGCACTACGGGATTTTCGAAGGCTGCGGAGGTAATATGCCGTTTAAAGAAGGGGATTCAGCAGAGGTCAACTGCTGCTAAGTAGAAGTTTGGAATATGAAGATATTAGCCATTTCAGATACACACGGATTACATGATCAGCTGACAGAATTGCCTGAAGCTGACATGATTATTCATGCAGGAGATGTTTCGAAGAGAGGAACGGAGAGCGAAATCATGAGCTTTCTTGAATGGTATTCTTCCTTGCCATATCAGCATAAGATATTTGTCGCGGGCAATCACGACTTTTATCTGGAGTCCGTAGAAAAAGAGAAGCTGATCGAGCAGATTCCGGATAACCTGATCTACTTGGAGGATCAGGGCGTTAATATCGAAGGAATCCATATCTGGGGCTCTCCGGTGCAACCCTGGTTCTTTGACTGGGCCTTTCAAAAGCAAAGGGGGGCAGAATTACAAGCTCACTGGCAGAAGATTCCGAAAGAGGTGGACATTCTGGTCACGCACGGACCTCCCCAAGGCAGATTAGATCGTGTGCACAATGGTAAGTTGGCGGGTTGTGCGGATTTGCTTGAGCGAATTCGAAAGACAGAAGCCAGAGTGCATATATTTGGACATATCCATGAAGCAGCGGGAGAAATGCATGCAGATGGTGTGCATTATATAAACGCTGCTGTGGTGAATTTGACTTACAACAATGTTAGATCAGGTGTCGTCTTTGAGTGCTGTGAAAAGTGATGGCAAACAGGAAATTGTAGCTGCCTTAACTAAATATGTATCTGGATTCTAGTGCACATTCCCTTGAGGCAGGGTAGGGTATTCTTGACTTTTTTGACAATTTTCACTGTTGAAGCTAAACTCAGGATTAGTTGGCCCCGTTTTTTCATTGGAGAGAGGAACGAAAGAGAAAAACAAGTTTGATCTGGTTTCACTACGACCTTGATCAAGACATAAAGTTGACAATCCCCAAGTGACAAAGCATGAAAATTGCATCCAAGAACATCCTACTCATCGATGATGATGCCGCTGTGCATATTTATCACAAATTGATGATTAAGCAGGCAGGGTTTAACGAGCGATTGGTCAAGAGCTTCATCATCGCCTCTGAGGCTTTAGAATACCTTTCAGAGCTGGCGAATTCTGCACAAGAGAAGCTTTGGCCTGACTACATTTTTGTAGATATACACATGCCCTTGAAATCAGGCTATGATTTTGTACAAGACTACTTAGACAAAGGCTTTGATCAGAAACTTCCGGATATCTATCTGGTATCAACCACCAGAAATCCGTCAGACGTCGAGAAAATTGAAAGCATCGATGCCATCAAAGGAGTCGAAGTCAAGTTTCTGAACAAAGCCTTTTTTGAAAGTCTAAAGGATGTGATGCAGGACTAATCCTGCTGCTTTTTCTTCAGACTACATTCTGTCCAGGATCACAGTGCCCTGCGAACTCGAGGTAACTACGGCTCCATCCTGAGTGCTTGAGGTTGTACCCGTAAAGTCCATTTCCAACGTGCTGTCAGTCAGAGTAACGATAGTGTAAGTAACCTCGGATGTTGTTCCCGGTGCCTGGTCAACCGTGGTAGACTGCACATCGAAGCCAATCAAATCATTGCCTTCCAAAGTCCAGTTGCCGTTACTTACGACATCAGAAATCTCCAAATCTTGAGTCGTAGTGCTTGCAGGAATTTCAATTCCATACACCACATAGGCAGGTGTCACGGTAGTCAATTCTACCACATAGCCTCCAGCTACATCCCAATTGTTTGGGTCTTCGGTGAATCTCATCGTAAAATCAATATCCTTGGCAAAACCAGTAAACTCCGTGTTGGTAGTCAATGCTCCAGTGTTTACGGAACTGCCACCAGAATACTCGTTCGAAACCAATCTCCATTCGCCCACAAGTAATGAGTCATTGCTGGAACCGTTGTCATCGTCATCGTCATCGCAGGCTACTACCACGCATAGGCTTAGGAGCAGAAAAAAGAGTCTTGTTAATTTCATAAGGCTATTAGTTTGTTTGCTACATTTAAATTCAAGTTTAGTATAATTTAGGTTATGTGCCGATATGCAAATATAGTAATAACAGCTTTAGGCCGACAGCATCATATGTATGCAGCGTATATGACTTCAAATGAAAAAGCCATGAAAACAAAGGCCGGGAAATAACTCAGTCTTGTGAAATCATGAATAGAATCAAATTTGCCGTGATAGTGAGATTGGGATGGAGATTGGCCAAAAATCAGATACAGTAACCACATACAAACATATTCGCCTGCCTGTAAAGCAATACCATAGATCAGCATTCGCAGCATCCAGGGAAGTGGGTACACATAGGGCACAGCGATAAAAGTCCAAAAGCCTGCGAGCACCATTCCGTATACAAACACATAAAGAATGCTCCAGTAGCCGAAGAACCGAACATCAATTGTTTTTAGCCCCTCCTTCAGCCCTTGTTCAATGCTGTCGTAAACGGCCGTAAACAATACCTCAAAAAAACATCCAAAAGCACAAAACAAAAGTGCTGTCTTTATAAAATCCTCTAACATCCGATTATTGATTATGCAATTGCTGTAAGTCTATCGCTCCTCCTCATAATATATCTTGTAGTACTTTCTACCTCGCTCATCCACTCCTTTTTCGATCAGATCGTTGCCTCCATGAATGTAGACATGGAAATTCTTATCCAGTTTCAGCACGCTTCTAAACTGTTTTGACTGTCTGGCCACTGCCTTTCTCGATATATCAAATTCATCTTGCAAGTAGCCCTCTTCTGAGAGGTCACCATACTGTTTGAAAGCATCAATCAAACGTGCGTCCTGCAAAACCTTGTTTTCAAAAGAAGCCTGTTCGAAGCGCTCGTTTGTCTTGAAGTAATCCATCGTCTTGGACAACAAAGCAATCTCTTCCTTTTTTTCGATTTCGCCCTGCAACTCGTCGACAACAAAGTTCTTTGTATACCGCAGCACCTGATTCGTATTGTTGTACTCATTGCTCACTGGAAGCACATGCAAAAACTGATGCACCCAATATTGAGCATCCTGCATTTTGTTATGCCGATCGATCACAAAGACATCAAAACCTTCCTCCTTGTTTCTGTCGAGTATCAGACAGCCTTTGTCTACCCCCTTAATTTGAAAACCAAAATCGTGATGCAAATCAAAGTGCTTTTGCTTGCCCAGCATCTTGATGAAGGCCACATCATTCTCCGACTTAAACAAGCCGATGGCATTCACCAATTCATCTTCCACCAGGATATCCTCAAAGTAAACAACATTGAGTTTGCCATCATTTATCTTAGGATGTATAGATGCATCGTACAACAAACCGGCCAATTCCTTTGACAGGTCAATAAAGCCCTCCGGCTGTTCAAAGATCGCGCTTGCAAGCCGATATATCGGATTATCCATCAAAACTCCTGCAGCACTAAAAGCATACACTTCCGTTGCCTTGAACAACTGCATGAAGTACTTCATCAAATAGGCATCACTATCAGCTCCTACAGTAGATAATTGCTCAGAAAGATTGATGCCTTCTTCTCTGGATTTGTTACCCACCCGATGGGTAATCAACTTGGACATACTGGCGTTTGTTAAATCAAATTCCTCGGTCATTATACGTTTTTCTAAGGCTATAAATTGGGCGCAAATTAGTCAATATTTTATTCTCTTTGGACCCAGCATGATCTGTTGTGGAATACAAGATAAAGCGCGGCGGTGTAGAGATAATAATAGCCTCGATGGAAGTGGAAATGCTGCGTCGAAGCAGGTACTGAGCGCTGTGCCGGCTCTGGCTCCCTTAGGAGACAGGGCAGGCACATGCAGCGAAGCCCTGCTGAGTCGCAGCATTGAAACGGACAGCGAGCAAGCCCTTTACGCGTAGGGAAATCCTTTCGCTCCAAAAAGTTTCTACACAAGAATATCTAAGTCCTAAACTGCAGCTCAAGTCTCATAAGTGGTGGACTCTTGGCCCTTCGAATGCAGCAACTCGAAATTTTTTTCGAAAAAAAAACATCCTCACTAAGGGTAAGACCCGCAGTCTGTGTATTGAAAGTGAACGGCCCGCAAAGGGGCCAATATTCATAACTTCAAAATATCAGTCATGAAAAATCTATTGAAAAGCAGCGCCTTATTTTTTGCCCTTTTTGTATGTGTACTAATGAATCAATCCTGTGAGATGGAGCAACAAATGGATAATCCTGAAGGTCTGGCCGCACCTAAGCTGCCTACCACAGAAATGTTTATGCTTCCGGTGGCCAAATTCGAAGGTGCCGAAGATCTGGACGGCAAAACAAACGATGGTACCTTTGCAAATTTTGTACATGCAGGTGTAAATCTACTGGTCTGGCATACCGCGGTTGTCTTAAATATGGCAGCTCCCACAGCGGCACTTGCCGGGGCATTTAATCAGGATGCGGAATATATCGGAAACAGTACTTTTGAGTGGGCTTACGATTATCAGGCTCCTCCGAATCTCGGCGGACAGAATTTTAACATCGCGCTATCTGGCCAATATGTCAATGCTACTGGTGAAGTGAAATGGATAATGCGTGCATCGCAGGTCGGAGGTTTTTCAGACTTCATTTGGTTCGAAGGTCAGACCACAAGCGACGGGAAATCTGCCGCGATTACGGTCAATGCGCATCCGAATAATCCTGCGCCGGTTTTCGAAATCGATTACGATAAGACCAATGGTGATCAGCAAGTCTTGCTGCGATTTACAAATGCCATTCCTGGTGATGCGGCAAACGGAAACTATGTGGAGTACCGCGCCGATAACACTGCAAACCTGAATCGCGCTTTTGATGGGAGTGGGAGGGAGCCTGCTCGAAATTCAATACAGTGATAGCACGGGAGCCGGGCAGGTAAAACACCCAACCAGATTCAATGACTACGAATGGCATTGTTGGGATCAAAACCGATTTGATACCGAGTGCTAGTAGATCGATAATGAAAGGTCTTGTTGACCTAAAGCACCTTCCGAGTCAATGTTGACATAGTAAAATATTGAGGACAAAATTTTGGAGCGCAGCTAATCCCTGCGCTCTACCTTTGTCCCCGCTATCCAGTCCAATGGAGCAAGCATGCTGCTGCTTCATGCATCCGCTACTGCTGTCTCTCCGCAAGCTCCGAGCCAGCATTAGCGGCGCATTCAGTCAGCATCCTGCCTGCTCCATTTCCCTTTCTATCGGGGCTATTTTGCACCCATTCCCCACGTGGTAATAAAGAAAGACTGTTTTCCAAAGCACTAGCTTTAGTGCCACTGCATTCGAAAGCTGTAAATGTTAAAATTCGGGATTTGGTATTGTGCAATCTTCGACTCATTTGGTTATATAGTCTATTGATTATGAAGATTGCAAGTAGGGGGCTTGGCCCGATTTTTCGTCCTATATTCAGGTCGAGAACGGCCACCGCTTATGAAGATCTGCCCCTTGATAATTAGTTTGCTAATGATTGCTCAAATCAGCTTTGGGCAAAGCCTTGCAGATCAACCAGTAGTGCTTAGCTATCAACAACAATCCCTGGCGGAAATTCTCGAAGATCTTGCCGACAAATATGAGCTCAGCTTCTCCTATGCAAAGATGGATCTAGCCTTAGCCCAGACCATTAATTACAGCGGCTCTTTGGATGCTGGGCTGCAGCAGCTTTTCAAGCCTTTGGGTATAGAGCATCGCTGGATTGGCTCCCAGGTCGTGCTGAAATATGGATTTGCGATTGGCCGGGCTGTGAAAGGGCAGGTATTGGATGAGCAAACCAAAGTGTCTCTTATCGGTGCCACAATTTGGGTGCTAGACTCCGATCCTGTAATTGGTGCAAGCTCGGATGAAGACGGATATTTTAAGATTGCCGGACTTCCCATTGGACGCTATGATTTTCAAGTGCAATATCTTGGCTACGAGCCTCGGGTCATTAATCAGGTATTGGTAAATGCTGGCAAGGAAACCTTTCTGGAAATACCATTGAGTGAGTCTACCATGTCTCTTGGAGAAGTAGTGGTGGAAGTGGAACGTGACCCTGGGGCAGCTGTAAATGAAATGGCAGGGCCTACTGCACGGGCCTTCTCGGCTGAGCAAACACAAAGATATGCAGCTGCGATTTCAGATCCGGCAAGAATGGTGCAGTCCTATGCGGGCGTTTCCAATGGTGGAGATGATTTGTCTAACGAAATTGTGGTTAGGGGCAATAGCTCCAGAGGACTCTTGTGGAAGATTGATGGCATTGAGGTGACTAATCCAAATCACTTTAGCGGGCTTGGGGCGGGAGGCGGCAGTGTGAGCATGCTGAGTTCCCGCACCATGGCAGATTCCGATTTCTACACCGGTGCATTCCCTGCTGAGTTTGGCAATGCGCTCACAGGTGTTTTCGACATGCGGCTACGTAATGGTAATAAAGACAAACGGGAGCACAGCATAGTGATCGGCAACCTGGGGATGGAGGCAGCTACAGAGGGATACATCAGTCGGAAGTCCCGCGCCTCTTATCTCGCTAATTATCGCTATTCGACCATCGAACTCATTGCAAAGTATCTACCAAGCATAGAACGGCAAAAGCCAGCTTATCGCGATCTTCATCTGAAGCTCAATGTGCCTACCGATAGATTTGGTCTGTTCAAGGTATTCACTTTGCACGGCAATAACAAGGTAAGTATTGATGCAATTCGAAATCCGGAGACCTGGCAATCGATAAACGATGCGACGGATACAGAGGAGGCTCAGCGACTGGGAGTGATTGGAGCCAGTCATCGTTATCTTTTTGCTGATGACTCCTATCTCACCAGTGCTGTATCTGTGTCCTCCTATCGATTTAGGGATCGGACAGTCTTGTTGGAATTGCAACCGGATATGAGTTTTCTGGAAGATACTGTCGATGAATCCTCTTTTGCAAATGATGACTATGCATTGGCCATCAACTATTTTAAGAAGTTTCATGCAGGAATGTTTCTGAGTGCGGGTATCACCATGACGCATAAGCGATTTGATTATCGCTATTTTAGTATTGATCCTGATTTTATGCCTCAGCAGTTTATCAAAGGAGCTGGAAATACTAATTTCTTGCAGGCTTACTTACAGGGGCAAATCAAGCCCTACCAACGTATGACCCTGATTGCAGGCTTGCACTTTTCGCAGCTATTTCTCAATAATACCTTTGGAATTGATCCTCGCCTGGCGCTCACTTATGATCTTACAGAGCGGCAAACAGTATCCTTATCCGCCGGCTTGCACAGCAAACCGGAACATGCCAGTACTTATTTCATTGAACGCATAGAGGAGGGGGCTGATCTAAAATATCCGAATCTGGACTTGCCGATGTCCCGGGCTGTGCATTTGGTTGCTGGTTACAGTGCTTTCCTAAGACCAAAGTTGCGCTTCAAGACGGAGCTCTATTACCAGTACCTTTATAATGTTCCTGTTTCAGCAGATACCAGTTCAGGCTTTTCTGTGCTCAACAGTTTGGATGTCTTTGACATAGTTTTTGGCAATCGACGGTCTACTGTAAACCTGGCAGGAGAGGGTAGGGGAAGAAACTATGGAATTGAGCTAAGTCTGGAACGCTTTCTGGGAGACGGCTATTATTATATGGTAAATTCCTCTCTGTTTGATTCTCAGTATTCGGGTATAAACAAACAATGGCACAGAACCCGTGTGGCTACAAACTTTCTCTTCAATGCACTTGCCGGCAAGGAGTGGCTCTTTGGGCCGCGCAAGCAATTCGTCTTTGCCCTGAATTCGAAATTTGCCTTCTACGGTGGGGTGAGGGATCACCCGATCCATCTACCATCTTCGATCGAAGCAGGAGTGCAGATTTCGATACCTGGCAGATTCTACACCACTCAGTTGCCAGCTTATATTCGTTTTGATCAGGGAGTCTCTCTAAAAGTAAACACCCGCAAGACTACCCACACTTTTGCTTTGGATCTGCAAAACGTATTTAATCGCTACAATATCTACAATCGCTACTACGATCCTATAGCTGAGCGAATCCTTGACGAAAGGCAAAATGGCTTGATTCCTTTTGTGTTGTATCGATTTGAGTTTAGCCATTGAGTGCCTGTGCTTACGAGACGTTTAGGTATAGTTATTGATTCTCTGTCCCTTAGCAGGGAAAAGCTGGTGCCAAGGATGCGATCACGATTAGTGAATTGTCCAGGTTATTCTGATTCGATGTTTAAACGTTGATTTAGTGACGGAGATCGCTTATCTTCATGTCTGAGGTGCAAATCACCTCGATTGGTCACACAAACATAGAAGCATGCTTCGTCGAAAATTCATTAAGGGTTCAGCCATTATTGGGCTTTCTTCACTCTCTACTTTACCGCTTGTTTCCCATTCCGGCATGTTGCTCGGCAAAGGAAAACGAAGAGTACATCAGATACTAAGTGCGGATGCAGTTAATGTAGGCACATTACCGGTGATGCGAGCATTTGCCGGTGACCGCCAAGACTATGTTTCTCCCTATGTGCTTTTTGATGAGTTTGGACCTGTAAACGTCGCCGCCGGTAGCGACCCGCTAAGAGTGGATGCGCATCCACATGCTGGGGTAACGCCCACAACCTATTTTCTGGAGGGCACAGGGCATCACAAGGATAGTTTGGATTATGATTTTCAGATCGGGAAGGGAGATTTCATGATGTTTAGCTCCGGGCGAGGCGCCATCCACATGGAGGAGTCCGGGCAAAAGTTATACGATGAAGGAGGTTTCTATCACGGCTTTCAGATTTGGCTAAACACCCCTTCAAAGTACAAATTTGATTTGCCGACTACAAGCGTTCATCGTGAGGAACACATGGATATGATCGAAGAGGAGGATTATTCGATCAAAGTTGTGTTGGGCCAACTAGGAGAGGCAAAATCGAGTATTGACCTATTGTCTCCCGCCTTTTATTACCATGTGAAGATGAAGGAAAATGCACGACTGGATATTCCTACAAACCCACTTCATAATGCTTTTGTTTACGCGATTGCTGGAAGCGTGGAACTTGAAGGTCAAAAGCTGATGAAAGAACAGCAAGTTGTTTTATACGAGCGAGGAGAAAGCTTGATCAACTTGTATGCCCAATGTGATTCTGAATTTCTGGTTCTCGGTGGGATGCCGCTTGATGAAAGAGTCTATTCCTATGGACCCTTTGTGATGAACAATGAGGAGCAGATTCAATTGTGTATCCGAAATTATCAGGCCGGCTTAATGGGTGACCCTGATGTGGTGAATCGCTAAGAAGTAAGACCAACAAGAAGTGGGCATTGACCGGTCATGTTTCTCACCTTGGGAGAATTGCTGAATTCCAAAGCCGCCAAGATACACAAAGTCCTTTCAAGCGATGAAGGAGAAGATGCCAAGATTCGACTTTGAGCACTTTTAGGTTTACTCAAGGACGAGTTTGCCCCTATGCGATTTCTTGCCTGCCAGAAGCTGGTAGAAGTAAATGCCATCGGGTAAATGACTTACGTCAACCGCAGTTGAAAGAGAATTAGGCGATGTCAGCAATACCGTTTTACCTTGTGCATCAAATAACGCGATCTGCTTGACTTTTATTGAAGACCTGAAGAAGCATTGCTGATTCCCCGGATTTGGGAACACCTCTACCTCCCAACCAATTGATTCGACCTCAGTATTGGTTACCATGTCCATGCAGCCCGTCGCAATCAGATTCTCGGTAGTCCATAAATTTGATCTTGAGGGTAGATAAAGTGCAGCCTCCATTCGTTCAACCTGGCCTTTTGTGAACATTCGTTTACAGCCATGATTGTAGTCCATGAAATTGGAACCATTTGTACTAACTCCACAACTCATATCATAATTGTAGCAGCCCTCAGGAAATATCGTTCCTCCGTCAGTTCTGGGTGTATCATCTACTTGATCACCTACACCAAAGCAAGCATCTTCAAAGGTGTGCGCCAGATTTAACCAATGTCCTACTTCATGAGAAATTACTGAAGCCCAATCATGACCTTCTTCCAAAATTGACTTGGTACCATAACCCCACCTGATGGAACTGTAGAACACGCCATCAGTATTGTTCAGTACATTTTGGTAATCTGGATAATAGGCATAGGCCGTAAAGTCTGAAGAATCTCCAAAAGCGTACTTTGGTAAATAAATATTGAGGTACTGTTGATTGTTCCATGCGTATTGAAAAGGATTGCCCTCATTGTATATGGCGAGCGGATCTTCATGGTACAAGATTCCAGAGGTTGGATTGCCTGAAGGATCCAAAGTGGCCAGGCAAAAGTTGATACTCAGCGATGCCTTTATGCTGTCAAACTGGGCATCGATCTGATCCCAAGCATCATTAAGCCCATTAAAATCATCGTTCAGGATTTGCAGGCCAGATAGTGCTTGTTCGGTGTCGATTTTTGCATCGTCACCATTATGGAAAACGTGCAACACGACTGGGATGGTATAAGTTGCCGTGTCGTTTTCTGCTGCTCTATTATTGCGATTTCGCCTAATCTGCTCCTGAATAAAAAACTCATTTTTACCGATTTCTTCCTTTGCATCTGTCAGCCCGTTTGTTGTAAGCCGATCAATATGCGCCCCTAGCGAGCAAGGAGATTGAGCAATGGAAGCTGTCAAAGCAAATGAAAGCAAAAGACCTATTGATAGCAGAGTTTTCATCCGATTATTGGTTTTGGGATTAGGGTTGTGTCATGGAATTTGTCTTACAAAGATACATGAAACTGTTGCGATCTGCCAAGTTTAGCTGCATATGTCCTCCTACAGGTAGTAGCTGAATACAGTGCAAAAGAAAAACCATGTTTTGCAGCAGTTTTGCCTGGCAGCCTCAATGCAAATCGTTTCGCTTGGCAGAAGCGCTAATAAAATTTTTTTGATTTTTTTCTCATCGGCATAGGGTGAAGGCTGCTTCCCCCTCAAATATTTTTTCAGCTTTGAACGTTAGCGAATTGGCTTTGTATATTTAGTATGAAGAATGCTGGAAAGAGTGGCTTGGTCTATTTTCTTATGTTGCTGGCCATCTTTGTGTACCTGAAGTATTGGCACAGTTTGGTTGGTACTGCCGAACTTTATTTCCTTCTTTGGCCGGTCAGTTTTCTACTGGAGTTGACAACAAATGCTCCTGCTTCGTATGATTCAGAATTTGGATTCGTTTTTGAAGGATTGGGCATCGTGTTGGATCGTTCCTGCAGTGGCTTTAATTTCTTGTTGATCTGTTTCCTCATGCTCGGATTTAGCGTGTTGCCTCAGTGGATAGATGGGGCAAGCAGGGTTCTAATGATACCCTTATTACTGCTATTTGCTTACCTGGCTTGTGTGGTCGCAAATTTTAGCAGAGTCATGTTGCTGCTGAAATTGCCGGTGAGTTGGGAGTTGCGATGGGAGTGGCTGCATGCTGGAATTGGAGCAGGGGTGTACCTTTCGACACTCATGTTGATTTTTCTGTTTTTTACACAGATGAAATCAGAGCGCCAGCCTTGAGCTATTTTCTTGATCTTATAATTGACTGCTATGAAATTCTTAATGGATCCCAGAAGCGTATTGCTCACACACTTGCTACCGGTGATCCTGTTATTTCTCTTTGCATACAGTCAATATACCATCATCCATTCCCTGATTGATGAAGACAATCTTGCAATCGCAAAGAAGTTTGCGATTTCTCTTGGATCGATTAGTCTGCTACATCTTGTTATTGCAGGATTGAGCTATCTGCGGAAGAAGCCTCTCGGCATTCTGTACGGCTTGTTGAGTATTGCCACCGTTTGCTTTTGGATTGGCGCCTACTTTTTTCTTGGAAGGGACATGCTTCCAGATGTGCCACGTTGGATGATGCCAGAGGAACCCGTATTTTTTATCCTGATGTTGCTGATGCCTACACTGGCCCAATCGGTATTGGTCCTGGCAAATGCCATTAGCCCAAATCCGGAAAGTAAGAGTGCCTGGAAGAGTTTCTTGCTCTCTGCCCTGGTGCCTTGCTTTTGGTTTCTTGTATCGAGGTTTCCGTATTCTTTCAGAGAGCCAGAATTCATGAGACACCGCTTCTTTGAGCACTTGATGGTGGTGGTGGTCATTGCTTCTTTTGTGCTTTTCTTTGTTTTGCTGGCAAGGGGTTTTTTGATCTTGTTTAGTCGTGGATCTTCGCTCTTACAAAAGTACCCTTTGCTGTACAAGATTCCCATCACCCTGATTTTTCCCTTATTGGGTTTGGCAGTCAATTCCGGGCATTTGATGATGCGATATACTGGTGGAGAGTTCGGCTTCTTCGGCAATTTTTCCAATAAGTGGTTTTATATACTGGCCATTGTAAATGGACTTGCGCTTTGTTTGCCAAATTTGCCGAATCGCTGGTATCGTCTCGTGCTCTTTCTGTGGAGAAGCTGCACATTTGCCTATACGCTATATTTCTTTTTAGCCTTTCTGCCGTATATGTTTCTGGCTGTGCCTATGATCGTAATGGCGGGCATTGGCTTCCTTATTCTGACTCCTTGCATTTTGTTTTTGCTTCACGTCAACATAATGAGCAAGGACATACAGTTTCTGAAAACACAGTTATCACCAGGGCTCTTGGCAATCGGGGCGATGGTATTTTTTCTTCTCATTCCAGCTGCAGTGACCAGGTCTTATCTAGATGATCGGACCAGTCTTCATCAGGCTTTGGATTACATTTATCATCCGGACTATGACTCCGAATCCACTGTAGATCAGGATTCAGTTGAGGGGCTGCTAAAAGTACTTCGTGTACATAAGCGAAGGGATAGAGGTTTTTCTCCTGGTAAGCAAGTTCCGTTTCTTTCATCTTATTACACCTGGTTGGTTTTAGATAACCTAACCATATCTGACAAGAAGCTGGACTTGATGCAGCAGGTATATGAGGGTCAAAATTCGGTGCGGCTCCGGGAGGGAATCGCTCCGATTAAAACTGCTGAGATACAATCTATAAGCAGCAGCAGCACTTACGATAGGCAGCAGGATGCCTGGACCTCGTGGATTGATTTGGAACTGCACCAAGACAACGATAGGCTGCGAGCTGGGGAATACCTATGTCACTTTAACCTTCCCAATGGTTGCTGGGTTAGCGACTATTACCTCTATGTTGAGGATCGAAAGGAAATGGGATTGCTGACGGAAAAGAAGGCGGCTGAATGGGTTTATTCTCAGATTCGGAGCAGAAACCGAGACCCGGGACTGCTGACCTATATATCTGGAAACACCTTGTCTTTTCGCGTTTTTCCATTTGTACGCAAACAGACTCGGAAGACTGGAATACAACTGATACACAAGGAGCCCTTTCAGCTTGACTTTGATGGGCGCAAAATTATGCTTGGAGACCCTTCGGAACAGGCACAGGTGAAATCAGCAAGTTCTTCCGATGGAGAAGTTATATATGTGTCTAAGGCTGAGAAGCAAACGTTAAAAGAAGTTTACAGGCAGCCTTACATGCACTTTCTTGTTGATGTATCTCTTGATATGGCCTTGAACAAGGATCGGCAAATAGCGAGACTGCAAAGCTTGCTGGATTCTAAGGAGCTACCCTTACAGGGAGCCAAAATCAGCTTCGTAAACACATACGGCAAAACCACTGAATTCGGTGAATCCTGGACGCAAGATTTACGGCAACAAGCCTGTGAAGGTGGATTCTATTTGCGAAGAGCAATGGACCAGGTACTCGTGCAATCCTACAAGGAAATGTCCGATAGGTATCCTGTCATGCTGGTATTGACAGATAGCCTTCATGAGGCAATACTGCCGGGTGATTTTCGCGATCTTGCAATGTCCTATCCAGAATCGCCCTACTTCTATGCATGGACTGACGAGGGTTTGACCCAGCATTCACTGAACAAAGCACCAAAGCAAATTATTGCGAGACCTCAGGAACTGCAATTGTCACATCCTGTCTTTGCCTGGCCAGGGGCAGGGGAGAGGATGGCTTACCTTGATACCCTTTCGCAGCCTTCTATTGTGCTAAACAGTGATATCATTTCTCCTCCTCAGCAAAATATTGCTGCAAAAGACTGGCAAGCGGGACTCAGTATTTGGGGAGCATATCTTTCTCAGGTTTTGCATCCGGACCGGGAGGAGCACAGCTGGCTACAAATGGTCAGGGCAAGTTTCAAATCACGTATCATGAATCCGTATACCGCCTACATGGTAGTAGAGAATGAAGCCCAGAAACTTGCCTTGTTGCGCAAGCAAGAACAGATTCTTTCAGGCAAGCAGTCGCTTGATGCAGGAGAGGAACTTCGGCCGATGTCGGAGCCTGGCATTGGTACAATGTTATTATTGCTGACAATGATGCTCTTTGTTGCTCGAAAATTGGCCAAAATAAGAAGTAAAGGGCAATCATTTGTGGATTAGTTTGATATTTTACATACCTTGCCGGACAGCCCTCTGCTGAGGGTAAAGCAGTTTTTACTCGACATAGAATTTTTGACTATTTGTAGACGGAACGTGGGAATGATCCGCCATGGCGGAGCTATATATGCTACCTATGCAAATCGATATGTATGAGAACTCCCGTTGACAATCTCTATATGCTGATCAGCAGCATGACTGCCGCAGAAAAGAGGTACTTTAAGGTGCACTTTTACCGTAAAGGCAACAAACTCTCTCGGCTATATGACTTTCTCGTTAAAATGAAACGATACGACGAGGCAGTTGTGAAACGCTATTTTTCCAAGGATAAATTAAGTGCAAACCTTAAAGTATACAAGAGATTGCTCTACGATCTTTTGCTAAAGTCTCTGATGTCCAATCGGGAGCCTGCAGATCCCATGCAGGAAGTACTTCGAGGTCTGGATGCCGTAATTCTGCTGGAGAAGCGTGGACTCTACGTTGAAGTTTACAGAAGGTTAGAAAAATTGAAACTCATTGCTGAGCGCGCCAATCTCGCGGAGTACACCCTGATTCTCCTACAATATGAAATTCGCTTCTTGCATCGAAATGGATTTCAATTGGAGTTTTCACCGCAAGAAACCTTTGAGAAACAAATGGAAATCAGTAGTCGGCTTGAAACAGTGATCAGAAAGTCTGAAATTGCCGTCGAGCTTTCTGCTATGGGCCTTCGTATTGCCCACTACACAAATAATAATGAACTCAAGAGCGAGGCGCAGCGGAAGGAATTAGAAGATTTTCTCAATGGCAATCTGCTCAATAAGCAGGTCGAACGAACCGCAAACAGCTCTGTAGGCCATTACTTTTTAAGTCTTCAGGCATCCGCACTGACTGCTCTGGGCCGGCATCAAGAGGCAAGGGCCACATTTCTGGCAATTCTGCAAGAGCAGTATGTAAAAGCAAATGAACTAGTGCTGGCAGAAAAGCAGAGCTTTGTATCCGTTTGCATAAATTTCTTACATTGCTCCGCATTGCTGAGAGATTATGAAGGGTCTGAAGAATGGATCGCAAGAGCAAAGCGCATCATCATTACAGAACCCACATTGGTCGGTCTACTCGCCCTGATTCATGCCTCTGAAGTTAAGATGCTTCTGAACAAAGGCTTGCTGGAGCGGATGCAAATGATCCGAGAAGGTATCTTTTCCCGGCATCTCAAAAATTTTCAAAACCTTGGTCTTGCTCAGCAATCCATCGTATGGTCATACTGCATTCTTGATCTGGTTGACGGCTTATTTGAAAGCTGCCTGAAAACAATCGAGGAATTGCAGAATTGGCCGTATATGCGAAGCCACTACCTGTCCAGTGTTCGAGCAGTGCAGCTGATATGTCACTACGAACTGGGAGATCACCCTGCGATCAGACTGCTATTGCGAAATTCTGTGAAGCAACCTTCCGTAATTCTGCAAACTCTTGAGAATGCATTTGCCCGGATTCTCGAAGATCCTACTGAAAACGAGCGCTACCTGACGCAGGCCCATAAAGACTTTATGGCAAGTCAGCCTTCGGAACAAGAAGAGGACGAGCGTGTATTATGGTACTGGCTCCAAAGCAAAAGAGAATTATTGGACTTTAAAACCCTGCTGCTTCAGCAGCTTCCACAAGAGACAGGAGGAATTAAGTTATCCAAAGGAGGTTCTCATTAGTGCCATCTACTTCCAGGCAACCTGCGAGATCATCATCAGGCAAAACCCAATAATGGCTACAAACTTGATGGCGGTAGAAAGTTTGTACGATTTCAAATAATCAGAATCAAATCCAAGTTCTCGCAACTTTTTGCTAGTCGTTGTAACCTGGACAATGAGAAATATCAGCAGCACCGCAAAGTACAAACTCATCGAAACGAGCGGGTCCATAAACCGCATCTTCAGCACAGCAAAATAGCCGATGATCAGCAAGATCATCAGACCCAATGACCAAAGTCTCTGGGAAGCAAACTGGGTCACGAGGAGCTGCACCTGCTCTACCTCCAACTTCTTTATCGCCCTCTGGTTGATAATATTGGCCCCCAGAAACAAGACAAGCATAAAAATAAAGGCAAGCATAAATCCATCCATCCTTTCTGATTTTGTTCATTTTGTGCCAGGCAAATGATGCGACAATCCAATGCTCAAGCCTTACAGCAGCTATCGCCAGGCTTAACCTTGCATTAAAGCGCTTCGTTTTGTCTACAGCAGACTGGATCAAACGCTTCCAATCTACGCAAAAGAACTATCTTTGAAAAAAAGAAATTGGCCAATGACCGCTCAGGAAATCATGAAGGAGTTAGAATCTTTGGGTAGTGAGTCCACAAAGAAAATATTGATCAAGCATGGCGCTAAGGAGCCTTTTTACGGCGTTAAAGTAGCGGATCTGAAAAAGATCCTCAAAAAGACCAGGAAAAACCACGACCTGGCCATGGAATTGTACGCCACTGGTAACTCAGACGCCATGTACCTCGCAGGCCTGATGGCCGATGAAACCAAGATGACTAAAACCATCCTCAATAAATGGGCGAAAGAGGCCTATTGGTATATGCTCAGCGAATACACCGTGGCCTGGGTCGCCTCTGAGACTAAGCATGGATTCGAACTAGGCAATAAGTGGATTGAATCCAAAAAGGAGCATATTGCTGCGGCTGGTTGGGCTACACTTTCTTCCTATGCCTCCATCAAGCCAGACGAGGAACTGGACATAGCCAGATATAGCGAATTACTCGACCGTGCTGGCGAAGAAGTACACGATGCGCAGAATCGGGTTCGCTATGCAATGAATGGTTTTGTGATTGCCACAGGTTGTTTCATCACTGAACTCACTCAAAAAGCAAGCGAAATAGGTGCAAACATCGGCAAAGTAAGCGTCGACATGGGAGGCACCGCTTGCAAAGTGCCATTGGCCAAAGAGTACATCGAAAAGGTGAGTACTAAAGGACGATTAGGCAAAAAGAAAAAGCAGGCTCGCTGCTAAGTCAAAGCTTCAATATATTAATTAGTAGTTATGAGTAAGTTGTTGCGCAGCATCATCATTATTTCTGTCATTCTTGTCAACATTGGTTGTGACCAGATTTCCAAGGAAGTGGTTCGCAACAGCATCGACAAATACGAGCGGATAGAATTGATCAAAAGTAATTTCATACTTACCAATGTAGAAAATACCGGAGCAGCGTTAAGTCTCGGTTCCGATCTGCCTCCAGCGCTAAAAGTCCTCTTCCTGCAAATTTTGCCAATCATCATGCTGCTGATATTGCTTCGCATGATCATCGTCCGCACTGAGCTTTCACCCTGGGCAGTCATCGGACTCGCATTCGCAATCGGTGGCGGTATCGGAAATATATATGATCGGGTTCTTTATGGATCTGTCACGGATTTTATGCACATAGATCTAGGATTTGTCAAAACAGGCATCTTCAATATGGCCGACGTCTCTGTGGTCATCGGAATGATCCTCATCCTTGTGGATTTTGCCTTCAGTCAAAATAGAAAGCCCCCAACAATTGCGGATTCAGAAGCGGGTGCCGTTTAGGTCTCCACTACGAATTAGATGATTCTTTTTTGGGCGTGCCCTTGGCTGTCTCGTGGGCGCAGCGGCTAGAGCAGGATGTTTCCCGCCGCTAGTACTGCGCCCACCAGACAGCCAAGGTCGGGCTATCCGCTCTCACTCACCTTGTCCACTGCGCTTCGGCTTATGCGCTCTGTGGTCTCTCCGCAGGCTCCGAGCCCCCATAGCACATGCCTCAGTCGCAGTGGCCGGCGGCTCGTACCGCTTCTATCCCTCACGCAGGTAGTTTTGTCCCATCTTTTGGGAGTTAGACGACAAATATTCAATGTGTAATTCGTTGGCTTTGACATACATCAGCCCGGTGCATATGGAGAGTTTCGTAACTTACTTACCTGCCCTTTGGATTTTTGGCCTAAAATGTGATCTACAGTCTATTTGAATAACTAATACAAAACGATCGTCGGATGCATTTCTTTTTCACAATATTTTTGCTGACGCTTCTTTGCTGCTTTCAGCAATGATTTGCACAATGTACGGACAACGGCAACTATTGGAACAAGTCATGGGTTTCTTGTAGCAATAGCCCCAACCCAAATACAGCACATGGAAGCAGCCAATGGATTCTTTATGAGTTTCATGGTGGTCAAAACCTGGATAGTACACACATTTGGAACGCCAATCGCATTGGCGAAAGCGGGAACGGTGTCAAAGGTGTGATTGTAGATTATTCTGAAGATGGAACAACCTGGATCAACAAGGGCAGCTATACCTGGCCTCAGGCAAATGAGTCGAATGAATATAGTGGTTTTGAAGGTCCTTCTGTGCATCGTGAACCCATAGAAGTCATTGACCAGACTGACATAAATACCATTGCATGCCTGTTCCAGAACTTTAAGAGTTTTGTTATCTTATGCCTTTCACATAAATAACTTGACCTTATGATTTGGAGAATTCTGCTGCTGGTAATGCTAGCACTTGGAACCAGTGCCCCGCTGCATGCTGAATCGCATCTTTTCTTTCTGCACAATCGTTGGCTTGAACTTGAGCCGGATGAAGCTCACCCGCAACATGGTCGGGCGATGTATCAAGAAATAGTACAGGCATTTGAACAAGCAGGATTGATCGTACATTCAGAATTGCGGGCGCCTGATACCGAGGTAGAACCGTACTCCCAAAAGGTTGTTGAGGAGATCAAGGGATTGTTAGCTGATGGGGTAGATCCTTCCGACATTACTGTTGCTGGAACCAGCAAAGGAGGATTTATAGCCCGCAGAGTAAGTGCCCAATTGGCGAATCCGGATATAAACTTTGTCTTCATTGCCTGTTTCGTGCCACCGGATACCGAGCCAATTCGAAAACTGGATCTGCAAGGCAATGTGCTGTCCATATTTGAAAGCAGTGACGGATGGGCACAATCTGCTATTCCTTATCTCGAAGCTCAAGAACAGAAAGTCACTCGCTTTAATGAATTGCAATTGCATACACAGCTAGGACATGGCTTCCTTTTCAGGGCTTTGCCAGAATGGATTGTGCCAACCATAGCCTGGGCAAAGGGACATTATGATCAGCCGAACTACGTTTCTAGCCTAAACCAGATTCTGGAGAAAGACAGTAGCTTCAATGGCTGTATACTGGTGCAGCGGGAAGGACAAGCTGCTTATGCTCGATGTCAGGGCTTTTCTCATTTGGAAAGTGGTGAGCCGCTGACGATGGCAGAGCAATTTGTCATAGGCTCTATTAGCAAGCAGATTACAGCTGTGTTGGTGATGCAGGCAGTTGAACGCGGTGAGATAGCTTTGGGCGATCGTGTATCCAGGTTTCTGCCGGATTTGGGTCAGGATTGGAAGGATGAAGTTAGCATTCACCATTTGTTGACTCATACACATGGTATAGAAAGGATAGATGAGGGTTTATCTTTCAAACCAGGTTCTTCCTTTGCCTATTCGCAGATAGGATTCCATTTGCTAGCTAAAGTACTGGAGCAGGCCAGCGGCAGATCATTTCAGGAATTGTCGGCAGAACTCTTCAAGACGCATGCTTTAAATAAAACCTGTCACCCTGATGAAGCACCTTTATCTTATGCAAACCTGGTAGATGGATATGAAGAGGACGATACCGGTCAATTGCAAATAGCAAAAGAGAGTTTGCGAAACTTTGCAGCAGCAGGCAGTTTTATCTCATCTGCATTTGATCTCGCCAGGTGGAATGATCTTTTGCATGAGGGGAACTTGGTTTCGGAGGCCAGCCTTGCGCAGATGAAGAAGGCACATGCTAGAAGGCAACACCCGATATTTGGAGAGATAGAATACGGTTATGGACTCACCTTCCTGAAAGGGGAGCAGGATACACAAATTGGCGCTTTAGGGTACTCACCAGGTTTCGTATCTGCCAGCTTTTACAATCCGGAGTCCCACACTTCAGTGATTGTACTTCAAAATGTTGTGCAGGGGTTACCGGACTTTAAAAAAGTATTCAAAACAGCTCTTGCAAGCATGGAGGTCATTCGCTAGTAGAGATGAATGATGGCAGAAGATTTCCGCAAAGCGCAGGTCATTGAGGTTCTAGCTCAGGCGTTGGGACCAGTTTTTTTGGGGTAACAATGGGTTCGTAGGTTTTTTCAAACTGCTCCGTATAGCTTTTACGCAATCGTTGAATCGTTGTATCGTAAGTGCTCGATTTGGTTGTTGGAACTCTAAGTTCTTCACTGCCAGTTACTCCGTCGGGCATCATCGGTTCAGTTCGACTATCCTGACAAGCCAGCAGATCTTTGTACGCCTTTTCCAGACTGTTTTGGTAATCCTTTACCAGCTGAAGCTGCTTATGTATCGCCTCTTTGTGTTGCTTCTCTGCTTCAAACAGTAGCTCTGCCTCACCTTGATCTACCTCAACCGTCACCTTACCAAGGATGTCGACTTTTTCTACTTTTACGAAAAGCTTCAGCCAGGCTTCACGAAAAACGAACATGGCAATCACTGCTACGACTGCCCAGATCAGATGCTTGTACGGAAAATTCTTCATAGCTTATCTGTTTGGTCTTATGCAAAAGATACCACATTTTTATAATAAATCCGTGATCTTTCGTTTGATTTGTAGTGGAATACCAAAATGAAAAAACTGAAATATCTTCCATTGACTTGTTTGTCTCGGGAAAGTTTACCGTATTGTATTTCTACTGTTGATTGATTTCGCGATGAACTGCACCATGCATTGTGGCCGCGGGTATGGCAGTAACAAAATAGCCGGGATAGAAGCGGAATGCAGGAGGCAGCAGGCCGACTGAGTGTGCCTGTAGCCATGGCTCGACCAAAGGAGAGACATGGCTACAGGATACACGAAGCGGCTTGATGCCTCCTGCATTATAGCGGATAGCCCGTAGGCCACCAACGCGCTGGCTACTGCCTCGCTCCAAATTCTTTTAAAAGAGTCGTTCAGCCACTTAGCAGTTTCCTTCAGGCACATTCGATAACTAGCGAACTACCTGTATCTGTACCTCAGCTTGTGAATCAGAAAGCGGGTCGATTAACTGCAAGATGTACTGTGCGGAAGGTAGCTGATCGACGCTAAGCACTTGGCTTAAGGTACCTTGCTGCACCAGCTTTCCTTCCAGATTGATGATGGTATAATTCAGAGAATTCGATTGCAAGCCTTGCACAAACAGTTGATGGCTTACCGGATTTGGATAGAGCCTTAAATCTAGCTCAGCGATGTTAATGTTGTTGGTTAGAAGGTCATCGCCATCGCAGTCTTCATCTATTCCATTATTGGCGATTTCTTCTGCGTCGGGATTGATGTCCGGATTTTCGTCATCACAATCATCGGCTTGGGCAAATCCGTCTTGATCAAGATCGTCGTCTGGTGTCGCAGGGTCGCAGTCATCATCGATCGCATTGTAAGCAATTTCTTCCATTGCTGGATTGACTGCTGGGTCGTTGTCGTCACAATCCTGTGAAAAGGGATAAGTATCCAGGTCAAGATCGTCGTCTGGTGTTTCAGGATTGCAGTCGTCATCGACTCCATTGTAGGGAGTCTCCGATTGACCGGGATTGATGTTTGGATCAAGGTCATTGCAGTCTACCGTTTCATCATATCCGTCATTGTCTGCATCGCTCGCTGTGTTTTCGAAGGTAACCAGGAAGGGCTCCCATCCCAGATCGCCAACATTGGCAAAGAGAAATAATTGATCTCCGTATTTATGGAAATTGGTGGGAGCTGATTCGCCATTAGGATCGAGATCGACCTCATAGGTTCCAGGGCCTGTTCCATTGCTGACCCAAAGTTCTTTTTGAAAGGAGGGACCAGCGCTCATGAAGAGTTGCTCACCATCGGTGGTAATGAGCGAAGGCAGGAAGAAGCCAGAGCTTGATCCTGGATTCAGTTCTGTGACCAGGAAGGTGCCGTCTGCTGTACCATCTGAAGTGTATAACTCGATGCCTGTGCTGCCATTGTCTCCTTTGTAGTAAAGACGGTCGTTGAGAACCACCATGTTTTGAGGCGCGTAACCATCATCTCCCGGCATGAGATCGATGACCATGAAGGTGCCTTCCTCTGTGCCATCAGTTCGCCAGAGTTCATCGCCATGTATGCCATCATCACCAGGGAACAGCATTAGGTCTCCCACTTTCCAATGCCTCGGTCCTCCCCAGTTGACACTTACATTTTCCAGCTCTTTGATTTTGTAGGTTCCAGCTGTCGTTCCATCGCTTCTCCACAATCCGGAATTTTGCATGATCATGTAATCCCCGGCATTCTGGATGGAGAAGGGTTCAAAACCAAATATGTCATCTGGATCTTCACTCAACACTAATTCGGTTCCTTCTTCAGTGCCATCTGTTTTCCAGAAACCTTCTCGGCTGCTGAAATAGACATTTCCCTGGAAGGTGGTATACCACTCTGGCCAGCTGCCGTTAAAGGAAGCAATGTCTTTGACTTTGAAGGTGCCTGCTGCAGTGCCATCGGTTCTCCACAATTCATTATTGTTTGGTGAGTCGATTCCTGAGAATAGCAACATATCATTGTACAGATGAAACTCTTTGTAAGTGTAGACAAAGCCGTCATTGACACCATTTTCTGAATCTGGACCTATGTCGAGTAATAGACTAGTTCCTGCTTCAGTGCCATCGGTGGTCCAAAGTTCCATGCCGTGTGTACCATCATCGGCGGTAAAGACGAGCCGATCATTGACGATGTAGAAATTTCGGCATTCTGAGCCGGTCGCTCCAGGGTTGATATCTTTGACCAGGCTGGTTTCATTACCATCGTATTTCCAGAGTTCGATGCCATTGGCTCCATCGTCTGCCGCAAAGAGCAGCATGCCTTGAAATTCGATCACCGTATTGTCTTCAAAGAAGGCGGAAGATTCACCGCCAGGATTGAGATCTCCCAGCGATTGTACGATCTGTGCAAAAGTGCTAAGGCTTGCCAGCAAGCAGAATGCGAGTAGAATTAGTTTTTTCATTGCAATGTTGGTATAATTGTCGTCACAAGATTGGACAAAGGTAAAGGGATTCTCTTACAAAGTATTGAGCTATACGGCCCTTTTTTGATAGTATTGACCATCTCTGCCAAAGTATCTCGAAAAAAAAATGAAGAAAAATTGTCCAAGCTGTCCAATCGCTCCGGACTTGTTCGTCTTGAGGGTGAATTTCATTTTTTAAACCGTTTAATTTATTACGATGCAAGAATTTATGATGCTATTCCGACATGTTCCAAATCCAGAGTTCGAAGCTAGTCCTGAACAGATTCAGGCCGAAATCAAGAAGTGGAAAGATTGGATAGGTGCGACTGCGGCTCAGGGCAAGTTTGTAGGAACCAATCAGTTGCTCAATGAAGGTAAGGTAATCAAGCCTGGAAATGTGCTAACGGATGGTCCCTATGCGGAAGTGAAAGAGATACTTGGTGGCTACATGATTGTGAAGACCGAGACAATTGAAGAAGCCATTGAAATTGGTAAGGGATGTCCGATTCTCGATATGGGTGGGCATGTTGAAGTCCGTGGTTTCGTGCAGCTCGATCTTTAATTGAACTTGTTTTAGATTTATGAAGGAGATCGATCAATTGATCCCAAAACTTTTCAGAACAGAGTACAGCAAATTAGTTGCTGTACTCTGTAAAGTTTTTGGACTATCTAACATTCAGGTTGCGGAGGACATTGTAAGCGACACATTTGTGTTAGCTGCGGAGAAATGGAAGGAGCAGGGACTGCCTGATAATCAAGTGGCCTGGTTGTACACGGTTGCAAAAAATCGTGCACGGGATTATTTGCGAAGGGAGAAATTGCGCCGAGAAAAGATCGAGCCCAATATCAAGCACAGCCAGGAAACATCCTATGACCTTGAGCTTGATTTGAGTGAGCAAAACATTGAGGATTCTCAACTTCAGATGTTATTTGCGGTAGCCAATCCATTGATTAGCGAGCAGTCGCAAATAGCGATGGCTCTTCGGGTGCTTTGTGGATTTAGCATAGATGAAGTAGCCTCTGCCTTGCTGAGCAATAGAGAGGTGATTAACAAGCGTTTGTATAGGGCTAAGCAGAACTTGCGTAAACATAAAGTAAAGCTTGAACTACCTCCGCCAAAGCATATCGCAGAGCGTCTTGACACCGTACTTACCAGCTTATATTTGCTTTTCAACGAGGGTTATTATGCTACGCATTCCGATGTCGTTATACGCAAAGATCTCTGTCGGGAGGCCATGCGTCTTTGCATTCTTTTGACTAGAAATGAAAGTACTGACTTGCCGAAAGTAAGCGCGCTACTTTCGCTCATGTGCTTCCATTCGTCTCGCTTCGAAGCGAGATTTGATGCACAGGGTGACCAGGTATTGTATTACGAGCAGGATCGGAATTTATGGCAGCAATCGTTAATTGCAAAGGGAGAATACTATCTGAATCGATCATCCACTGGAGAGCAATTAGATAAATTTCACCTTGAGGCTGCGATAGCCTACTGGCATACTGAGGAAGATAGCCACGAAAAGTGGGAGAATATATTGCAACTGTACAATTACCTTTTGCAGCTGGAGTATTCACCGATAGCAGCCTTGAATCGCACCTATGCGCTCGCTCGGGCCGATGGAGCGAATATAGCGATACCGGAGGCATTGAAGCTAAATCTTGAGGATAGGCATCTCTACCATACTTTACTTGCTCAGCTCTACGCCGAGATAAACAATCTGGACAAGCAGAAGTTGCATCTCAACCTGGCCTTGGACAAGGCAGCCAGTAAACGAGACAGGGATTTTATTCAGGCAAAACTCGATAAACTGAGCTAGAATTAAATTTATTACAGCGTTTGAAGACATGCCCACAGGAACCGACGGCATTTGAGCGATATGTTCTGCTCAAGTGAGCCAAAGATTGCATGAAATTGTCAATTGCTCAGGAAACATGTGAACGACTTCTGCCTGGCTGGAACTTGCTGTATCTTTGACTAAGATGAATAAGCAGATTCTACTGTTCATTTTGGCGGCTATTGTCGCAATGTTTTGCACTTCCTGTGGTGATCCGCCAGAATATCGTATGTCTGACAGTGGTGGGATGAAAATAGGGGATGACCCTAGTTGGCTAGAAAAAGATTTTGACCATAGCGAATGGGGTGTTGACAGGAATATTCCGCCAGATGTAGTTTTTTGGGTTCGACTTAGCGAATACTTTGAGGAAGACTTTCGGGATCAAGGGGTTACTATTGGGATACCGGCGGCCTACGAGGCATATTGGGATGGACATTATCTGGGAACAAATGGGGAACTCGGCATTGAAGGAAAGACGGAGGTTCCGGGAAGTTATCACTTTACTTTACAGATTCCTGACTCCCTTTGTAAAAAGGGGCAGCACAGCATGGCGCTGCGAGCAACGAAGGCTCATCGGAAGCCGAATATTCATGCATTTCTAATTTTCGATCAATACCGTAACCTGATTGAAGCTCCGCTACAGATGAGTAAGTACATGTTTATGTTTGCCGGTGCTTTTGCTCTGGCGAGTATTTACTTTTTTATCATGTTCTTTGCGAATCCCCGCGATTTTTCTCCCTTGATTTTTGCCTTCATTTGTCTGTTATTTTGTGCGCAGCTGCTCTTGGAATACCTAAAGCTATTTCATGCATATGCCTATCCTTTTCAGCATATACGCTTGCACTTGATCGGAATCAGTAATTTACTTTTGAGTGTCTTGGTCCCGCTCTTTTTCATGAAGCAGCTGGCAACACCCAGAAAGTTTTGGCTGCTTGGTATTTGGATACTGGGATTGTTGCTGTTTGAGTATAAATTCTACCATGATTTCGATTTTCTAGCGCGCAGGGAAAATATTGCAACTGCATTTTTCTGTGTCTTAATTTGCGGTTTTGCGGTGTACCAGAAGGTTAAGGGAGCACTAGTAGTTTTCGGGGCCTGGCTATTAGCAATTGTCCTGGGCTATTGGATGCTGCAAGCGAGGTTTAGTTTTGTCTCAGGATTTGATGTCAGCATATTTGTAGGTTTCGGGCTAGTGTTGGTAGCAATGCTGTATATACTCATTGTAAGAACCAGGAAACAGCAACGTGATTATCAGCTATCTTTGGTGCATTCTGAGC
Organism: Chitinophagales bacterium; assembly: GCA_020629005.1. Lineage (GTDB taxonomy): Bacteria > Bacteroidota > Bacteroidia > Chitinophagales > UBA2359 > JAHDDV01. The sequence continues at coordinate 33,908 of JAHDEE010000045.1, forward strand.
GCCTGAAAAATGAGCTACTGCGAAAAAATATACGGCCTCATTTTATCATGAATACGCTTACTTCTTTGATTGACTGGGTGGAGGAGAGTCCTGATCAGGGCGTGAAACTTATCAATGCGCTGGCAGGAGAGTTCGAAATACTCAACGATATTGCAGACGAAAAACTGATCCCCATAGAACAGGAAATCGATCTTTGCAAGAATCATTTGAAGGTCATGGCTTTCCGAAAGGAGATTGAATACCTATGGAAACAAGAGGATGTGATTGAAGGAGAGCTCATACCTCCGGCAGTTTTTCACACCATTGTAGAGAATGGCATTACGCATAGCCTGCCCAGTGAGGATGGAACTGTAGAATTTAGACTTCTTTGCAGCAGGAGCAGTAAACAAAGGACCTATCGTTTGCTAAATGTGGCTAGGACCCGAGGATCTAACAAGCGCAAAAAAGTGAAGGATGGGACCGGACTTAAGTACATCAAGTCGCGGCTTCAGGAATCATATCCGGACAAATGGACCTTCTCATCTGAAGCCATTGAGGACGGATGGGCAACGCAAATTACGATTGTTAAATGAGTCCTGATGCAATCCCCGAAGATGCTAAACAGGAGTATGCAATAAAGTTGTGAGTATGAGAGTATTAATAGTGGAAGATGAGGCTCGGATAGCCAGGCGATTGGAGCGAATGGTTAAGAGCATTATGGCTGGAGAATTGCAATCTTTGGAGCTCTGCTCCTCCTTAGATGAAGCCCAAAATTACCTGAGTATCAAGAAGATTGATCTCCTGTTTCTTGACCTCAATCTCAACGGTGAGGACGGATTTGAAGTGCTTGAATCGATGGTCTCTGAGCCCTTTCACACCATCATAGTTTCCGCTTACAAAGACAGGGCTGTGCGAGCTTTTGAGTTTGGCGTTTTAGATTTCGTTCCAAAACCTTTTGACGAAGAGCGTCTGGCAAAAGCCATCAGTCGAATGTCACAGCGCGATGTAAAGCCACAAACCAAATACCTGGCTGTGCAAAAAAGGGGAAGGCGAATTCTCGTGAATGTGGAGGATATACTCTACATACAGGGTGCCGGCATCTACACTGAATTACATTTGCGTAATGGTAGAAAGGAAGTTCATAACAAATCTCTCGAAAGTCTCAATATATTGTTGCCAGACCGCTTCGAACGCATTCACAAATCGTATATTGCCGATATGACGGCTGCAAAGTCTATCCTGGTTGAGCCTGGTAGTAAGTATCGGCTGATGATCGAGAATGAACTTTCCCTACCGATCGGTCGGACAAGGTATAAGCAGTTGAAGGAAAAGTACTTTGCCTAAAGGGAAGAAGGCAGTATTATTTTTTTGACCAGGCTGTAACTTATAGTCTGGTAAGCGCGTTTAAAGCACAAAACCAACTGATGTTAAAGAACCTACTTTGCTCCCTATTATTGGTCCTAAGTTTGCCTTGGATCGCTTGGACCCAGACTAAGCCAATGCAAGCAGAATTCCCTCTGCAAAAAGACTCGCTGGATACAGCGCTAAATGAAATACTGGAAGCCGGAAAGATAAACGGCTTTATGGTTGCTATTGTCGGAGGCTCTGGTCCGCTTTACGCTAAGGGTTTCGGACTCGCAGATGTTGCTGACTCAACAGCCTATACTGCCAACACCATACAACCTATCGCCTCGGTGTCCAAGACTATGGTTGGTCTTGCGATAATGAAGGCACAGGAACTTGGTTTGCTAGATCTGGATGATCCTGTTTCAAAGTATCTATCCTGGAATGTTGATAATCCACATCACCCGGATGTGCAAATTAGCATTCGACAGTTGGCGACACATACATCCGGAATTGTGGATTCCAAGGAATACATGGACAAAGCCTGGGTAATGTTGCCGGATCAGGATCTTGAAGGATTGCTGGTAGACTCACCTGCGCAAACCCTAAATGCTCCTGAAAGCATGGTGAGTATAGGTGAGTTCTTGAAAGCGATGCTCACTAAAGACGGTAAATATTATAGGGAAGAAGGGTTCCTTGAACAAAAGCCTGGTACCCGCTTCCAGTATTCCAATATGGGTACAACGCTGGCCGCATATGTTGTAGAGTGTGCATCAGGAGAGGATTTTGCGGCTTTCACCAAGAAGCATATTCTGGATCCACTTGGTATGCGTTCAAGTGGCTGGAATGCTGAGCAGGTGGATTTAAGGGCCCATTCGCGACTGTATCTTACACACGAGTTGCCGCTACCTTTGTATACGGCGATTACCTACCCAGATGGTGCCCTAATGACGAGCGCTCAGGATATGTCTCTTTACCTGACGGAACTTGTGCGAGGATTTAATGGGAAAGGCACGCTACTCAAGCCAGAAT